>JAHDDY010000028.1:16239-18574 GCA_020629115.1 Paracoccaceae bacterium | reverse complement strand
CGATGAAATTCACCCTGTCATGGCTGAAGGACCATCTGGAGACCGAGGCGGGCGTCGAGGAGATATCCGAGGCGCTGGTCGATCTGGGGCTGGAGGTCGAGGGCATCGACGATCCCGCCGAGCGCCTCGGCGCGTTCCGCATCTGCCGCGTGATCGAGGCGGTGCAGCATCCGAACGCCGACCGCCTGCGCCTGTGCCGGGTCGAGACGTATCCGCAAGGATCGGACGGCCCGGCGGAGGAGGTGCAGGTCGTCTGCGGCGCACCCAACGCGCGGACGGGTCTCGTCGGCGTCTTCGCGCCGGTGGGCACGCATGTGCCGGGCACTGGGGTCGACCTCAAGCCGGGCGTCATCCGGGGCGTCGAATCGAACGGGATGCTCTGCTCCGAGCGGGAGATGGAGCTGTCGGACGACCACGACGGCATCATCGACCTGCCCGAGGATGCGCCGCTCGGCGCGCGCTTCATCGACTACCGCGACCTGAACGATCCGGTCTTCGACATCGCCATCACCCCCAACCGCCCCGACGCGCTCGCCGTGCGCGGGGTGGCGCGGGATCTGGCGGCGCGGGGGCTGGGCACGCTAAAGCCCGCGCCCGTCGAGCCGGTGACGGGGACGTTCGACAGCCCCATCGGCGTCACGCTGCATGACGACGTGGCGGACGAGGCGTGCCCGCTCTTCGTCGGTCGCATGGTGCGCGGCGTGACCAACGGGCCGTCGCCCGACTGGCTGCAACGGCGGCTCAAGGCCATCGGCCTGCGACCCATCTCGGCGCTGGTCGATATCACCAACTACCTCACCTACGACCGGGCCCGCCCGCTGCACGTCTTCGACGCCGCCAAGGTGACGGGCGATATCCATGTTCGCCTGTCGAGGCCCGGCGAGAGCCTCGTCGCGCTGGACGAAAAGGAATACACCTTCGACGACGCCATGACCCTCGTCTGCGACGATGCCGGGCCGGAGGGGATCGGCGGGGTCATGGGCGGGCTGCATTCGGGCTGCACGCCCGGGACGACCGACGTGTTCATCGAGGCGGCGTATTTCGACCCGGTGCGCACGGCGGCGACGGGGCGCAAGCTGCGCATCAACTCGGATGCCCGCTACCGCTTCGAGCGTGGCATCGACCCGGCCTTCACCCGCGACGGGATGGAGTTGGCCACGCGCATGGTGCTCGACCTGTGCGGGGGCGAGGCGTCGCATGTCATCGTCGCGGGGGCGGTGCCGGATACGGCGCGCAGCTACCCCCTGCGCGCGGATCGCACCGAGACGCTGGTCGGCATGACCGTCGCGCCCGACGAACAGGCGCGCATCCTGACCGAACTGGGCTTCGGCGTGATCGAGACGGAAAGCGGCTTCGACGTGGCGGTCCCCTCCTGGCGGCCCGATATTCGCGGCGAGGCCGATCTGGTCGAGGAGATCGCGCGCGTCTCCTCTCTGACGAAGCTCGAATCGGCCCCGCTGCCCCGGCGCGGCGCGGGCGTGGCCTCGGCGACCTGGACCCCGATGCAGAAGCGCGTGGCGAGCGCGCGGCGGGTGCTGGCGGCGCAGGGGATGAACGAATGCGTCACCTATTCCTTCGTCTCGGTGGACGAGGCAGTGGCCTTTGACGGCGGCACGGCGGCGCTGACGCTGGAGAACCCGATCTCCTCCGAGATGTCCGACATGCGGCCCAGCCCGCTGCCCGGCCTGATGGCGGCGGCGGCGCGCAACCGCGCGCGGGGCTTCGCGGACCTGGCGCTGTTCGAGGTCGGCAACGGCTTTTTCGGGGCCGAGCCGGGGGAGGAGCGCATCCTCGCCGCCGGTATCCGCCTCGGGCATACGGCCCCGCGCGACTGGACCGGCACGCGCCGGGCGGTGGACTTCTTCGACGCGCGCGGCGACGTCGAGGCGCTGCTTTCGGCCCTCGGCGCGCCGGTGGACCGGATGCAGGCGGATCGGACCGTACCCGGGTGGCTCCATCCCGGCCGTGCGGCCAATTTCCGCCTCGGGCCGAAGAACCTCATCGCCACCTTCGGCGAGTTGCACCCGAAAACGCTCGCCGCCTTCGACCTCTCCGGCCCGGCGGTCGCCTTCGCGGTGCATCTGGAGGCGATCCCCTTCCCGAAGGCGAAGACCCGCGCGCGCCCCGCGCTGGAGCGGACGAACCTTCAGGCCGTGGAGCGCGACTTCGCCTTCGTCGTCGATGCGCGCACGGAGGCCGACGCCATCCGCAAGGCGGTGAAGTCGGCGGAGAAGGCGCTGATTGACGATATCGCGGTCTTCGACGTGTTCGACGGCGCGGGCGCGGCGGCGCAACTCGGGGACGGGCGAAAATCCGTCGCCGTCTCCGTCCGCCT
>JAHDDY010000028.1:0-16139 GCA_020629115.1 Paracoccaceae bacterium | reverse complement strand
GCGCGGCGGCGCAACTCGGGGACGGGCGAAAATCCGTCGCCGTCTCCGTCCGCCTCCAGCCCAAGGACAAGACCTTCACCGACGAGCAGATCGACGCCATAGCCACGAAGATCGTCGCCTCCGTCGAGAAGGCGACGGGCGCGACCCTGCGCGGCTGACATAGGGATTGCAGGATACGAAGATGGGCATGATCCAGGAATTCAAGGAATTCGCCGTCAAGGGCAACGTGGTCGACATGGGCGTCGGCATCGTCATCGGCGCGGCCTTCACATCGGTCGTCACGTCGCTGGTGACGGATATCTTCAACCCGATCATCGGTCTGGTAACGGGCGGGACGGATTTCTCCGGTCTCTACGTCAACCTCTCGGGGCAGGAGGTGGCCTCGGCGGCGCAGGCGAAGGAGGACGGGCTGGCCGTCATCACCTACGGCGTCTTCATCAACGCGATCATCTCCTTCCTGATCGTCGCGTTCATCCTGTTCATGATCATCAAGGCCGTGAACCGCCTCAAGCGCGAGGAAAAGCCGGTGGTCGAGGACGGCCCGCCGCGGCAGGAGATCCTGCTCCAGGAAATCCGCGACGCCCTGCGCGAGCGCAATTCCTGACCCCTCCCAATCGCGCGTTTGCCTGACCGGCGCTTCATGGTACGCCATCCATAAAACGGGAGGACGACCATGGATCTGGGACTGAAAGGCAAGCGCGCCATCGTCTGCGCCTCGTCGCGGGGCTTGGGCAAGGGCTGTGCCGAGGCGCTGGCGGCCGAGGGTGTCGATCTGGTGCTGAACGGGCGCACGCCCGGGACGCTGGAGGCGACGGCGGAGGCCATCCGTGCGGCGCACGGTGTCTCGGTCGAGACGGTGCCGGGCGATATCGCCACCGACGACGTGCAGGCGCGGCTCGTCGAGGCGGTGGGGACGCCCCATATCCTCGTCAACAATGCGGGCGGCCCGCCCCCCGGCGACTACACCGACTGGGACCGTGCCGACTGGCAGGCCGCGCTCGACGCGAACATGCTCACCCCCATCATGCTGATGAAGGCGGTCCTGCCCGGCATGATCGACCGCGGCTGGGGCCGCATCGTCAACATCACTTCCGGCGCGGTGAAGGCCCCCATCCCGGTGCTCGGTCTGTCGAACGGCGCGCGGGCGGGGCTGACCGGCTTCGTCGCGGGCCTGTCGCGGCAGGTGGCGAAGGACGGCGTGACCATCAACAACCTGCTCCCCGGCCCCTTCGACACCGACCGCATCGCCCAGACGCTCGAAGGCGCGGCGCGGGCGCAGGGGCGGACGGTCGACGAGATCAAGGAGGAGCGCAAGGCCCAGAACCCCACCCGCCGCTTCGGCGAGGCGGACGAGTTCGGGGCGTATTGCGCGTTCCTGTGCTCGCGACAGGCGGGCTACGTCACGGGGCAGAACCTCCTGATGGACGGCGGGGCGTATCCGGGAACGCTGTGATGCCCGCGACTTGTCCCAGCCCCCGGCGGAGACCGGGGGCCTCGACGGTCAGGGCATAGTTCTGCGAGGTCCCCGGTCTTGCGCCGGGGACGGGGTGCCCGCAGGGCGCTCTTCAACACCCCCTCACGTTTTCGTCACAATTCGCCGTCCTGCGCGACGGTGGATCGGGCGATCGTTAACAAGAACCGATTTCCATAGTTTCAGGCTGGCCGATCCATGACAGATTCGATCCTTCTTCTCGTGCTCACCGCCGGCGTCCTCGCCGCGAGCTTCGCCCTGTCGCCCAAAATGACCGGGGCGGACGGGTTCTACAGCGGGCGCGATGCCGAAGGGGCGCCGCCGGGGCTGTGGACGCTGGTACTGAGCCAGGTGACGACCTGGATCTTCGCCCGCTCGCTGCTCACGGCGGCGGTGCTCGGCTTCTACTACGGTACGCCCGGCGCGATGGCCTATGCGGCCTACTACTTCTCGTTCCTGTCGGGCGGGCTGATCATCGACCGGCTGCGGTTCCATTACGGCTATGATTCGATCCAGACCTTCCTGTCGGACCGTTTCGGCAAAGCGGGGACGAGCTGCTACAATTTCGTCATCGCCCTGCGCCTCGTCTCGGAGGTTTTCGCGAATCTGTTGGTGGTCGGCACCATCTTCACGGCCACCTTCGGGGCCAGCCTGTTCGGTGGTGTGTTCGGCGAAGCCATCGGCGACGGGGGCGGGGCGGCGATCCTCGTGCTGGCGCTGGTGGGAATGGCCTATTCGATGCTCGGCGGCCTGCGCGCCTCGCTGCGGACGGACGTGTTCCAGATGATAGTCTTCCTCGGCGTCTTCGGCCTCGCCTTCGCCGCCCTGGTGACGCACGAGACCTTCGACCTCGGCGCGGCGATGACCGCCGAAGGCACGGCCGGGGCGCTGCCCGGCTGGGTGCTGCTCGCGGTCGCGGGCCTGCAGGTCGTCTCCTACCCAATGCATGACCCGGTGATGATGGATCGCGGCCTGCTCGCCGACCGGCGCACGACGGCGTGGTCCTTCGTTCACGCCTTCTGGATCTCGGTCCTGTGCATCTTCGGCTTCGGCCTGCTCGGCGTGCAGGCGGGTCTTCTCGCCGAAGCGGGCGAGAGCATGCAGGCGGTCTGGGCGCGGATGTTCGATCCGTGGGTGATGGTCGCGGTCAACATGGCGCTGATCGTCTCGGCCATCTCGACCCTCGATTCCACGCTGTCCAGCGCCTCCAAGCTCGTCGTGGTCGACATGCGCGCCCTGCCGCGCACCGTCACCAGCGGGCGCATCGTCATGGCCGGGTTCATGCTGGCGGGGCTGATCTTCTGCTTCTTCGGCAGTCAGGACCTGTTCGGCGCCGTCGCGGTATCGGGCACGGCGTCGATGTACCTCGCGCCCGTGATCCTGTTCATGCTCTGGGGCAGGGCGCAGTCGGTGGCGCTGTGGAGCTATCTCGTCTCCTTCGCCGCCGCCATCTCGGGGGCGGTCCTCTACTTCCTCATCAACGGCAAGAAGGCGATCGGGCTGGAGGCGATGGCGATGATGGGCGTTGAGCATAAATACACCGCTCTGCTCTACATCTGCATCGCGGTGCTCGTCATCGGCTGCGGCGCTTTCGCCCTCGGCATGCGCGGCGTGGCGCGGGCGCGCCCGGCGTGATAGAACGCCGTAAAAATTGGTGAACGGAGCCTGAGATGCAAGCAGCCGACTGGAAACCGGTCCCCCCTGAGGGCGAACGCGAGTCCCGCCGCTATATCGACTACTTCACCCGCAACGGGATCACGAAGGGATCGGTGCTGAAATCGGTCGAGCTGACCTACGCGCGCTCGAACGTCTTCTTCGACGATACGTATACGTATTTCGAGAAGTCGGGCACGTTCAGGGTGGCCTGCGCCAAGGGATGCGCGATGTGCTGTCACACGATGGTCAGTGTGCTGCCGCCCGAGGCGTTCTACCTCGCCAACTACATCCGCACGCAGTTCGAGCCGGACGCCTCGCGCGCGATGATCGAGCGGATCGTGGCCCATGACGCCGAACACCGCGGCAAGAGCGGTGCGGCGCGGCATGTGGGGCATATCGCCTGCCCGATGCTCGACCCGGAGACGCATCTGTGCACGGTCCATGCGGGCCGTCCGCTGACCTGCCGCTCGATGCACAGCGGGGACCTGGGGGCGTGTCGCACGGCCTTCGACACGCGCGACGCGTACCATCCCGCCCCGTCCCACGCGCTGTTCTTCAAGAACACGCAGGCCTATTACGACGCCTACGGCACGGCGCTCTACGATTCGGGCCTGTTCGTCGAGCCGCTGGAACTGAACGCGGCGCTGGCGACGATCTTCACCGGCAAGAACGTGTTCGTCCGCTGGCTCAAGGGCGAGAATCCCTTCGAGGAAGCGCTCGCGGATGCCGCGCTGACCGACGCGCCGCCGCCCGTCTCGTGAGCATGGACCGCCGCGCGGTCCTGGCCGGTCTGGGAGCGACCGTGCTTGCGCCCCGCACCGGGTGGGCGGTACCGCGCGGCATCCCGGCGGCGCTCGCCGCCGTTGGCGATGCTCGCTTCGTCGCCATCGGCGAGCGGCACGACAACCCCGCGCATCACGGTGTGCAGGCGGCCCTTGTCGCGGCTCTGAGGCCGTCCGCCATCGCCTTCGAGATGATCCCTCGCAGCAGCGAGGAGGCGGTCAACCGCCTGCGCCGCGCCGGGGCGACCCGGCAGGCCCTGGCCGAGGCGATGGAGTGGGAAGCGCAGGGCTGGCCCGATTTCGACCTCTACGCGCCGATCCTCGAAGCCGCACCGGATGCCTACGTCGCGGGTGGCGGTCTGTCGCACGAGGCAATGGCGGCGGTCTATACCAAGGGCGCGTCGGGCCTCGGGCCGGAGATGACGGCGCGCTACGGGCTGGACGAGTCGCTCGCCCCCGCTGTCGAGGCGATGATGCTGAACGAGCAGTACGAGGCGCACTGCGCATTGCTCGACCGGGCGCGGCTCGCCCCCATGGTCGCCGTGCAGCGGGCCTGGGATGCGGCCTATGCCGAGGCGTGGCGGCGGGCCGGGGAGCGGGGCGGCGGGCGCGCGGTGCTGATCTGCGGCAACGCCCATGCGCGCCTGCGGAACGGTGCGCCGGAATACCTCGCCCGTGCGATGCCGGGGGCGGCCATCGCCGCCATCGGTCAGATCGAGGAGGGCGACACGCCCGTGCCCGACGGTCTCTACACCGCGACCGTCACCTCGCCCGCCCCGGCGCGCGACGACCCATGCGAGCACATGCGGGCGATGATGGGCGGGACGTCGGAATAGGCGCTATTTCCGTACCAGGAAGACCAACGCCTCCCCGTCGCGCGTCTGTTCCACGAGGTCGTGCCCCTGCTCGGCGCAGAAATGCGGCACGTCGACGAGGGCGGCCGGATCGTCCGCCTCGATTCGCAGCAGCGCGCCTGGCGCCATTCCCTTCAACCGCTTGCGCGCCTTCAGGACGGGCAGGGGGCAACGCAAGCCGAGCGCGTCGAGGGTCTCCACCGTCTCGTCGGTCATCGTGCCGTCTCCCATTGTCGCCGCGCATACAAAAAGCCCCGGATCGGGATGATCCGGGGCCTGGTTCTGGTGGGCGGTGAGAGGCTCGAACTCCCGACATCTTCGGTGTAAACGAAGCGCTCTACCAACTGAGCTAACCGCCCGGAATATCAGTCGTTCAGGGCATCCTTGAGCGCCTTGCCGGGGCGGAACTTCGCCTGCGTGGAAGCGGCGATCTTGATGGTCTTGCCCGTCTGCGGGTTGCGGCCCTCGCCGGCCTTGCGGTGCGCGGTCGCGAAGGTGCCGAAGCCGAGGAGACGAACCTCGTCGCCGTTCTTCAGCGTCGCCGTGATCTGATCGAGCGTGGCGTCGATGGCCTTGAGCGCGTCGGCATTCGTCATGTCGCAGTCGGCAGCGACGGCAGCGGCGAGTTCTTTCTTGTTCACGGGTCAGCACCTTTCGGGTAATTCGGTTGTGTGCATCGTATGAACCCGGTTCCCGCAGGTCAAAGAAAAAGCGGCGGGTTTCCCCGCCGCCTCGTCAGTTTATGCACCGCGTTCCGTACGACACGGATAGGTGGTCAGCATACCGTCAGGCGTTCAGCCCACGCGACGGGTCGTCCGTAGGCATCGCGCCCGGCGGAGCGAACTGCTGCTCGGACGCGGCCTGATCGGCATCGGTCCAGACGATCGGTTCCGGCTTCGAGACGAGGGCGATGTCGAGCACCTCGCCGGCGGTCGAGACCGGGATGATCTGCAAGCCCTTCTTCACCGATTCGGGCACGTCGCGCAGGTCCTTCTCGTTGTCCTGAGGGATGACCACCGTCTTGATACCACCCCGCAGGGCCGCCAGCAGCTTCTCCTTCAGGCCGCCGATGGGCAGCACGTTACCGCGCAGCGTCACCTCGCCCGTCATGGCCACATCCCTGCGAATGGGGATGCCGGTCAGGACCGACACGATCGACGTGACCATGCCGATGCCGGCGGATGGACCATCCTTCGGGGTCGCACCCTCGGGCACGTGGACATGGATATCCATGCGCTCGAACTTCGGCGGCTGCACTCCGATGAGCGGGGCGATGGAGCGGACGTAGGAGGAGGCCGCGTCGATGGACTCCTTCATCACGTCGCCGAGCGTGCCGGTCGTCTTCATCCGGCCCCGACCCGGCATCCGCACCGCCTCGATGGACAGGAGATCTCCGCCCACCTCGGTCCAAGCGAGACCCGTCACCGCGCCCACGGCATCCTTCTCCTCGGCGAGGCCGTAGCGGAACTTCTTCACGCCGAGCATGTCGTCGAGCGAATCCTCCGTCACCTCGATCGCCTTGGTGTCGTCGCGCACGATCCGCGTCACGGCCTTGCGGGCCAGCTTCGCGATCTCGCGCTTGAGGTTCCGCACACCCGCCTCGCGGGTATAGGTGCGCACGATCTCCGACAGGGCCTCGTCGCTGACGGAGAATTCCTTCTCCGACAGGCCATGCGCCTCGCGCTGCTCGTCGATCAGGTGCCGCTTGGCGATCTCGACCTTCTCCTCCTCCGTGTAGCCCTCCAGACGGATGATCTCCATCCGGTCGAGCAGCGGGCGGGGCAGGTTCATCGTGTTCGCCGTGGTCAGGAACATGACGTTCGACAGGTCGTAGTCCACTTCGAGATAGTGGTCCGCGAAGGTCGCGTTCTGCTCCGGATCGAGCACCTCCAGCATCGCCGAGGCCGGATCGCCGCGGAAATCCTGGCCCATCTTGTCGATCTCGTCGAGCAGGATGAGCGGATTCGTGGTCTTGGCCTTCTTCATCGACTGGATGATCTTGCCGGGCATCGAGCCGATATAGGTCCGCCGGTGGCCGCGAATCTCCGCCTCGTCCCGGACGCCGCCGAGCGAGATGCGGATGAACTCGCGGTTCGTCGCCTTGGCGATGGACTTGCCCAGGCTCGTCTTGCCGACGCCGGGCGGGCCGACGAGGCACAGGATCGGGCCTTTCAGCTTCGACTTGCGCTGCTGGACGGCGAGATACTCGACGATGCGTTCCTTGACCTTGTCGAGACCGTAATGGTCGTTGTCGAGGACCTTCTCGGCGGCCTTGAGGTCCTTCTTGACCCGAGCCTTCTTTTTCCACGGGATCGAGACCAGCCAGTCGAGATAGTTGCGCACCACCGTCGCCTCGGCGGACATGGGCGACATGTTGCGCAGCTTCTTCATCTCGGCCTGAGCCTTCTCGTAGGCCTCCTTCGAGAGCTTGGCGTCCTCGATCCGGGCCTCCAGCTCGCCCAGCTCGTCCTTGCCGTCCTCGCCTTCGCCCAGTTCCTTCTGAATGGCCTTCATCTGCTCGTTCAGATAGTATTCGCGCTGGGTCTTCTCCATCTGGCGCTTGACGCGGGACTTGATCTTCTTCTCGACGTTCAGGACGCTGATCTCGCCCTGCATGAGCGCGAAGATCTTCTCCAGGCGCTCGGCGGCGGCGGTGATCTCCAGAAGCTCCTGCTTCTCGTCGATCTTGATGGCCAAGTGATGCGCGATGGTGTCGGCGAGCTTGGACGGCTCGTCGATCTTGCCCGCCGCGACGAGGGCTTCCTGGGGTATGTTCTTGTTGAGCTTGAGGTATTTCTCGAACTCGTTTGTGATGGTGCGCGAGAGGGCGCGGACGGTCTTCTCGTCGCCGACGGTCTCGTCGATAACGCTCGCCTCGGCCTCGAAGAACTCCTCGTTCGGGAGGTAGCGGTCGATGCGCGCCCGGCGCTTGCCCTCGACCAGCACCTTGACGGTGCCGTCGGGCAGCTTCAGCAGCTGGAGCACGGTCGCGATGACGCCGACGTCGTAGATATCCTCGGCGGCCGGCTCGTCCTTCGTCGCATCCTTCTGGGTGACCAGCAGGATTTCGCGGCTGTTCTTCATCACCTCTTCGAGGGCATTGACCGACTTCTCGCGGCCGACGAAGAGTGGGGCTATCAGGTGGGGGAAGACGACGATGTCCCGGAGTGGCAGGACCGGGTAGATCGCGGTGTCGTCGGGGCGGATTTCCTGTGTCATAGACAATCCTTAAATCAAACGCTTCCCGCCTTCGATGAAGCACGGGAACCGTTACCAGAGAGTGTTGTCATGTCAGATGGCGACCGCCGAAGCCGCTTTCAAGAGCCGGGAGGGGCGGCCCGCTGTCGCAAGCCGCCCATGCTCCGGCTGATCAGGATGCCGCGCCCGTGACGGCCGGCTCGGCGCCGTCCTCGTAGATGAAGAGGGGCTGGGCGTCGCCGCCGATGACCTCGGCGTTGACGACGACCTCGTTCACGCTCTTGAGCGAGGGCAGGTCGAACATGGCGTCGAGCAGCACGTTCTCCAGGATGGAGCGCAGGCCGCGCGCGCCGGTCTTGCGGTCGATGGCCTTCCGGGCCACCGCGCTGAGCGCGTCCTCGGTGAAGGTGAGCTTGGCCCCCTCCATCTCGAACAGGCGCTGGTACTGCTTGACGAGCGCGTTCTTCGGCTCCGTCAGGATCTGGATCAGCGCGCCCTCGTCCAGGTCGCGCAGGGTGGCGATGACGGGCAGGCGACCGACGAATTCGGGGATGAGGCCGAATTTCAGCAGGTCCTCCGGCTCCAGTTCCGCGAGGAGGTCGCCGATCGTGCGCTCGTCGTCGGTGCGCACGTCCGCGCCGAAACCGATGGACGTGCCCTTGTTGCGCTGGGCGATGACCTTGTCGAGGCCGGCGAAGGCCCCGCCGCAGATGAAGAGGATGTTGGTCGTGTCGACCTGGAGGAACTCCTGCTGCGGATGCTTGCGCCCGCCCTGGGGCGGCACGGAGGCGACGGTGCCCTCCATAACCTTCAGCAACGCCTGCTGCACGCCCTCGCCCGAGACGTCGCGGGTGATGGACGGATTGTCGGACTTGCGGCTGATCTTGTCGATCTCGTCGATGTAGACGATGCCGCGCTGGGCGCGCTCGACGTTGTAGTCGGCGCTCTGGAGCAGCTTCAGGATGATGTTCTCGACATCCTCGCCCACGTAGCCCGCCTCGGTCAGGGTCGTCGCGTCGGCCATGGTGAAGGGCACGTCGAGGATGCGTGCCAGCGTCTGGGCGAGCAGCGTCTTGCCGCACCCGGTCGGGCCGATGAGCAGGATGTTGGATTTCGCCAGTTCCACGTCGTTCGATTTTTGGGCGTGGTTCAGACGCTTGTAGTGGTTGTGCACGGCGACGGAGAGGACGCGCTTGGCGGTGCGCTGGCCGATCACGTAGTCGTCGAGGACCTGGCAGATCTCCTGCGGCGAGGGCACGCCGTCGCCCGACTTGACGAGGCTCGACTTGTTCTCCTCGCGGATGATGTCCATGCACAGCTCGACGCATTCGTCGCAGATGAACACCGTCGGTCCGGCGATCAGCTTGCGCACCTCGTGCTGGCTCTTCCCGCAGAAGGAACAGTAGAGCGTATTCTTGGAATCGCCGGTGTTCGTCATGTCATCATCTCCCCGAGCCGCCCCGGCGGCTGGCCTGTTTCACCCGATGCTAATGCCCATGCTACATCGGGGCCAATCCTTTCGCCACAGACGCGAACGACAATGACAAATTCGTCACATCCGCGCGTGCCGAGTCACCAGACTAGCACGCGCGTCTTAACATCCTACGTCTCTTCGTCGTCCGTAAGGTCCGAGCGGTTCTCGACGATCTCGTCGATCAAACCCCATTCCTTGGCCTTCTCGGCGGTCATGAAGTTGTCACGTTCCAGCGCCTTCTCCACAGTGTCGTAGTCTTGGCCGGTATGGTGGACGTAGATCTCGTTGAGGCGGCGCTTGAGGGCCTCCGTCTCGCGGGCGTGGATCATGATGTCGGTCACCTGGCCCTGGTAGCCGCCCGAGGGCTGGTGCACCATGATGCGGCTGTTCGGGAGCGAGAAGCGCATGTCCTTCGCGCCGGCGGTCAGCAGGAGCGAGCCCATGGAGGCCGCCTGGCCGATGCACAGGGTCTGCACCTTCGGCTTGATGTACTGCATCGTGTCGTAGATCGACAGGCCCGAGGTCACGACGCCGCCGGGGCTGTTGATGTACATCGCGATCTCCTTCTTCGGATTCTCGGCTTCGAGAAACAGGAGCTGCGCGACCATCAGCGTGGCCATCCCGTCATGGACGGGGCCGGAGACGAACATGATCCGCTCCTTGAGGAGGCGCGAATATATGTCGTAGGACCGCTCGCCCCGGCTCGTCTGCTCGACGACCATGGGGATGAGGGTGTTCATGTAGGTGTCGACGGGATCTCGCATAACGCGCTCCAAGGTACGGTCGTCGGGGCCTGGCACGGGGATGGCGCGCAGGGTGTCGGATCGGCTCTCGACGCCCCGTCATCGGCTACGGGGCATGAAGAAACGGTGAATGGAACGGCGATGGCGGTTCGCGCCCGTCGCCGTCGCCCTATATCGGCCTACACCGTATCAGATTCAAGATCCTCGAGAGCCTTCTCAAGCTCTTCCTTCGTCACGGTCCTTTCCGTGATCTTGGCCTGGGCGAGGATGTGGTCGACGACCTTGTCCTCGAAGATGGGAGCCTGCATCTCGTTGATCGCCTGCTGGTTGCCCTGCACCCATTCGATGAACTGGCGTTCCTGGCCGGGATACTGGCGGGCCTGCTGGATCATCACGTTGCGCAGCTCCTCCTCGGTCACGGAGATCTCGTTCTCGGAGCCGACATGGGCCAGCAGGAGGCCGAGCATGACGCGGCGGCGGGCGATCTTCTCGTGATCCTCGGTCGGCTCGATCTCGGGGTGATCGTGGCCCTGCACCTCGGGATTCTCGTCGTGCCAGAGCTGGTGCGCGACCTGCTTGGACTCGACCTCCAGCATGGTCGGGGGCAGCTCGAACGAGACGCGCCCGTCGAGGTCGTCCAGCAGCTTGCGCTTGAGATGCGCGCGGGAGGCCTGCTCGAACTCGCCCCCCACCCGGGTGCGGATGTCGTCCTTGAGCGCGTCGAGGCTGTCCATGCCGAAGCGCTTGGCGAACTCGTCGTTCATCTCGGCGGGCTTGGGGGCCTTGACCTCCTTGACGGTGACATCGAAGGTCACGTCCTTGCCGGCCAGTTCCTTGTTGCCGTATTCCTCGGGCATGGTCAGGGCGACCTGCTTCTCGTCGCCCGCCTTCACGCCCGTGAGCTGATCCTCGAAGCCGGGCACGAACTGGCCGGAGCCGATGACGAGCGGGAAGTCCTCCGCCGCGCCGCCCTCGAACGGCTCGCCGTCCATCTTGCCGAGGAAGTCGATGACCACCTGGTCCTTCTCCTCGGCGGCCTTCTCGGCGGTCTCGTAATCGACCGCATCGGCGGAGAGGCGGTCGAGCGCATCGGTGACGGCGCTGTCCTCGACCTCGACCACCATCTTCTCCAGCTCGATCCCGGAGAAATCGACCGCCGGCACGTCGGGCAGCAGTTCGTAGGCGACCGTGAGGGTCACGTCGTCGCCCTCGTTGAAGTCCTCGTTGGTCATCTTCACGTCGGGCTGCATGGCCGGACGGTGGTCCTTCTCGGAGATGAGGTCGCGGACCGTGCCGTCGACGATCTCCTGCAGGCTCTCGCCGAGCACGCTCTGCCCGAACCGCTGGCGCAGGATCTTCAACGGCACCTTGCCCTTGCGGAAGCCCTTCAGCTCGACGGATTCGCGCGCCTCCTCGAGCTTTGTCGTGACCTTGCCCTCGACCTCGGCGCCGGGAATGGTGATGTCGTAGACGCGGATCAACCCGTCCGATTTGCTTTCCGTCACTTGCATCGTCTGGTCCTGATCTTCTCGTCGTTCCAAAAAACTCAATCTTTTCCGCTACGCACGCGGACCGGCCATTCCGGTATCCGGGATGGAGCACTGGTACGGGCGGAGGGACTTGAACCCCCACACCTTACGGCACCAGAACCTAAATCTGGCGTGTCTACCAATTCCACCACGCCCGCAACGGTCGCGCTCCGCCGCGCTCTATAACAACGGCTGGGGCGTGGTGCATCAATAAAATCATGCCGTGTCAACCATGATCGCCCGGCGAGGATGGTCGCCGGTTGATAGTCTGCCTCAGGACAACCGCCAAGGCATCTGGAATGTCTTGCGCAATCGGGCCGGGCACGCGTCCGCTCCATCGGTTCCATGTCCGTGATGGTCCGTATGCGATGGCGATGCGGCCCGTTCGCGCGTCCGGTGGTAGCAGTCAGACACACCGGCCCTTCCTGCCTCAATTCTGTGCGCTGTGCTCAAATAACAGGCAGATTTGCTGGGGCCACTGGGCGCTTTACCATCGTTCCCCTTGGATTCCGTCGGCAAATCATGGTTGGCCCGCCTTTTGCTTAATGCTTCGTGAACCGCGCATCATCGCGGAGGATAAGGGCATCGTCAGCATGAAAAAGATCGAAGCCGTCATCAAGCCGTTCAAGCTCGATGACGTGAAGGAGAGTTTGCAGGAAGTCGGGGTCCAGGGCCTCACCGTCATCGAGGCCAAGGGCTTCGGGCGGCAGAAGGGCCATACCGAGCTGTATCGCGGGGCCGAGTACGTCGTCGACTTCCTGCCCAAGGTGAAGATCGAGGTGGTCGTCGACGACGCGTTGGTCGCGCCCGTGGTCGAGGCGATCGTCTCGGCGGCGAAGACAGGCAAGATCGGCGACGGCAAGGTCTTCGTCTCCACCATCGACCAATCGGTGCGCATCCGCACCGGCGAGGAGGGCGTCGAGGCGCTCTGACGCCCCGCCCCCTCGCACCCCCGGATTTCCAACGAAAGGACACCACCATGAGCGACGCCAAGACCCTCCTCAAGCAGATCAAGGACGAAGGGGTCGAGTATCTCGACATCCGCTTCACCGATCCGCGCGGCAAGATGCAGCACGTGACCGCCATCGTCGATATCGTCGACGAGGACTGGTTCGAGGAAGGCTGGATGTTCGACGGGTCCTCCATCGCCGGATGGAAGAGCATCGAGAATTCCGACATGAAGCTGGTGATGGATCTCGATTCCGCCTACATCGACCCGTTCTACGCGCAGAAGACCATGGCGATCTTCGCCAACGTCGTGGAGCCGGACACGGGCGAGGCCTACGACCGCGATCCGCGCGGCACGGCGCTCAAGGCCGAGGCCTACCTCAAGTCCTCCGGCATGGGCGACCAGTCGTTCTTCGGCCCGGAAGCCGAGTTCTTCGTCTTCGACAACGTGCGCTACGACGTCTCGATGGAGCGCGTGGCCTACGAGGTCGACGCGGCCGACAGCCCATGGAACTCCTGGACCGAGTACGAGATGGGTAACATGGGCCACCGTCCGGGCGTGAAGGGCGGCTACTTCCCCGTCAACCCGACGGACGCGGGCCAGGACATGCGCTCCGAGATGCTCTCGACCATGAAGCAGATCGGCATGAAGGTCGACAAGCACCACCACGAGGTCGCCGCGTCGCAGCACGAGCTGGGCATGATCTTCGGCTCGCTGACCGAGCAGGCCGACAACCTCCAGAAGTACAAGTACGTCATCCACAACGTCGCCGCCGCCTACGGCAAGTCGGCCACGTTCATGCCCAAGCCCATCGCGGGCGACAACGGCACCGGGATGCACGTTAACATGTCGATCTGGAAGGACGGCAAGCCGCTGTTCGCGGGCAACGGCTACGCCGACCTGTCGGACGAGGCGCTGTACTTCATCGGCGGCATCCTCAAGCACGCCAAGGCGCTCAACGCCTTCACCAACCCGTCGACCAACTCGTACAAGCGCCTGATCCCGGGCTTCGAGGCCCCCGTCCTGCGCGCCTATTCGGCCCGCAACCGCTCGGGCTGTGTGCGCATCCCGTGGACCGAGTCGCCCAAGGCGAAGCGCGTCGAGGCCCGCTTCCCCGATCCGGCGGCCAACCCGTACCTCTGCTTCGCGGCCCTGCTGATGGCCGGTCTCGACGGCATCGAGAACAAGATCCACCCCGGCGATCCGTCGGACAAGGATCTCTACGACCTGCCCCCCGAGGAGCTGGCCGACATCCCGACCGTCTGCGGCTCGCTTCGCGAGGCGCTCGACTCCCTGAAGGAGGATCACGCCTTCCTGCTCAAGGGCGACGTGTTCAGCGCTGGCCAGATCGAGGGCTACATCGGCCTGAAGATGGAAGAGCTGATCGAGTACGAGCACACCCCGCACCCGGTCGAGTTCAAGCTCTACTACTCCTGCTGATCGCGGCGCTCCACTCCGCTTCGGCGAGGCCGTCCCCCCGGGGGCGGCCTTTTTCGTCGCTTGATGCGGCGAGGGAGTGAACGCATATTGGCGCGATATGCGTTCACGAAGGAGGATGCTGTGGAAACCGTTCAGATGACCCTGCGCGGCGTGCCGGTCGAGGTCGCCGAGACCCTGCGCGCCCAGGCGAGGGCTGAGGGCAAATCCCTCAACCGCTACATGATCGACCGCCTGACGGGCGACACGGAGCGATTTCGACAGCAGCGTGAGCTGGCGGAGAAATACAGTCTCAAGAACGTGACCCGAGCGGAGATCGAGGAAACGAACCGTCTGCGCGAAGCCATGAAAGACGATTGGGGGTGATTTTTCTCGACACCAACGTCCTTGATGCGATCGTGCAAGGGCGGTTCGGTTCCGGATACATCTTGCGCGGCAAGTATGCGATCAGCGTCATCACCTTGGGCGAATGCCTGCGTGGGCGGCTTCTTCATCCTGACAATCGAACCATGGTGGCGGTGGCCAATCTGGCGGAAGAACTCGACGGGAAAGCCATTCTTCCCTATGGCCCGAAGGAAGCGCGCGTCTTCGCCCGTATCGCGTCGAAGGTCACGGCGCGGAAGAGAATACCCGACCTTATGATCGCCTCGACCGCTATCGTCGCCAATCTGCCTCTTTTCACCTACGATGCGGGGTTGGATGCCATCGGGCGGGATATTGCCGCCGACGACGACAGCTATGATTTGACCGTCCATCTCCTGGGAACGTGACGACCGCTCGCCGCGTTCTATGTTGCATTGCAGCAAAAGGAGCGCTCCGTCATGCCGACTTCCACGAAGACCCCGAACCCGATGGACTGGATCGTCCTGGGCTTTCAGCAGCAGCGCCTGCTGATGGGCGCGGGCGAGACGATCCTGCGGCGCAGCATGATGATGGGCACCGGCAGCATGGGCGCGGCGGAGGCCGTGTCGATGTGGTTCGAGAAGCCGACCGCTTTCGCCAAGGGCTTCGAGGCCGCCGCGCTCGCCGCCGCGAAGGGCCAGCCGCAGGCGCAGATCATGACCGCCTTCCTCCGCCCCATCGCCGCCTCGGCGGCGGCGAACGCGGCGCGGTTGCGGAAGTAGCTACGGGGTCAGTCCCAGCGCCCCCGCAACCTCCCGCCATTCCCCGGCGGACAGCCCGCTCGTCTCTTGCGTCACAGCCTCCCCGGCGATCATCCGGCGCACGGCGTCCATCGCCGGGCCGGAGAGGGTGACGGCGCCGAGGCGGTAGTCCTCGAACGCGCCGTAGGCCATCGGCACCCACGCCTGCGTCAGCGCGCAGATGGCATCGGCGTAGACGCGGATCTCGTACTGCGCGTGAGCGTCGGCCCGCAGGCGCAGGAAATGAAAGAGGTTGTGCAGGTCGGTCTTCCAGTACCACTGCGTATAGGTGTTCAGCGTCAGGTTCATGCGCGCCAGCTCCCGCGACAGGCCCGCCTTGCCCTCGTCCGCCGCCAGCATCTCCTCGTAATGCGCATAGGTGCGCTCGGCATCCCCGCGCAGAAGGTCCAGCACGCGCTGCGCCTCGTCCCCCGACAGCACGTCGCCGCGTCCCTGACGGTTGGTGTCCGACTGGGCGGCGAGATGCGCGGCGGCGGGGATGTAGTATTCCTTGTCCAGGATCGAGTAGCGCGCGGAATACTCGTTCACGTTCGCGGTCCGGTGGCGAATCCACTGCCGCGCGATGAAGATGGGCAGCTTCACGTGCAGCTTGATCTCGCACATCTCGAAGGGCGTCGAATGCCAGTGTCGCATGAGATAGCGGATCAGCCCCTCGTCCGACCGCGCTGCCTTGGTGCCCCGCCCGTAGGAGACGCGCGCCGCCTGCACGATGGCCTCGTCGTCGCCCATGTAGTCGACCGCGCGCACGAAGCCGTGGTCCAGCACCGGAATCGCCTCGTACAGCCGCGCCTCCAGCCCCGGGGCCACGGCGCGGCGCGTCTCGGCCCGCGCGTCGCGCTGGGCGGCGATGTCGGCGGCTTGCTCGGCGGTCAGGGTCATGGCG
>JAHDDY010000145.1 GCA_020629115.1 Paracoccaceae bacterium | reverse complement strand
CTGGCGTTGCCGTGATGCTGATGGCGGCGTTCATGCCGTGGTTGATCTGGAAGGTGTTCCCGCTGGTGGAGGCCGCGACTGCCGCCTCGGGAGTTGAGCGCTCGCCGGTGAAGGCTGCGGTGAGCGCGGCGTCGCTCGGAGTTGCCGCTGGTGTCGGGATCTCGAAGCTCGCCGGTGGTGGTGCTGCAGCGGGAGGTGGCTCGGCGGGAGGCGGCTTGGCCTCGACTATCCCGTCCGCCCCGCCCACCGTGGCCTCTGGTGCCACGGGCGGCTCCGGAGGCGGACGGCCCTCTGGGAGCGGTGGTGGCGGAAGTTCTGGGTACCAGAGAGGATCGATTGGTTCCGGTGGGGTCGATGCCTTGCCGGTGTCGGGCGGAGGCGCGCCGACGGTGACGCTGCCGACCGAACCGTCGAAGCCTGAGCCGAAGCCGCTCGGCGCTGACCGAGGCGAACAGGCATGACGAGCTACTCGGCCAAGCAGTATCGGCTGTCACCGGTCGACGGCACAGGCTGGATGTTCGGACTGTCTCTTGTGCAGCTACTCACGGTCGCCCTCGGTGTCGCGGTCGGGACCGTCGTGATGGTCACCGTCAACGTCCTCGCCGGTGGCGCCGTGATGGCACTCGTCGTCGGCCTCGGCGCGGCACGGATTGGCGGAACCTCGCTGTTGGAATCGATCCCGCTGGGTCTCAGATTCGCCCGCTCACGAGCCGGAGCGCAGGCGGTCTGGTTTCAACCCGTCCCGCTTCTCGGAGGCGACGCTGACGTACCCGCCCCGCCTGCGCTCGCTGGGCAGGAGCTCCTCGTCGTCGACGCTGCTCAGGTCGGCCTCGGCTCACCCGGCACCCAGGTGGCGGTGTCGCACGATCGAGAGGGCGACCTCGTCGCTGCATCGATCCGAGTGTCGGGCCGCCAGTTCGGTCTTCTCGAGCGAGCCGAACAGGACTGGCTGATCGAGGCGTGGGGCAACGCAATCGGTTCGTTCGTGAGCGAACGCAACCCGGTCGTGAGTGTCCGCTGGTCGCAGTGGGCTGCACCGGCCGGACTGGATGAGCACCGGAACTGGGTCGGCGAGCATCTTGCTGCTGAACCGTTGACCGAGGTGCGGGCCGCCTACGAAGCCTTGCTGCGGGAGGCCGGAAGCCAAGCGACTCGACACGAGGTGCTGGTGACGGTCACGGTGGCCATCGGGAAGGTGCGTCGTCGACGAAGCGAAACCGATCGTGTGTCCAACGCGGCCGAGTCGTTGCTCGGCGAGATGCGCCTCTTCGCTCAACGCCTCGAAGGAGCCGGGCTCGTGGTTTCCGGCGTTCTCAGCCCGTCGGAGTGGGCCCGGGCGATGCGCCTTCGTCTCGACCCGTCCTCTCGGCTCGTCCTTGATGGGCGCCTTCGGAGTCTTGGCGACACGGCGGGAGCAGCGAACCCGGCGAGCGCTGGCCCGAGCGTCGCTGTCACAGAGTGGAACGCATGGCACACGGACGGCTCGTGGCACCGAGCGCTACTCGTCACCGAGTGGCCCCGGATCGACGTCGAAGCGACCTGGTTGTCTGACCTCATGCTCTACGCCGGCAGCGTCCGCACGATGGCCGTCATCCTCGAACCCGTTGCCCGTTCCAAGAGCCAGCGCTCGATCGTCCGTGACGCAGCCAAGATTGAGTCCGACGCAGCCCATCGCGCCGAGAAGGGCTTCCGGGTCGGAGCGAAGCATCGGAGGGCCAAGCAGGCCGTCGAGGAACGAGAGGAGGAGCTCGTCGCCGGCTACGGCGAGTTCGTGTACGCCGGTCTGTTGTGCGTGACGGCGCCGACGCTTGAGGAAGTCGACGAGGCGACCGATGAAGTCGCCCAGGTTGCAGCGTCGCTTGGCGTCGAGGCGCGCCCGCTCCATGGTCGCCACGACCTCGCGATGGTGGCGACGCTCCCGGTGGCTCGCGGCGTCGTCCCCAAGGAGTGGGTGTGAGCACGTCGACAAGCTCGAAGCCGAGGCTGCTTCGGCGGCCACCCGGGCTTCGCATCCCACGCCACCGGGCAACGAACGCCCACGTGTCGGCGCTCTATCCGTTCCACTCCGGCACCGGGCTCGGCCCTCGGGGTGTGTACATCGGCGAAGACGTCTCCGCCGGTGGATCGGCGTGGTGCTACGACCCCTTCCAGCTCTACACCGACGGCGTCATCACGTCTCCGAACATCCTCGTTCTCGGCATGGTCGGCTCGGGCAAGTCCTCGGCGGTGAAGACACTGCTGTACCGGTCGATCGGGTTGCTCGGTTCGCCCGGGGGACGACCTCGTTGGTGCGCGATCCTCGATCCGAAGGGCGAATACGGCCCGCTCGCTGACGCACTCGGCCTCACCCGGGTTCGTCTCTCGCCGGGTGGGCCGACGCGCCTGAACCCGCTCGACGCTGGTCCCCACATCGCTGACCACGACGAGCTCCGCACGCGACGCACGCAGATGGTCGCCGCGTTGGCGGCCTCAGTCCTGCACCGTGAACTCTCGCCGCTCGAGGAGGCCGCCCTCGGATGGGTGATGGAGACGATCTCCGAGGCCAACGACGCAGCACCGACGTTGACCGACGTCGTCGACCTCCTCGTCACGCCAACCTCTGGGATGTGCGAACGAGCCCAAGTCGACACGCCTCGACACCTCGCCCGAGACGTGATGGACCTCCGCTACGGCATTGGCAAGCTTCTCGACGGCCAGCTGCGAGGCATGTTCGACGGACCCTCGACCGTGCACCTCGACTGGTCGGGCAGGGGAGTGGTCATCGACCTCTCCGCCGTCCACCAAGACACCGCCGCACTCACCGCAGTCATGATCGCCGCCACCGGCTGGCTCCAGTCACTGCTCGCGGCGCCAGAGTCGGCGGACGTGCCTCGCCGAGTCCAGGTGCTCGAAGAGATCTGGGCGCTGCTCGGCAGCGAGCGAGTGGCGAAGTACTACCAGTCGTGCCAGAAGCTGGCCCGCTCCTACGGCGTCGCCAACATCTCCGTCGCCCACCGGATCGCCGACCTGCGAGCCCAGTCAGACGACGGGACCTCGGCCGCCAAGGTCTCGATGGGCATCCTCGCCGACACTCAGACCCAGATCCTGTTCCGGCAGTCGTCCGATCAGATCCCCGAGGCGACGCAGATGCTCGGGCTCACGAGCCACGAAGCGCAGCTGCTCCCGAAGCTCGCCCGCGGTCGATCGCTGTGGCGAGTTGGCGATCACGTCGCCGTCGTCCAACACCGCATCGGCTCCGCCGAGTGGTCCTTCTGCGACACCGATCAGAGGTTGAACTTGTGAACGAACTTCCCGAACGGCTGCCATCACGCCCGCTGCGAAACTGGTTTCTCGCGTGGCACATCCATACGGGCGATCCGGCCGAGGTCATCGCGAAAGGCTTCGATCTCGAGCCCGTGCTCGTGACCGATCTGCTGACCGGCGAGGTGCCGCTGATGATCCGGACTGACGAGGCCGTTCACATCTGTCTACGCATCCGAGCTTCGCCGACGTCGTTCTGGCAACTGCCACAAGTCGGAGATGGCCCAGAGCTCGCGACCTCAGATCCTTGGTCTGGCATTCCATGGGCAATTCGATCGTGTCTTGCGGTAGCGACGGTCGCGCAGAGCCATTGGTAGGCGGCCGGGTGAAAGGCCCCCGTTCGCCTCAGCCTAGATTGAAGGGGTGTCCGTCCCTGGTCCCCCTTCGAGCCTGATCAGATCCTTGCATCAAGAAGAATGGGCGCAGCCGGCCAGAGGAGCTCGCCTCGCAGGTACGCCGAGCGGCCATTTGGCACGAGCAGGAGGCTGCCAAGAAGGTGCGGGAACGAGGGGACAGCATCCGACGGAGCCAAGTTGTGGAGAACGCTGGCGGAGTGGTCGCCCGAGCAGCTACGTCCGGCCGGGCTGAAGATGGCACAACGACAAGGGCGACGGAATCGGAACCGTCAGGGCCAGCGGAAGAAGAAGCGAAGTCAGGCGCCTGCCAAGCGCAAGAAGTCGAACGGCGCCCGCAAGTCAACAAGCAGCAAGGCGAGGCGGGTCATCGACCTTGCTTGGTGGAAACGACCGGAGCACTACATCCCACTTATCGTCGGCGTGCTCTCGCTTGTCATCGGCGTAGCTGCGTGGGGCTTCCCTCGCGGATCGGACTCGCCTCAGCCCACTACTCCTGAGCTGGCCGACTGGGAGGATGCCAAGACGCTGCCCGATTTTGAGTCCGAGATCCTCATCAATCCAGCCGGGTACTTCTCGCTAGACCTGCGCGACGAGGCTTCTGTCGTCGAGCCAGAGCCCGGCGAGGTGGCGATTTGCCAAGCGGGATCCGCCCGGTCGGCTCGAACCGACGCGTATATCTGTGGCTTGGACACTGGCCGACCGTTGGTCGATGGAGGACCAAACCTGTACTCGGTATTGGATCCGTGTTTCAGAGCGGATGTCACTCAGATAGCTGCGATCGGGATAGATCGAGAGCTTGTGGCGTGTCCCGGGCACCCGAATGGCCACGACAATCCGCTGGTGCTCGCAGCAGATGTACTTCCAGGCGGTTCCTACTTCGCCCGGGAGACCGACGGCACGAGTGTGGAAGCGAGAGAGGACAGCTGGCCCTTCGCGATACAGCTTGAGGACGGCCGAATCTGCGCTTGGAACTTGAACCTCTACTCAGGTGTGTGGCGGGATGGCGACGGACCTGTCTACGAGTGTCCATCGACTCCGCTTCTCGCAAGCGGCCGCGATGCATTCATCGGCTATCTGACGGAGACCGAAACCGAGACGGGGATCGTCCAGGTTCCTCCAACAGGATTCGCCTTCGATCTCACGCACGACGGAGAACGTTGGACGGCAGCGTACGCCTCCTTCTCAGATGCGACCGTTGAACGGCAACCGGTGATCGCTGCAATCTGGTGAGAGGGCGCAGCCGCATCTCGCCGTCCGACTCCTTGCGAAAGTTCGCACTAGCTGAATGCAAGTCCCGCTTGAATCAGCTGGTTGCGATACACGATCGCAATCGTTCGGCCGTGGCGGTACTCGTCGGGACCCCATTGGCCGAGAGGTAGGCGGGCGAGCCAATGGCCGTAGGCGACGTGGTCTGAGGCGAAGCCGAGCCCGTCTCGTTTGACGGCGCCGTCGCACACGGACGCGAGGTAGCGAACGGCCTCGGGAATGGCCGTGCTGGGTGGCTGTGGTGGGCGTCGTCGGAACATCGGGGTGGACCTCCATTCGAGTGCTGCGAATCGTGACAGGGAGGTGGGACATGCCGAATGGGAGGTGACCGGGAGGTGGGCTTGGCCCGGAAACAAGGGAATTTCTCGATTGGGAGGTGGATCGGGACGTGAAACGGGAG
>JAHDDY010000027.1:39711-40804 GCA_020629115.1 Paracoccaceae bacterium | reverse complement strand
TCGACGAAGGCGGCGTCCTGGTTCATCCGCTCCCACCAGTCGGCGAGGCCGCCGATGGCGAGCATCTCGTCCTTGTGGTCGGTCAGGCAGATGTAGGCGACGATGGGGCCGAGGAAGTAGTCGGCCAGCCCGATGCCCGAGACGGAGAACCAGTCGTCGCCGTTCTTGATCTCGGTCAGCAGGGTGAGCAGCGTCTTGCCGCGCTCGACCGCCTCGTGGTGCTGCGCCTCGCTGGGATTGCCGAGGAAATCGGGGAAGAGGTGATAGCCGGCCGCGCCGACGAGGGCGTCGTAGCCGTAGCTGCCGATGAGGTTGATGCACTGTCCCGCCCGCGCCCGGTCCGCCGCGCCCGTGGGCATGAGCGCCGGGTCGGGGCGGCTCTCGTCGAGGTAGCGGCAGATCGTCTCCGTCTCGCGCAGGCGCATCCCGTCGATGTCGAGGACGGGGACCTTGCCGAAGGGATGGCGCTTCAGGTGCTCGGGCTTCTTCGGGTCGCCCTCCAGCACGTTGAGGGGAATCTGCTCGTAGGCGACGCCCTTGCGGTGCATCGTGCAGCGCACGGTGCGCACGTAGGTCGAGCCGTCGAAGCCGTAGAGTACCGTCGTATCCGCCATGGTCCGCCTCCCGGTAATCGCGTTTCACCGGGGGAACAAGCGCGCCGCGCCGACTTGTCCAGCCCGGCGGCTGTTGACGCGTCCATGCAAACCCCTACAGATGAGGGGCAAAAACGGCGGGGGGGAGAGGCGGCGATGCCTACGTTGGACTGGATCGGCAAGAGGGCGGTGGTGAACCACCACCGCGAGGTGCCGTATCGCCTCGTCCATTGCGACCGGGAGGCGTCGGCGGGCGACCCGGACACGCAGAATCTCGTGGTGCAGGGCGACAATCTGGAGGCGCTGAAGGCGCTGCTCCCGTATTACGCGGGCAAGGTGAAATGCATCTACATCGACCCGCCCTACAATACGGGGAACGAGGGGTGGGTCTACAACGACAACGTCAACTCGCCGGAAATCCGCAAATGGCTGGGCAAGGTGGTCGGCAAGGAAACTGAAGACCTGTCCCGCCACGACAAATGGCTGTGCATGATGTACCC
>JAHDDY010000027.1:0-39611 GCA_020629115.1 Paracoccaceae bacterium | reverse complement strand
GCGGGATTTTCTGCGGGAAGATGGGGCGATTTTTGTCAGTATTGATGATGATGAACAGCATCGCCTGCGTAGTATGCTGGATGATATTTTCGGGCCTCAAAATTTCATAGCAACACTCGTCTGGCAAAAGAAATACGCACCTGCAAACGATGCAAAGTTTTTTAGCGACGATCATGATTACATAGTTGTTTATGCTCGACAAAAAGATAGGTGGGAACCAAACAAGATTGCTCGTAGTGATGAACAAAATGCCCGCTATAGCAACCCAGATAATGATCCAAGAGGCCCATGGAAGACAAGCGATTACACATCAAACAAGAACAAAGATGAACGTCCGAACGGATGGTATGCGATTCAACACCCTAATTTAAATACTGAGATTTGGCCGTCAGAATTACGTGTCTGGGCTTACCCGAAGTCTACTTTTGAGAAGCACAAATCTGATAACAGGCTTTGGTGGGGTTCTAAAGGTGACAATACCGTCCCAGCTTACAAGCGGTTTTTATCAGAAGTAGGTGGCGTAGTACCTAGAACGCTATGGCTGCATAGTGAAGCAGGGCATAACCAAAAAGCGAAAAAACAGATCGTAGAAATTTTCTATGATGCGCCTGAAGTATTTGCGACTCCAAAACCCACGACTTTAATTGAACGTATAATCACAATCGCCAGCGGCCCCGACGACCTGATCCTCGACTCCTTCGCCGGGTCCGGCACCACGGGCCATGCGGTGCTCGACCTCAACAAGCAGGACGGCGGCAACCGGAAGTTCATCCTCGTGGAGATGGAGGACGCGATCGCCCGGGACGTGACGGCGGAGCGGCTGCGCCGGGTCGTCGACGGCTACGACAAGGGCGGCGACCCGGCAAAGCCGGTGGCGGGCCTGGGCGGCGGGTTCAGGTTCTGCACCCTCGGCACCCCGCTCTTCGACGCGTTCGGCGACGTGGACGCGGACGTGACCTTCCCCGACCTCGCCGCGCACGTGTTCTTCTGCGAGACCGGCGTGCCCATCCCGGCGCGGGCGACCTCGGATTACCTGGGCACCCATCGCGACCGCGCCGTGTATCTGCTCTACGACCCCGCGACCATGGGCGTGCCCCGCGCGGGGGCGGCGGCCCGGGACGCGGCGGCGAACGTGCTGACCCCCGACCGCCTCGCCGCCCTGCCCATGCCCCCGGACGATTTCGAGGGCACGCGCGTCGTCTACGCCGAAGGCTGCACCGTATCGCGCGAGACGCTGGGGCAGGCGGCTGTCGTGTTCAAGCAGATCCCCTATCAGATCGACGGCGCGCGCTGATGGCCGCCGTCAATTTCGAGCTGCGCCACTATCAGCGCGAAACGCTGGACGTGCTGGCGACGTACCTGTCGCGGATCGGCACCATGACCGCCTCGACGGCGTTCTACGACGTGACGGGCCGCGCCTACAGCGCCGCGCCGCTCATCCCCGACAGCGTGCCCTACGTGTGCCTGCGCGTGCCGACGGGCGGGGGCAAGACGGTCATGGCCGCGCATTCGGTGGGCATCGCCGCGACGGGGTACCTGCAGACCGGAAGCCCGATGGTCCTGTGGTTCGTGCCGTCCACCACCATCCGCGACCAGACGCTCGACGCCCTCAAGGACGAGGAGCACCCCTACCGCGCCGCCCTGCACGACGCCTTCGGGCGCAACGTCACGGTGATGTCGCTGCCGGAGGCGCTGCACCTGACCCGCGCCGATGCGGAAGGGGGCGCGTGCGTCGTGGTGGCGACCCTGCAATCCTTCCGCGTGGACGACAAAGAAGGGCGCAAGGTCTACGAATCGGCCGGGGCGCTGATGGGGCATTTCACGGGGCTGGACCCGGAACAGGACGCCCTGCTGGAGCGGGACGCGGACGGATCGGTCCCGTACTCGCTCGCCAACATGCTGCGCCTGCACCGGCCCATGGTCATCGTGGACGAGGCGCACAACGCCCGCACCGCGCTGTCCTTCGAGACGCTGCGCCGACTCGCGCCGTCGCTGATCCTGGAACTGACCGCGACCCCGGAGACGACGCACGACCCCGAGAAGGACAAGTTCGCGTCCAACGTCCTGCACCACGTCTCGGCGGCGGAACTGAAGGCGGAGGAGATGATCAAGCTCCCCGTGCGACTCCGCACGAACCGCGACTGGCGGCTGACCGTCGGCAAGGCCCGGGACGCGCAACGCGCGCTCGAGGAGAAGGCCAAGCGCGAGGAGGCCGCGACGGGGGACTACATCCGCCCCGTCGTCCTGTTCCAGGCCGAGCGCAAGGGCGGCGACGTGACGGTGGACGTGCTGCGCAAGCACCTGATCGACGACGCGCGCATCCCCGAAAAGCAGATCGCCGTCGCCACCGGCACGACCCGCGAGATCGACGGCGTGGATCTCTTCGACCGCGACTGCGATATTCGCTTTATCATCACCATAAATGCGCTGAAGGAAGGGTGGGACTGCTCCTTCGCGTACATCCTGTGCTCCGTCGCGGAGATCAAGTCGGCGAAATCGGTGGAGCAATTGCTGGGGCGCATCCTGCGGATGCCGGGGGCGCGGCGCAAGACCGACGACGCCCTCAACCGCGCCTATGCCTTTGTTGCGTCTGCCGATTTCACCAAGACGGCGGAGACGCTGAGGGACGGCCTGGTGGAGGGCAACGGCTATAACCGGCTGGAGGCGGCGGAACTCGTCAAGGCACAGACCGCTCTCGATTTCCCGGAGGCCGACCCCGCCTACGAACACAAGAGCGATCCCCTTGATCTTGCAGGGGAATTTCGGGAAGAAGATGTGACGGGAGCACTGGACCGCCTGCCCGCGCAACTCAAGGCCCGCGTGCGCTACGACGCCACGACACGGGAAATCGTCGTGCGCGGGGCGGTGTCGGTGGACGACAAGAAGACCATGCAACTCGCCACGCTCGCTATCCCGGGCGCCAGCGCCGCGATCCAGCGCCTCTACCTCGCATCGAACCGGATCGCCGCGTCGGAAACCCGCGACGACGAAGCAAAACCCCCGTTCATCGTCCCGCGCCTGTGCATCCCGGTGCAGGGAAAACTGGAGCTTTTCCGCCGCGACCACTTCCTCGACTTGCCGTGGCGGCTGGACGAATGCGACCCGTCCGGCGTCCTGTCCCGTTTCACCATCCGCGACGATGCCAAGACGGGCGAGATCGACGTGACGGACGATGGCGAGGTGAAATGGTCCATGGCGACCCTGCATCGCCAGCTTGAACTGGCGATTCAAGAACCGGACTGGACCTTCCCGCGTCTCGTGAATTGGATCGACCGGGGCATTCCCCATGACGACGTGACCAAGCCATCCGCGAAAATCTTCGTCTCCGCTGCCCTGACCATGCTGGAGCGCGAGAAAGGGTATTCGCTGGCGGAGCTGGCCCGTCACCGATGGTCGTTGCGTCGCGCCATCGCGGCGGAGATTGCCGCGTTGCGGGGCAAGCGCGAGGCGGAGTGCTACGGGGCGCTGTTCAAGGCGGAAGCGGCGTCGTTCAGGACGGTCTCGCACCCGGACACGGCGCTGATCTTCGATGAGAATGGATATGCCTACAATCAGCCCTATCGCGGCTCCCGGACATTCAGGAAACACTATTTTCCCGTCATCGGCGACCTGAAGAACAAGGGCGAGGAATTCGAATGCGCGTGCTACATCGACGACCACCCCAAGGTCCGCTATTGGGTGCGCAACGTGGACAGGAAGCCGAATGCCTTTTGGTTGCAACTCCCTAAGGACCGCTTTTTCCCCGACTTCGTCGCCATGCTGGACGACGACCGTATCATGGCAATCGAGTACAAGGGCGGAGATCGGTACGAGGCGGAAGTCGACAAGCGCATGATCGGCGAATGCTGGGCCGATGCCAGCGACGGACACTGCCTTTTCACCATGCCCACAGAACGCGGCTTCGACAGGATCGACCGCGCCATTCAAGTCAAAGTTCAGTAGGTCGCACAGACAATGCCGCTGGGGCCCACCACAGACGCAGGGCAGAGGTTCGGCTAAAAAACCGCTCTACTGAAATCGTTCCTGCGGTCACGGCACGATAATGTGCCATCGTATACGCCAGAACATCGACCCTCGAACGGCCTGCCGAGTTCGAAGCCCTGACCCATACCCTGCGCCGGAACCGCGCGGAGGACGAAACTCGGTATAGGCGATAGCAAGACTGCTGGCAGCTCCGGAAATGCCACCGAGAAAAATATCATTGTATATTGATGATCTAGAAGTGGTGGGCGGTACTGGGCTCGAACCAGTGACCCCAGCGATGTGAACACTGTGCTCTACCAACTGAGCTAACCGCCCTCCGGGGCATCGTTCACCATGTCTCCCCATAAAGGAAAGAAATGGTGCCCAGAAGAGGACTCGAACCTCCACGTCCATACGGACACTGGCACCTGAAGCCAGCGCGTCTACCAATTCCGCCATCTGGGCCGATGGAGGGCGAGCGATACGGTGCGCCGGGGCCGTTGTCAAGCGCCCTTGCGCGGCGTCTTGGCAATTTACAGCGCACCGTCCGGCGGGTAGCGTCCGGCGGGCCAGGGAGGGCTGGATATGTGCGGAATCGCGGGACTGTTTCTGAAGAACGAGGCGCTCCACGCCGATCTCGGCAGGCTGACCGCGCTGATGCTGCACGAGATGTGCGACCGCGGTCCCGATTCGGCGGGCTTCGCGGTCTATGGCGGCGGGGACGGGCGGGCCAAGCTCGTACTGCTGTCGAAGACCGGGGAGACGGATTTCCCGGCCCTCGCCACGCGGATGGGCGCGGCGCTCGGGGCGGCGGCCGATATCGGGACCCTGCGCGACCATGCGGTCCTGCGCACCGATGCCGAGGGGCGCGCGGCGCGGGCCTGGATCATCGAGAACGCGCCCGACGTCACCGTCCTGTCGCTTGGCACCTCCATCGAGGTGTTCAAGGGCGTGGGTGACCCGGATCGGGTGGCGGCGGATTTCGGACTGGCCGGGCGCGGCGGCACCCATGCCATCGCCCATACCCGCATGGCGACCGAGAGCGCCATCACTACCACCGGCTCGCACCCCTTCTCGACCGGGGCCGATACCTGCCTCGTCCATAACGGCTCGCTCTCGAACCACAACAACCTGCGCGAGGTGCTGGCCGCGCAGGGGGAGCGGTTCCAGACGGAGAACGATTCGGAGGTCGCCGCCGCCTACCTCGCCCATCGCATGGGCGAGGGCGACACGCTCGACGAGGCGCTGCGCGGGGCTTTGCGCGATCTGGACGGGTTCTACACCTTCGCCATCGGCACGAAGGACGGGTTCGCGGTGCTGCGCGATCCCATCGCCTGCAAGCCCGCCGTCATCGCCGAGACGGACGACTGGGTCGCCATGGCCAGCGAGTTCCGCGCCATCGCGCCGCTGCCGGGCGTCGAGACCGCCCGTATCTGGGAACCGGAACCGGCGCGCATCTACTCCTGGAGCCATGCCGCATGACGACCGATACCCTGCGCAACGACGGCCTCGACCTGTCCGCCCTCTCGCTGCGGGAGGTCAACGCGGCGTTGCAGGACGCATCCGAAGGTGCCTTCACCGTGCTCAATCCCGGCGGCGCCCATGCGCTTGCCTGCGGGCTGGACGCACCGGTCGAGGTGATGATCCGGGGCCATGCGGGCTATTACTGCGCGGGCATGAACCAGTGCGCGAGCGTTACCGTCGAGGGCAACGCCTCCACCGGGGTGGCCGAGAACATGATGAGCGGCATGGTCCGCGTGCGCGGCAACGTCAGCCAGTCGGCGGGGGCGACGGCGCATGGGGGCCTGTTGGTAATCGAGGGCGACGCCTCGGCCCGCTGCGGCATCTCGCTGAAGGGGGCCGAGATCGTGGTCGGCGGCAATGTCGGCCACATGAGCGCCTTCATGGCCCAGGCCGGAGCGCTGGTCGTCTGCGGCGATGCGGGCGAGGCGCTGGGGGATTCGATCTACGAGGCGCGGCTCTACGTGCGCGGGACGGTCGCCAGCCTCGGGGCGGATTGCGTCGAGAAGGAGATGCGGGACGAGCACCGGGCGCAGCTTGCGGACCTCTTGGCCCGCGCGGGGATGGACGCCGACCCGGCCGATTTCCGCCGCTACGGCAGCGCACGGCAGCTCTATAATTTCAAGATCGACAATGCGTATTGAATCGTCATGCCAATAAACCACGAGATATGGAAAGTGGGGGAGGTGCCGACCGTCTTGTCCGCTTCCGCCCTTGCATCTGAGCGCCAGCTCGAAGACATGATCGTCGCTTGCCCATCGATCCTGTCCGACGACTGGATGCTTCTGGGAAGGCAGGTGCCGACCGGATATGGTGGCTTCGTTGATCTGCTCGCGGTCGCGCCAGACGGCACTCTCGTTCTGATCGAACTCAAGAGGGACAGAACGCCTCGGGAGGTCGTCGCGCAGGCTATAGATTACGCATCATGGATCGAACGACTTTCCGGCGACGAGATCAGCGAAATATATAGGAAATTCAGCAGAGACGCGCACGCGAACCTGTCTCTCGACTTCACAAGGCGCTTCGGGGCGCAACTCGACGAGGACACTCTCAACGAGAGCCATCAGATTGTCGTCGTCGCATCGAGCCTCGACGCGAGTACCGAGCGTATCGTTAGGTATTTGAGCGATCGGGACATTGCTATCAACGTCCTCTACTTTCAGGTCTTCGCCAATGGCGATGAGCAGCTGTTGAGCCGGGCTTGGATGCAGGATCCTCAGGAGACGCAGGTGAAGGCAGTCGGTTCCGGCGTGCGGGCGCGCGAACCGTGGAATGGCGAGTTCTACGCCTCTTTCGGCGAAGGAGACGAGCGGTCTTGGGACGAGGCTGCAAGACATGGTTTCATCAGCGCCGGAGGAGGAGCGTGGTACACCAACACGCTCGACTTGCTGAAACCGGAAGATCGCTGCTGGGTCCGCATTCCCAGCACGGGATTCGTTGGCGTGGGTGTCTGTACGGGAGCGCGTGTCGCCTTGAGAGACTTCACAGTCGATGACCTTCCGGCGGCTGAAGTCCTATCTGCCAACTATCACCGACAGCACATCGACGACGATGAAAAATGCGAGTACTTCGTTCCCGTTCGCTGGCTCAACACGGTTCGCGTGTCCGAAGCGATCCACGAAGTCGGCATGTTCGGTAACCAGAACACGATCTGCAAACCGCGCGCGGGCAACTGGTCGGAGACGATCAAGCGCCTCAAGACGCTTTGGAAAAACGTTCCGGCGCTGCAATAATCCGCTCAATAGCAGGATATTTCCATGAACGCCCCTGAGAACCGCCCGCCCCGCACCCTGCCGCGCTATTCCGCGACCTTCGATCCGCATACGCTGTCGGAGATACGGCGGGCGGCGGCGACGGGGATCTATGACATTCGCGGGGGCGGGGCCAAGCGGAAGGTGCCGCATTTCGACGATCTGCTGTTCCTCGGGGCCAGCATGTCGCGCTACCCGCTGGAGGGGTATCGCGAGGCGTGCGATACCTCGATCACGCTCGGCACGCGCTTCGCGAAGCGCCCCATCGAGCTGAAGATCCCCATCACCATCGCGGGCATGAGCTTCGGCTCGCTGTCGGGTCAGGCGAAGGAGGCGTTGGGCCGGGGGGCGAACGCCGCCGGCACCTCGACCACCACGGGCGACGGCGGCATGACGCCGGAGGAGCGGGGGCATTCGAAACAGCTCGTCTACCAGTATCTCCCCAGCCGCTACGGCATGAACCCGGACGACTTGCGCAAGGCCGACGCCATCGAGGTGGTGGTGGGGCAGGGGGCCAAGCCGGGCGGCGGCGGGATGCTGCTGGGGCAGAAGATCAACGACCGGGTGGCGTCGATGCGCACCTTGCCCAAGGGCGTCGACCAGCGTTCCGCCTGCCGCCACCCGGATTGGACCGGGCCGGACGATCTGGAGATCAAGATCACCGAACTGCGCGAGATCACCGGCTGGCAGGTGCCGATCTACGTGAAGGTAGGCGCCGCGCGGCCCTATTACGACACCGCGCTGAGCGTGAAGGCAGGGGCCGATGTGGTGGTCCTCGACGGGATGCAGGGCGGCACGGCGGCGACGCAGGACGTGTTCATCGAGCATGTCGGCCTGCCCATCCTCGCCGCCATCCGCCCGGCGGTGCAGGCGCTCAAGGATCTGGGGATGCACCGCAAGGTGCAGCTCGTCGTCTCCGGCGGGGTGCGCAACGGCGCGGACGTGGCCAAGTGCCTGGCGCTGGGCGCGGATGCCGTCAGCATCGGCACGGCGGCGCTGGTGGCGCTGGGCGACAACGACCCGGCCTACGAGCACGAGTACAACCAGCTCGGCACGACCGCCGGGGCCTATGACGACTGGCACGAGGGTAACGACCCAGCGGGCATCACGACGCAGGTGCCGGAGCTAGCCCGGCGGCTCGACCCGGTGAAGGCGGGTCAGCGGCTGGCGAATTTCCTGAACGTGATGACCCTCGAATGCCAGACCATCGCCCGCGCCTGCGGCAAGTCCGACGTGCACAACCTTGAGCCGGAGGACCTCGTCGCCCTTACCGTCGAGGCGGCGGCCATGGCGCAGGTGCCGCTGGCGGGGACGTCCTGGGTGCCGGGGGCCGGGACCTGAGAACGGCATAAAGACTAAAATTTCGTTTCCATCACAGCGCGCGGGTTGACGCCCGCTGCAGCGATGAATATGTCCGCTCCGACGCTGTTGGCACTCTCCGACCATGAGTGCCAACAGCGCTGGACAGAAACGATTGCAAGACCCAAGGAGCGACATGATGGATTTTCGTCCCCTGCACGACCGCGTGCTCGTCCGCCGCGTTGAAAGCGACGAGAAGACCGCCGGCGGCCTCATCATCCCCGAAACCGCCAAGGAAAAGCCCCAGGAGGGCGAAGTGGTCTCCGTCGGCAGCGGCGCGCGCGACGACAGCGGCAACCGCGTCGAGATGGACGTGAAGGCCGGCGACCGCATCCTGTTCGGCAAATGGTCCGGCACCGAGGTCAAGCTCGACGGCGAGGAGCTGCTGATCATGAAGGAGAGCGACATCATGGGTGTCCTGTCCTGATCCTGCCCCTGCCAACGCAACCGAAATTCCACTGACAGGAGAGTCATCCAATGGCTGCCAAAGACGTCAAATTCGACGCCGATGCCCGCGAGCGCCTGCTCAACGGTGTGAACACCCTCGCCAACGCGGTGAAGGTGACCCTCGGCCCCAAGGGCCGCAACGTGATCCTCGACAAATCCTTCGGCGCCCCGCGCATCACCAAGGACGGCGTGTCCGTCGCGAAGGAGATCGAGCTGTCGGACAAGTTCGAGAACATGGGCGCGCAGATGGTGCGCGAAGTGGCCTCGAAGACCAACGACGAAGCGGGTGACGGCACCACCACCGCGACCGTGCTGGCCCAGGCCATCGTCAAGGAAGGCATGAAGGCCGTCGCCGCCGGCATGAACCCGATGGACCTCAAGCGCGGCGTCGACGCCGCCGTCGTCAAGGTCGTCGAGCAGATCAAGTCGATGGCCCGCGATGTGGCCGATTCGACCGAGGTCGCCAAGGTCGGCACCATCTCTGCCAATGGCGAGGCCATCATCGGCGAGAAGATCGCCGAGGCCATGCAGAAGGTCGGCAACGAGGGTGTCATCACCGTCGAGGAATCCAAGACGATGGAATTCGAGCTGGAGACCGTCGAAGGGATGCAGTTCGACCGCGGCTACCTCTCGCCGTACTTCGTGACGAACCCCGACAAGATGCTCGCCGAGCTGGAAGACTGCTACATCCTGCTGCACGAGAAGAAGCTCTCGTCGCTCCAGGCCATGGTACCGATGCTCGAAGCCGTCATCCAGTCTTCGAAGCCGCTCCTCATCATCGCAGAAGACGTCGAAGGCGAAGCGCTGGCGACCCTCGTGGTCAACAAGCTGCGCGGCGGCCTGAAGATCGCTGCCGTCAAGGCACCCGGCTTCGGCGACCGCCGCAAGGCCATGCTTCAGGACATCGCGGTCCTCACCGGCGGCCAAGTCATCTCCGAGGATCTGGGCATGAAGCTGGAGAACGTGACCCTCGACATGCTAGGCACCGCCAAGCGCATCCGCATCGGCAAGGACGACACGACCATCGTCGACGGTGCCGGTGACAGCGCCGAGATCCAGTCGCGCGTCGGCCAGATCAAGCAGCAGATCGAGGAGACCACCTCCGATTACGACCGCGAGAAGCTCCAGGAGCGCCTCGCCAAGCTGGCGGGCGGCGTCGCCGTTATCCGCGTCGGCGGCTCGACCGAGATCGAGGTCAAGGAGCGCAAGGACCGCGTCGACGACGCGCTCAACGCGACCCGCGCCGCCGTCCAGGAAGGCGTCGTCCCCGGTGGCGGCGTGGCCCTGCTGCATGGCTCGAAGGCTCTCGAAGGCATGACCGGCGACAACGCCGACCAGGATCGCGGCATCGACATCGTCCGCCGCGCGCTCCAGGCACCCGTGCGCCAGATCTCCGAGAACGCGGGCGTCGACGGATCGGTCGTCGTCGGCAAGATCCTCGAAAACGGCGAGACCTCCTTCGGTTTCGACGCGCAGAACGAGGAATACGGCAACCTGATGGAAAAGGGCATCATCGACCCGGCCAAGGTCGTGCGCCATGCCCTGCAGGACGCGGCATCGGTCGCCTCGCTGCTCATCACCACGGAAGCCATGGTCGCCGACAAGCCCGAGCCGAAAGGCGCGGCCCCGGCAGGCGGCGGCATGCCCGACATGGGCGGCATGGGCATGATGTAAGACGGTCCGTTCCGTCTTCATCACGATACGACGCGCCCCCGGGGAAACCCGGGGGCGCTTTTCGTTGTCCGGGCACTCGACGGGACGGAACGGGCGGCCCCGGTGGCCGTCAGTCCCCGAGCAGGATCGCCGCCGCGACCACGACGAAGGTCGCGGCCATGGCGAAGAGGGTCGCCCGGTGCAGGCGGTCGAGCATGATCGCGCCCCGGCGGGCCTGGACGATGTAGACGATGGCGAAGGTGACGGCGAAGACGGCGAGCAGGGGCACGGGCGACGGCTCCGGAAGGTTGGCGGGGTTAAGGCTAGACATAGGGCTTTGCGCGCGCCGCGTCTCGCAAAAGCGCGCGTGTCCGTGTCGCAGGCCCTCGGCCCGCCGCCGTCATTCGTCCAGCAGCAGGAACACCTCGTCCGCGCGCAGCATTCCCAGCTCCGCCCGGGCGCGCTCGTCCAAGAGGTCGAGATCGACGCTGTCGGCGCGCAGGCCGCGATTGCGCCGCTGGCGCTCGGCGAGCAGGGCTTCGAGCCGGTCCAGCTCGCGCCGGGCGCTGGCATGGTCGGCGGCGATGTTCTCGCGCGCCAGCGTGCCATATTCGCCGGTGAAGCTGCGCGCGTAGAAATAGGCAATGCCCGCCACCAGAAGCAGCGGCAGGCCGATCAGCACGGCGACGCGGGCGGGTCCGGTCCTGCGCCCCCGTCCGCTCACCCCTTCGGATACCCCAGGGGATGCCCCGCATAGGTCGCCATGTCGCCCAGTTCCTCCTCGATGCGGATGAGCTGATTGTACTTGGCGAGGCGGTCGGAGCGGGCGAGCGAGCCGGTCTTGATCTGTCCGCAATTGGTCGCGACGGCGAGGTCGGCGATGGTGGCGTCCTCCGTCTCGCCGGAGCGGTGGGACATGACGGCGGTGAAGCCCGCGCGGTTGGCCATGCTCACGGCCTGGAGCGTCTCGGTCAGGGTGCCGATCTGGTTAACCTTCACGAGGATCGAGTTGCCGACGCCCTGGTCGATGCCGTCGGCGAGGCGCGCGGGGTTGGTGACGAACAGATCGTCGCCCACGAGCTGGCAGCGGTCGCCGACCGTCTCCGTCAGGTGCTTCCACCCGGCCCAGTCGTCCTCGGCCAGCCCGTCCTCGATGGAGACGATGGGGTAGGCACCGATGAGGTCGGCATAGTAGGCGCTCATCTCCTCGGCCGACAGCACTTTGCCCTCGCCGGAGAGATGGTACTTGCCGTCGCGGAAGAATTCGGTCGAGGCGGCGTCGAGGGCGAGCGCGACTTCCTCGCCGGGCTTGAACCCGGCCTTCTCGATGGAGGCCATGATGAAGTCGAGCGCGTCGCGCGTGCCGGCGAGGTTGGGCGCGAAGCCGCCCTCGTCGCCGACATTGGTGTTGTGTCCGGCCGCCTTCAGCTCGGATTTCAGGGTGTGAAAGATCTCCGCCCCCCAGCGCACGGCCTCGGCGATGCTGTCGGCGGCGACTGGCATCACCATGAATTCCTGGATGTCGATGGGGTTGTCCGCGTGCTCGCCGCCGTTGATGATGTTCATCATCGGGGTCGGCAGGACCGAGGCCGAGACCCCGCCGACGTAGCGGTAGAGCGGCAGGGCCACGCTGTCGGCGGCGGCCTTCGCGGTGGCGAGCGAGACGCCGAGGATGGCGTTCGCGCCGAGGCGGCCCTTGTTGTCGGTGCCGTCCAGCTCGATCATCATCGCGTCGATGTAGCCCTGGTCGGTCGCGTCGACCCCGGCCAGCGCGTCGAAGATATCGCCCTCGACGTTGGCGACGGCGGTCAGCACGCCCTTGCCCTTGTACCGCTCGCCCCCGTCGCGCAGCTCGACGGCCTCGTGCGCGCCGGTCGAGGCCCCGGAGGGTACGCCGGCCCGGCCCAGCGAGCCATCCTCCAGCAGTACCTCGACCTCGACGGTCGGGTTGCCCCGGCTGTCGAGGATCTCGCGGGCGGAAATGTCGATGATCGCGCTCATGGTCGGCTCCCCAAAAAGTTCACGGCGTGGGATAGCGCGGACGGGCGGGGAAGGGAAGGGCGGGGTTCGGGTTGCGGGAAACCCCGGTCGCCGTTCCCGGCGAAGACCGGGAACTTCGTCAAGTTCGGCACTGCGTCCAGCATGGCGCATCGACCATCGAGGCTCCCGGTCTTCGCCGGGAGCGGGGCGACCCTTGCTATGGATCGAGCTGGCGCGCCTCGTCGGGCAGCATGATCGGCACGCCATCGCGGATGGGGTAGGCCAGCCCGGCGCGCTCGCTGATCAGCTCCTGCGCCTTGCGGTCGTAGCGCAGCGGGGTGCGCGACATGGGGCAGACGAGTGCTTCGAGCAGTTTCGGGTCGATATCGGCCCGGGGCGGGGCGGCGGTCTTGTCGGTCATTGCAGCCCCCCGCTTCCCTCTTCGCCCGCCGCGTCGATGGTCAGCAGCGTGCGCAGGGTGAGCCGTCGCTCGCTGAGGTCCTCGGCTTCGAGCAGGGCCTGCTTCTCCTGCTCCGTGAATGGGCAGATCATGCACAGGGCGTTGACGATGGTCTCCTCGCTCGCCTTGCCGAAGGCGTCCCAGTCGGTGTCGAGGGATTTCGCCTGGAAGTAGCGCTCCACGATGGCGAGGAAGGCCTCGCGGTCGAAATCGTCGCCGTCCTGGCGCGGGGTCTTGGTATCGAGCGTGAACTCGTCCCACGTCACCTGCGCCTGTCGATAGGGCGAGAAGCCCTCGACCTCCTGCACCACGCGAAAGCGCGACACGCCGCTCAGGCCGATGAGATAGCGCCCGTCATCGGTCTCGGACAGGGTGGTGATGCGCCCCGCGCAGCCGATGGAGAACAGGTCGTCGCCGTCCTCGCCCTTCGGCTGGACCATGCCGATGAGCCGGCTGTCGGTCTTCATCGCGTCGTCCACCATCACGAGATAGCGCGGCTCGAAGATGTTGAGCGGCAGGCGCCCCCGGGGCAGGAGCAGCGCGCCGGGCAGGGGGAAGACCGGGATGACCGACGGGGCATCCGCGGTGGTGAAGCGGGGGGCCATCCGGGTCATGCGAATAACAGGGAGGAGAGCTTGCGCCGTCCCTTGAGGGTGCGCGGATCGCTCGGCCCGAGGGCTTCGAAAACCTTGAAGAGCTGCTGCCGCGCCGCGTCCTCGTTCCACTCGCGGTCCCGGCGGACGATCTCCAGCAGGTGGTCGATGCCCTCCTCCTCCCGGTTCGAGGCGACGAGGGCGACGGCCAGGTCGTGCCGCGCCTGGTGGTCGTCCGGATTCGCCTCCACGGCGGCTTCGAGCTGCGCGTTGTCGTCGGCCGACCCGGCCTGCGCGGCCAGCGCGATCATGGAGCGGACCTGCACGACCATGGGGTCGTCCGCCTTGTCCTCCGGCGCGTAGCCGAGCGTCTCCTCCGCGCGCTCCAGGTCGCCGAGCATGGCGTAGCAGCGGGCGAGGCCGGTGATAGCGCGCAGGTTCTCGGGCACGACACCCATGATCTGCGCGTAGATCTGAGCGGCCTCGGCGGGCGCGTTCTCGGCGAGGCGCTCCTCCGCGACCGCGAGGGCCTCGTCGACCTGCGCCTCGGCCGAGGTGGGCGCGGCGGCGTCGCTGAGGGTGGTCACGAACCGCTCGATCTCGCTCTGGGGTTGCGCGCCCATGAAGGCGTCGACGGGCCGCCCGTCCACGAAGCCGAACACCGCCGGGATGGACTGCACCTGAAGCTGGCCGGCGATCTGCTGGTGCTGGTCGATGTCGATGCGTACCATGCGGACCTTGCCGTTCGTGCGCGCGACCGCCGCCTCCAGTTGCGGCCCCAGCGTCTTGCACGGGCCGCACCACGCGGCGGTGAACTGCACCACCACGGGGGTCGTGCGCGAGGCCTCGACCACGTCGGCCATGAAGCCCGCATCCGTTCCGTCGATCACGGGAGAAGTCGCCGCCGCCGCATCGGGATTGCCGCCACCGAGTTCCAGCATCCTAGTCCCTCTCAGGCCCCGGATGCCGGACCGTCACGGTTCCAGGGCGTCAAAATCGATTTTTATCGCCGAATGCCCGCAGGCGTCGACGAACCGCATCAGGTCTGACGGGGAGATAGCGGTCGTGGCCTCGTTGTGTAGGGGATGGCACTGAATTACGTCATGTGACAATAACGAGGCGTCGATGGCGAAGGTGACGCGCGGCGCGTCGTCCGCCCCGGGGCCGGCCCGGTCGTTGATGAGCGAGAATGCCGTGACCGCGCCGGGGGTCAGGCCCAGGACCTCTCGCAGCAGGTCGGGTTTCCCGAAGCTGACCCGGGCCGCGCCGATGGCCTTTTCCAGCGCCTTAAGGTTCACCGTGCGCGATTCGTCGCAGGTGACGAGGAACAGGCGGCCCTTCTTGTCCTTCAGGAACAGGTTCTTGGTGTGCCCGCCCGGCAGCTCGCCCCGCAGGGCGCGGCTTTCCTCGACGGTGAAGAGGGGCGGATGGGTGACGGTCTCCGTCTCGATGCCCAGGCCGTCCAGGAAGGCGAAGAGGTCCTCGGGGGTCGCGGCCATGGCTCAGCCCTCCATCGCGCGGATGGCGTTGTGGCGGACGAGCAGGGTGCGCGCGGCCTCGGCGTGCAGGTTCTCGACGATCGTCCCGTCGAGCACGGCCACGCCCTCGCCCTTCTCCCGGGCCTCCTCGTAGGCGCGAATCCGCGCCTTCGCCGTCTCGACGGCCTCGGCATCCGGGGCGAAGGCGGCGTTGCAGATGTCGATCTGGGCGGGGTGGATCAGGGTCTTGCCGTCGAAGCCCAGGGCCGCGCTGCTGGCGCAACGGGCCTCGAACCCGGCCTCGTCGCGGAAGGCATTGTACACCCCGTCGATGGCAGCCAACCCATAGGCGCGGGCGACGAGCAGGCAATGGGTCAGATGCGGCAGCAGCGGGGCGCGGTCCTCGGTCTGATGCGCGCGCAAGTCCTCGGCGAGGTCGTTGGTGCCCATGACGAAGGCGGTGAGCCGGGTGCTGGCCGTCGCGACCCGCTCGGCATGCAGAATGCCGAGCGGCGTCTCCATCATCGCCCAAATCTGCGTGGTCTCCGGCGCGCCGTGCGTCGCCATCAGCGCGCCGACCTCCTCGATCATGGCCGCCGACTGCGCCTTGGGGATCAGGATGGCGTCCGGGGCCGCCGCGCAGGCCGCGCGCAGGTCCTCCATGCCGTGATCGGTGTTCAGCCCGTTGATGCGGATGACGATCTCGCGCCTGCCGTAGCCCCCGCCGCGCACCGCCTCGACCACCAGCTCCCGCGCCGCCGCCTTCTCCCCCGGCGCGACCGCATCCTCCAGATCGAGGATCAGCGCATCGGCGGATAGCTCCTTCGCCTTCTCCAGCGCCCGGGCATTGGAGCCGGGCATGTAGAGCACGCTGCGACGCGGACGATGCGGATCGAACATGACGGAAATTCACCTCTGAAAGATGGAATAGTGCGGTGCATCCCTAGCCTATCGACGGGGACGGGATCAAGATTGCCGCTGGAGCGGCAGGGCAATCGCCTGAAACCCTGTTCCCCGCTCCCGGCGTTGCGCGCGGTACGAAGAACGGGGGCCTCGCTGAGCAAGACCTGATCCAGAGGTTTGTACTCTGTCCCATCGAGGTTCCCGGTCTTCGCCGGGAACGGAAAGGGAATACGTTCAGGCAATTGCCCTGGCCATCCGCCCCTCGCGGTTGATTTCCCCCGCCGAACGGCTTACCCGGTGCCTCGCACAAGGCGAAGGAGCGAGGATGACCATTCATCTGCATCACGGCGATTTGCCCGACGGTCTCGATCTGGGGCGGGTGGTCGCCATTGATACGGAGACGATGGGGCTGATGCCCTATCGCGACCGGCTCTGCGTGGTCCAGCTCTCGGCGGGGGACGGGGACGCGCATCTGGTTAAGTACGCGCCGGGCGTGCCCAGCTCTCCCAATCTGGCGAGGCTGCTCACCGATCCGCAGACGCTGAAGCTCTTCCATTTCGGGCGGTTCGACATCGCGGTGATGGCCCGGGCCTTCGGTGTGACCACCGCGCCGGTCTACTGCACCAAGATCGCCTCGAAGCTGGTGCGCACCTATACCGACCGCCACGGCCTCAAGGAGCTGTGCCGCGAGCTGATCGGGGTGGAGATATCCAAGCAGCAGCAAAGCTCCGACTGGGGCGCGGCCGAGCTGACCCCCGAGCAGCAGCACTACGCGGCGAGCGACGTGCTGCACCTGCATCGCCTGAAGGAGGAGCTGGACAAGCGCCTCTTCCGCGAGGGGCGCACCGAGCTGGCCGCCTCGTGCTTCAACTTCCTGCCGAGCCGGGCGATCCTCGATCTGGTCGGCTGGCCCGAGCAGGACATCTTCGCCCACTGACGCCATGGCATCGGGAAAATCCGCCATCGAGATCGGGCGCGCGGTCGTCGAGACGGAGGCCGAGGCGCTTCGCCTGCTGGCCGAGGGGCTGGACGCGCGGTTCGAGCGGGCGGTGGACCTGCTGGCCCGCGCCACCGGGCGGGTGATCGTCTCGGGCATGGGCAAGAGCGGCCACGTCGCGCGCAAGATCGCCGCGACGCTGGCCTCGACCGGCACGCCCGCACAGTTCGTCCACCCCGCGGAGGCGAGCCACGGGGATCTGGGGATGGTCACGGCGGGCGACGTGGCTCTCGTGCTGTCGAATTCGGGCGAGACGCCGGAGCTGTCGGATCTGGTCGCCCATGCCCGGCGCTGCGGCATCCCGCTCATCGCCATCGCCTCGCGCCCCGACAGCACGCTGATGCGCGCCGCCGATATCGGCCTGGTCCTGCCCGCCGCGCCGGAGGCCTGTCCCATGGGCCTGGCCCCGACCACCTCGACCACGGCGACCCTGGCCCTGGGCGACGCGCTGGCGGTCGCGCTGATCGACCGGCGGGACTTCCGGCCGCAGAACTTTCGTATGCTTCATCCGGGCGGCTCCCTCGGCTCTCGGCTGCTGACGGTCGGACAGCGGATGCATACGGGCGAGGCGCTGCCCCTCGTGCCCGGCGCGATGCCCATGCTCGACGCCATGCTGACCATCTCCGGCAAGGCGTTCGGCATCGCCGGGGTGCTGGACGGGGAGGGGCGGCTCGCCGGGGTCATCTCCGACGGGGACCTCCGCCGCAATATCGCCCATCTGAACGATAGAACTGCCGGGGAGATCATGTCGCCGGCTCCGAAGACCATCGGTCCCGGCGCGACCCTGGGCGAGGCGCTGGACACGATGAACCGACACGCGATCACCGCCCTCTTCGTCCTCGATCCCGATGCGCCGCGCCCCGCGCCGCCCCTGGGGCTGATCCACATCCACGACTGCCTGCGCGCGGGCATCACCTGATGACGGAGGAGGGCGGCGTCGACGCCGGCCCGCGGCGGATCAGGCGTTCGCGGCGCACCCTGTGGCTGTCGCTGGGGCTGGCCCTGGTGGCATGCCTGCCCTTCGCGGCGGTCTTCACCCAGACCGGCACCCGCGCGCCCGCACCGCTGGTCCTGACCGACGCCGACCAGAGATCCCTCACCGACGGCCTGCGGATGCTCTCGCCCAGCTTCTCGGGGCGCACGGAGGACGGCGAGCCGTATACCGTGACCGCCGACTGGGCCTTGCCCAACGGGCCGAAGCCCACCCGCATCACGCTGAGCCGCATCACCGCGCGCATCCAGACGAAGGACGGCCGCGATGCGGTGGTGACCGCCGAGCGGGGCGTCTTCTTCCCGCGCCGCGAATGGCTGCGCCTGACCGAGGGTGTCGTGGCGCGTACGTCGGACGGCTACACCATGCGTATGCCCGTCGCCGAGATCGACATCGGCACCCGGGCGATGGCGGTCGAGCAGCCCGTCGAGGCGCAGGGGCCGCGCGGCTCCATCCGGGCCGACACGCTGGAGGCGGTGGACAGCGGGGGGCGATCGGTTATCTTTCGCGGAAACGTACGGGTTGTGTTCACCCCCGAAACCGTGTCACCACCTGCGACGAAGGATTGACGTCATGCCACAAGCCACAGGAGCGCCGTCCATGAAGCGCATCGTCCGCATCGCCCTGCTGTCCCTCGCGCTGCCGCTCCTGACCGATGCCGGCCCGGCGGCGGCCCAGTCCGCCGGGGCGCTCGGGGGCTTCAAGGTCGACAGCACGCTGCCCATCGAGATCTCCGCCGACGCGCTGGAGGTGCGCCAGGAGGAGCAGGTCGCCGTCTTCACCGGCTCGGTCGACGCGCGCCAGGGCGGGGTGCGCATGCAGGCGCAGCGCCTCGTGGTCACCTACGACCCCGACTCGGATTCCGACGGCCAGGCTGGGGCCATCCGCCGGGTCCGCGCGGAGGGCGAGGTCTTCGTCTCCAGCCCCGAGGGCGCGGCGGAGGGGAACTGGGCCGATTACGACGTCGCGTCCAGCACCATCCTCATGGGCGATACCGTCACCCTGACCCAGGGGGCCGAGAACGTGCTCGCGGGGGGGAGCCTCTCCATCAACCTCGATACCGGATTCGCCCGCATCGAATCGGGCGGCATCCGCGCCGACGGCACCCGCGAGCGGGTCAGCGGCATCTTCTTCCCGTCCTCGGATCGGTGACCCCCGCCGCTCCGATCGCCCCCGGTTCACGGCATGGTAAGGGCGCGTCTCCTATGATGGCGGTCATCCGATGGGGGCCGGCATGACCGGCGGACGGCCCGACCTGACCCTCGCCTCGAACCGCGAGGGTATGGTCGTCGACCGCATCGGCAAGAGCTACCGGCGGCGGCCGGTCGTGCGCGGCGTCTCCCTGACGCTGCAGCGCGGCGAGGTCGTCGGTCTGCTGGGGCCGAACGGGGCGGGGAAGACGACATGCTTTTACATGATCACCGGGCTGATCCCGGCGGATTACGGCGCGATCACGCTGGACGGGGAGGACGTGACCTCCCTGCCGATGCATCGCCGCGCCCGGCTGGGGGTCGGCTACCTGCCGCAGGAGGCGTCGATCTTTCGCGGACTGACGGTCGAGGAGAACGTCATGGCCGTCCTGGAGCTGGTCGAGCGCCAGCGGTCCAAGCGCGAGAACCGGCTCGACGCGCTGCTCGCCGAATTCTCCATCACGCATCTGCGCCGCACGCCCGCCCTGGCACTCTCGGGCGGCGAGCGGCGGCGCGTCGAGATCGCGCGTGCTTTGGCGACCGATCCCGACTTCATTCTGCTCGACGAGCCGTTCGCGGGCGTGGACCCCATTGCGGTGGGCGATATCCGGGGGCTGGTGTCGCATTTGCGCGAGCGCGGCATGGGGGTCTTGATTACCGACCACAATGTGCGCGAAACACTGTCGATCATCGACCGGGCCTACATCCTGCACGACGGGCAGGTGCTCAAGCAGGGGACGCCCGGGGACATCATCGGCGACGAGGCCGTGCGCCGGGTCTATCTCGGAGACGGTTTCCGCCTGTAGCGACCGCGCAGAGAGAAGGGAGGGTCTGACCGATGTCGATGGGTATGGGCCTCCAGCTGCGCCAGTCGCAATCGCTGGTGATGACGCCGCAGCTCCAGCAGGCGATCAAGCTGTTGCAGATGTCGAACCTCGATCTCAGCGAGTACGTCGCCCAGGAGATCGAGCGCAACCCGCTGCTCGAAGCGATGGCCCAGGTGCCCGACGAGCGGCGCGACCGGCCCGAGGCGCCGGAGGGGGCCGACAGGGCCGCGCCGTCGGACGACCTGCCCTCGAAACTGCGCGAGGACAACCTCTCCCGCGCCGAGGAGACCTTCGACACCGGCATGGAGAACGTCTACGCCGACGAATCCCGCGCCGAGCGCCAGGCCGAGGGGGCCGCCGCGATGACCGAGGCCGCCGGTCCGCCGGGCGACGAGGGCTCGGGTTGGGCGTCCCTAGGCAAGGGTGGGGGAGGGGGCTTCGATTCCCCCGAATACGACCTTGAGGGCGTCGTCGCCGCCGAGACCTCGCTGCGCGACCACCTGCTCGACCAGATCGGCATGACCCCGGCCTCCCACCGGGTGCGCGCCATCGCCACGCATCTGGTCGAATACATCGACGAGGCCGGGTACCTGCGCGCCGATACCAACCTCGTCGCCGGCAATCTCGGCGCCGCGCCCGGCGACATCGCCGCCGCGCTCGACATCGTGCAGGGCTGCGACCCCGCCGGGGTCGGGGCGCGGGACCTGGCGGAATGCCTGCGCCTGCAACTGCGCGAGCGCAACCGCCTCGACCCTGCCATCGCCGCGCTTCTCGACAACCTGGAGATGCTCGCCAAGGGCCGCCTGCCCGCGCTGATGAAGCTGTGCGGCGTCGGCCACGACGACATGCGCGAGATGATCGAGGAGGTGCGCGCCCTCGACCCCAAGCCCGGCGCGCGCTTCCATTCCGAGATCGCCCAGACGATGATCCCGGACGTGTTCGTCCGGCGCAACGCGATGGGCGGCTGGAACGTGGAGCTGAACACCGACACGCTCCCCCGCGTCCTCGTCAACGAACGCTACGCGGCGGAGGTCACGAACGGCTCGCAGGACGGCGGCGGCGAGGTGAAGGCCTATCTCAGCGAATGCATGCAGAGCGCGAACTGGCTCGCCAAGAGCCTCGACCAGCGCGCCCGCACCATCCTGCGCGTCGCCAGCGAGATCGTGCGCCAGCAGGACGGGTTCTTCGAATACGGCATCGAGCAGCTCCGTCCGCTCAACCTCAAGACGGTGGCCGAGGCCATCGACATGCACGAATCCACCATCAGCCGCGTGACCTCGAACAAGTACATCTCCACGACCCGGGGCGTCTTCGAGCTGAAGTTCTTCTTCACGGCGGCCATCGGCTCGACGGACGGGGGCGAGTCGTATTCGGCCGAGAGCGTGCGGTTCAAGATTCGCAAGATGATCGACGACGAGCCGGTAGACGCCATCCTCTCCGACGACCGCATCGTCAGCATCCTGCGCGAGGACGGGGTGGATATCGCACGCCGGACGGTGGCGAAATACCGGGAATCCATGGACATTCCCTCCTCCGTCCAGCGCCGCCGGCGTAAGGCGGAAGTGACGCTTTAGGTGTCGGTCCCGATATTCCGAGATTGACTTTCGGGTCGGTGGGCGTGTAGCTTGAACAAGCTGCGAACATCGGCGCTTTGTCAGTCAAGGTATTGAAATCGTATGAAGATCGACGTTAACGGAAAACAGATCGATATCGGCGACGCCTTGCGCGGCCATGTCATCGAGACCCTGACCGCGGCGATGGAGAAGTATGCCGAACGGCCCACCGACGCGACCGTGACCTTCACGCGCGACCGGCACGAGTTCAAGTGCGAATGCTCGACCCATCTGAGCACCGGCATGAAGGCGCAGGCCTCGGGCCGGGCGGGCGATATCTATGCCGCCTTCGACGCCGCGAGCGACCGCCTGGCCAAGCAGCTGCGCCGCTACAAGCGCCGCCTCAAGAACCATCATCGCACCCGCTCCACCCCGGTGGAGAGCGTCGGTGCCGCGTCCTTCGTGATCGAGTCCGATGCGCCCGATGCGGAGGAGGCGTCCGAGTCGCTTCAGCCGGTCATCATCGCCGAGACGAAGACCTCCATCCCCGTCCTCAGCGTGGGCGAGGCCGTTCTCCAGATGGAGATCGGGGACGAGCCGATCCTCATGTTCCGCAACGAGAAGAACAACGAGATCGGTGTGGTCTATCGACGCGAGGACGGCAATGTCGGCTGGATCGAGCCGACCGCCGCCGCATCTTAAGTCCAGCCAGCGACCTAACGGTTTGTTAACGCCCGGCCGATTCTATCGGCGGACGTATCGACGAGGTATCCCATGTCTCTTGATGGTCTTCTCGCGGCCGACGCGGTGATCTGCGATCTCAAGGCAACCAGCAAGAAGCACCTGCTTCAGGAGCTTGCCGGCTATGCCGCGGAGGTCAGCGCGCTCGACGAGCGCACCGTGTTCGACGCTCTGCTGGAGCGCGAGCGCCTCGGCGCGACCAGCGTCGGCAACGGGGTCGCCATCCCGCATGCCCGCCTGCCCGATATCGACACGGTCTACGGCATCTTCGCGCGTCTCGCGCAGCCCATCGACTACGACGCCGCCGACGACGAGCCGGTCGACCTCGTCTTCCTGCTGCTGGCCCCCGAAAGCGCGAACAACCAGCACCTGCGCGCCCTCGCGCGCATCTCCCGCCTGCTCAAGCGTCCCGAGATCCGCGCGAACCTGCGCGGGGCGGACGGGACGCAGGCGCTCTACTCCATGCTCACGGAAGACCAGCGCCGCGCCGCCTGATACGCCGCGCCGCGCCGTACCGAGATTGACGATCCGTTAATCTCTCCTCTAGTGTTCACCCAAGACCGGACGCGACATCCTCTTTCCCGCGATCCGGCAGGGAGGACATTTCGTGAGCGATACCAAGCCCCTGCCGGGCGATCTCGACAGCTTTCCGAAGCTGATCCAACGCAATGCCCGCGATTTCGCCGACCGTCCCGCCTATCGCGAGAAGGAGTTCGGCATCTGGCAGAGCTGGACCTGGGCCGAGGCGCGCGAGGCCATCGAGGCCATCGCCCGCGGCTTCATCGCCATGGGGCTGCAACCCGGCGACCACGTCGCCATCGTCGGGCGCAACCGCCCGCATTTCTACTGGTCTATGCTCGCCGTGCAGTACGCGGGCGCGATCCCCGTGCCGGTCTACCAGGATTCGGTGGCCGACGAGATGGCCTACGTGCTCGACCATTGCGGCGCGCGCTTCGCCGTGGTGCAGGATCAGGAGCAGGTCGACAAGCTGACCGAGGTCTCAAGCCGCCTGCCGTCGATGGAGCGCATCGTCTACATCGACCCGCGCGGCCTGCGCCGCTACGACCACGCCGCCCTCGTCTCCCTCGCCGACCTGCGCAAGGCGGGCGAGGAGACGCGCGGCGAGACCGAGGGCGAGCTGGCCGCGCGCGTCGCCGCCGCGAAGCCCGGCGACACCTGCATCATCCTCTACACTTCCGGCACGACGGGGCGGCCCAAGGGGGTCGTGCTGACCAATGCCAACGTCCTGATCACCGCGCGCAATTCCTGCGCCTTCGACGGCCTGACCGAGAAGGAGGATATCCTCGCCTACCTGCCGATGGCCTGGGTGGGCGACTACGTCTTCTCGATGGCGCAGGCGTGCTGGGCGGGCTTCTGCGTCAACTGTCCCGAGAGCGCGGAGACGATGCATACCGACCTGCGCGAGATCGGGCCGACCTACTTCTTCGCCCCGCCGCGCTTCTTCGAGGGGATGCTGACATCCATCATGATCCGCATGGAGGATGCCAGCCCGCTCAAGCAGCGCCTGTTCCACAAGTACATCGACGTCGCCAAGCGCGTCGGCCCGGCCCTGCTCGACGGCAGTCAGGTGAGCGCGGGCGACCGGATGCGGTACCGCATCGGCCGGGCGCTGGTCTACGGCCCGCTGCTGAACGCGACGGGCCTGAGCCGCGTGCGCGTGGGCTATACGGCGGGGGAGGCCATCGGGCCGGAGATCTTCGAGTTCTACCGCTCGCTCGGCATCAACCTCAAGCAGCTCTACGGCCAGACCGAGGGCACGATCTACATCACGCAGCAGCCCGACGGCGAGGTCAGCGCCGACACCGTCGGCGTGCCCAGCCCCGGCGTCGAGGTGCGTCTGGGCGACAGCGGGGAGGTCTTCTACCGCTCCCCCGGCACCTTCGCCGAGTATTACAGGAACCCCGAGGCCACCGCCGAGACGAAGGATGCCGAGGGCTGGGTCGCGACCGGGGATGCCGGGTTCTTCGAGCCGGATAGCGGCCATCTGCGCATCATCGACCGGGCGAAGGACGTGGGCAAGATGACCGACGGGGCGATGTTCGCGCCCAAATACGTCGAGAACAAGCTCAAGTTCTACCCCAATATCCTGGAGGCCGTCGCTTTCGGGCATGAGCGCGACTACTGCACCGCGTTCATCAACATCGACCTGACAGCGGTCGGCAACTGGGCCGAGCGCAACAATATCGCCTACGCCTCCTATCAGGAGCTTGCCGGCCATCCGCGCGTCTACGCCGCCGTGCAGGAGCACGTGGAGGCGGTGAACCGCTCCATCGCCGACGACCCCATGCTCTCGCAATGCCAGATCCGGCGCTTCCTCGTGCTGCACAAGGAGCTGGACGCCGATGACGGCGAGCTGACGCGCACGCGCAAGGTCCGCCGCCGCATCATCGCGGAGAAATACGCGCCGCTGGTGACCGCGCTCTACGACGGGTCGGACAGCGTCTATATCGAGACGGAGGTGACCTACGAGGACGGGCGCAAGGGCATGATCAAGGCGACGCTGGAAATCCGCGACGCGGCGGTGGTCGCGCCCGAGGCACAGAAAGTGGCCGCCGAATGAGCGCCGCAATGCCCGCCTCGCCCGAACCCTCCACCACCGCCGACGGTCGCAAGATCGGCGGCGTGATCATGGAGATGAAGAACATCACGCTCCGTTTCGGCGGGGTGACCGCGATCAAGGACATCTCCTTCGACATCCGCGAGGGCGAGGTGCGCGCGATCATCGGGCCGAACGGCGCGGGCAAGTCCTCGATGCTCAACGTCATCAACGGCTTCTACCATCCGCAGGAGGGCGAGGTCTGGTTCCGCGGGGCGAGGCGCGGGCCGATGAAACCCTACGAGATTGCGCGCCAGGGCATCGCGCGTACCTTCCAGAACATCGCGCTCTTCAAGGGCATGTCGACGCTCGACAACATCATGACGGGCCGCCTGATCCACATGGATACCGGCATCCTCTCGCAGGCCCTCTGGAAGGGCCGGGCCGAGGCGGAGGAGATCGAGAACCGCGAGCGCGTCGAGCGGATCATCGACTTCCTGGAAATCCAGAACATCCGCAAGACGCCCGTCGGCAGCCTGCCCTACGGCCTCCAGAAGCGCGTCGAACTGGGCCGCGCGCTCGCCATGGACCCCGAGCTGCTGCTGCTCGACGAGCCGATGGCCGGGATGAACGTCGAGGAGAAGGAGGACATGAGCCGCTTCATCCTCGACGTGAACGACGAATTCGGCACCACCATCGCCCTGATCGAGCACGACATGGGCGTTGTCATGGACATCTCCGACCGGGTCGTGGTCATGGATTACGGCGCGAAGATCGGCGACGGCACCCCCGACGAGGTGCGCCGGAACCAGCAGGTCATCGACGCGTATCTGGGGGTGAGCCATGATTGAGGTTTCAGTAACACCCCGCTCCGGGCAACGACCCGGGGCCTCGATGAATTGTGCTCCGCCCGTTGAGGCCCCGGGTCTTCGCCCGGGGCGGGGCGCTCTATCGGGAGTAACCCATGTCCGCTGATTTCCTCTTCGGCGTCGAGGTCTTCCTCAACGGGCTGATGGCGGGCGTGATGTATGCGCTCGTCGCGCTCGGCTTCGTGCTGATCTTCAAGTCCTCGGGCATCTTCAACTACGCGCAAGGGGTGATGGCGCTCTTCGCGGCGCAGACGCTGGTGGGCATCCAGACGGGTCTGATCCCGTTCTCGCACATGATCAACGCGGTGCTGGGCACCAAGGTGCATCATTTCGGCTGGAACGTGCCGACGGTCGTCGCCATCCTGCTGACCGTCGGGGTGATGATCCTGTTCGCGATCATCGTCGAGAAGCTGATCCTCAAGCATCTGGTGAACCAGGAGCCGATCATCCTGTTCATGGCCACCATCGGGCTGGCCTACTTCCTCGAAGGCTTCGGCGACCTGATGTGGGGGGCCGAGATCAAGAAGCTCGACATCGGCATCCCGCAGGGGGGCAACATCTGGGTCGAGGAGAATACCGCCTTCCTCGGCGGGGACGATTTCTTCGGCTTCTACCTCGATACGCTCGACATCTACGCCGCCGTCATCGCCGCGCTGCTGGTGACCTCGCTGGTGCTGTTCTCGCAGTACACCAAGACGGGCCGGGCCCTGCGCGCGGTGGCGGACGATCACCAGGCGGCGCTGTCGGTCGGCATCTCGCTGCGCACGATCTGGGTGATCGTCTGGTCCATCGCCGGGTTCGTGGCGCTGGTGGCGGGGGTGATGTGGGGCGCGAAATCGGGGGTGCAGTTCTCGCTCTCGCTCATCGCGCTCAAGGCGCTGCCGGTGCTGATGCTCGGCGGGTTCACGTCCATCCCCGGGGCCATCGTCGGCGGGCTGATCATCGGGGTGGGCGAGAAGATGTTCGAATTCCTCATCGGCGCGCCGTATCTGGGCGGGGCGACGGAGAACTGGTTCGCCTACATGCTGGCGCTTCTCTTCCTCATCTTCCGCCCACAGGGTCTGTTCGGCGAAAAGATCATCGAGAGGGTGTGATGGGATATATAAGACCTGAAAATACCACGATATTCAACATTGTTGGCGGCAGCTTTGCGATAACACTCCTTCTTATCCTGATAATTGTCCCCGTTACGTTTTTCAGTTCGTTTCCCGGTGTTGAAGAAAAGCATGAGTTCTGGAACCGGCATCCGATACGATGGATGGCTCTCACATCATGCTTTTCCGTCTCGTCTTCTGTCTTTGTCGTCTCGTCGGCTGTGGCGGTTGTTCGAATTGTTTCTAGAAGGTTGGCATCATGATCTACCGCGAAGTCGGCGATTTCAAGACGACCTACCGCGACGACGGGCAGACCTTTCCGATCAAGTTCGACCGGCTGCGCTATTACGTCGTGCTGGCGGTCGCGTTCTGCATCGTGCCGTTCATCGTCAACGACTACTGGACGAACGCGGTCCTGCTGCCCTTCCTCATCTACGCCATCGCCGCCATCGGGCTGAACATCCTGACCGGCTATTGCGGGCAGGTGAGCCTCGGGACGGGGGGGTTCATGGCGGTGGGGGCCTATAGCTGCTACAAGCTGATGACCGGCTTTCCCGACCTGAACATCGTCTTCTGCGTCATCCTGTCGGGGGGCATCACGGCCCTGGTGGGGATGCTGTTCGGCCTACCGTCCCTGCGGATCAAGGGGTTCTACCTCGCGGTGGCCACGCTGGCGGCGCAGTTCTTCCTCGTCTGGCTGTTCAACAAGGTGTCGTGGTTCTACAACTACAGCGCCTCGGGCCAGATCAACGCGCCGGAGCGCACCATCCTCGGCGTGCCGATCACGGGGGCGGGGACCACCGCGCCGGTGACGTACCTGTTCTGCCTCGTCTTCGTCGTGGTGCTCGCCATCCTCGCGCGGAACCTCACGCGCGGGCATCTGGGCCGGTCGTGGATGGCGATCCGCGACATGGACATCGCCGCCGAGATCATCGGGGTGAACCCGCTCAAGGCCAAGCTGACCGCCTTCGGCATCTCGTCCTTCTACATCGGCATCGCCGGGGCGCTGCTGTTCGCGGTGTATCTGGGCGCGGTCGAGGTGGGCGAGGTGTTCGGCATCCAGAAATCCTTCCTCGTGCTGTTCATGATCATCATCGGGGGCCTCGGCTCGATCTTCGGGTCCTTCGCGGGGGCGGCCTTCATGGTGCTGCTGCCGGTCTTCCTGAAGAACGTACTGGTCGGGGGGCTGGGCTGGCCGACCGATATCGCGACCCATGTGGAGTTCGCCATCGTCGGCGCGCTGATCGTCGTCTTCCTCATCCTGGAGCCGCACGGGCTGGCGCAATTGTGGAAGATCATCAAGGAGAAGCTGCGACTCTGGCCATTTCCGCATTGATGTTGCCATAATCGCGGTGGACGGTCGGCGACTCGACCGCGCACGAACAAGAACACGAAACCCAGGGAGAGAAACATGACACTCAAGACCCTCGCCGCCATGGCCCTCGCGGGCACGATGGCCGCGACCCCGGCCATGGCCGACCTCGTCTTCCCGTCGCTCGACTACCGCACCGGCCCCTACGCCGCGAACGGCATCCCCTTCGCCGACGGCTATGCCGACTACTTCACGCTCGTCAACGAGCGCGACGGCGGCATCGGCGGCGTGCCCGCCCGGCTGCTGCCCTGCGAGACGGGCTACAACACCGAGAAGGGCGTGGAGTGCTACGAATCCACGAAGGGCGAGGGCGCGCTGGTCTACCAGCCGCTGTCGACCGGCATCACCTACCAGCTCATCCCCAAATCCGCGGCCGACGGCATCCCGCTGCACACGATGGGCTACGGCCGCACCTCGGCGGCCAACGGCGCGGTGTTCAACACCGTGTTCAACTACCCGGCCAACTACTGGAACGGGGCCTCGGCGGTGGTGAACCACCTGCTCGACATCAACGACGGCGATATCGAGGGCAAGACCCTCGCCCTCGTCTACCACAATTCCGCCTACGGGAAGGAGCCGATCCGCACCCTGGAGGAGCTGTCCGAGAAGCACGGCTTCAAGCTGACCCTGCTCGCCGTCGACCATCCCGGCCAGGAGCAGAAGTCCCAGTGGCTCCAGATCCGCCGCGAGCGGCCCGATTACGTGACGATGTGGGGCTGGGGCGTGATGAACGCGACCGCCATCCAGGAAGCGGCGAACATCCGCTATCCGATGGAGAACTTCATCGGCATCTGGTGGTCCGGCTCCGAGAACGACGTGAAGCCGGTGGGCGACAAGGCCGACGGCTACAAGGCGCTCAACTTCCACGGCGTCGGCGGCGACTATCCCGTCTACGAGGATCTCCAGAAGCACGTCTACGATGCGGGCAAGGCCGCCGGCGCGGGCGACCAGATGGGGTCCATCCTCTACAACCGCGGCCTCTACGCCGCCATGCTCGCCGTCGAGGCGGCCAAGACGGCGCAGGAGATCCACGGCACGGCGGACATCACCCCCGCAATGATGCGCGACGGGATGGAGGCGCTGGAGATGACCGAGGAGAAGATGGCCGAGCTGGGCCTGCCGAACTTCGGTCCCGAATTCTCCGTCTCGTGCGAGAACCACGGCGGCCCGGGCCTCGTCTCGGTCAACCAGTGGGACGCCGAGGCCGGCGAATGGAAGCAGATCAGCGACTATTCCGAGAGCGACATGGACGTGATCGGGGGCCTGATCGAGGCCGACTCGTCGGCCTATGCCGAGGAGAACGGCGTCGAGGCATCCTGCAGCGATAGCTGATACGTACCGCACGCGCCTGCCCCGGGCCTGACCCGGGGCGGGTCGCCTTCCCGACAACGGACGGACCCTCGCCCATGACCGCCGCCCCCCTGCCCACCGATACCGAGCCGACCCCCGAGGACGCGCTTCTCGAAGTCAGTAATATCGAGGTGATCTACAACCACGTCATCCTCGTGCTGAAGGGGGTGAGCCTCGCCGTGCCCAAGGGCGGCATCACCGCCCTCCTGGGCGGCAACGGCGCGGGCAAGACGACGACGCTGAAGGCCATCTCGAACCTGCTGCATTCCGAGCGCGGCGAGGTGACGAAGGGGTCGATCCGCTATCGTGGCGAGGACACCGCCGAGCTGATGCCCGCCGATCTGGTGAAGAAGGGCGTCATCCAGGTCATGGAGGGCCGCCACTGCTTCGAGCACCTGACCATCGAGGAGAACCTGATGACCGGGGCCTATACCCGCCGCGACGGGCGGGGCAGGGTCGCGGACGATCTGGAGATGGTCTACACCTACTTCCCCCGCCTCCGGGAGCGCCGCAAGTCGCAGGCGGGCTACACGTCGGGGGGCGAGCAGCAGATGTGCGCCATCGGCCGCGCGCTCATGTCCCGCCCCGAGACGGTGCTCCTCGACGAGCCGTCCATGGGCCTCGCCCCGCAGCTGGTCGAGGAGATCTTCGGCATCGTGAAGGACCTGAACGAGAAGGAGAACGTGACCTTCCTCCTCGCCGAGCAGAACACCAACGTCGCCCTGCGCTTCGCCCATTACGGCTACATCCTCGAATCCGGCCGCGTCGTGATGGACGGCCCCGCCGCCGACCTGCGCGAGAACCCGGACGTGAAGGAATTCTATCTCGGCATGTCCGAGGAGGGGCGCAAGTCCTATCGCAACGTCCGCTCGTACCGGCGTCGTAAGCGGTGGCTGGGTTGAGCACATTTTCGTACTGTGCCTGTGCGGATGATCGTTTACATTCATGTACCGTTGTGAGACGGTTCTCTCGCAGGAAGAGCTGACCGAGGGACGGAGATCATGCAGGTAACCGGCGCGAATACTACCGCTTCAACAAGCGATACCACATCTGCGATGGAGGCGGCGTATCGTAAGTCCGCACCGGCAGCGGGCGATGGATCGTCCCGGAATGAGGCATCGCCTGCTCCCTCGCTGTCGAAGCCCGTCAACGTCAACGCCATTGACGTGTATCGCGGCGATGCGGGCCAAGGTGGAAAGCTGTCGTCCCGCGCAGACAACCCCATCGCTCGCCCGAGCGCGTTTGCCCCTTCGGTGAACGTGGACACCGTGGACGTCGCTCCCGCCCCGGGCCCGTCCGCATCGGCCCCTATCGCGCCCCCGGCTTCCGAAAGCGACGCGACGTCCGTATCTTCGGGCGACGCGGAGGCCCCCGCCGGAGTGTCCGGCGGCCCGTTCGCCAATGGCGAGAAGCCCCGCATCGCCATCCTCGATTTTGGCTTCGACGCGCCCGATGACGGTACTTTCGGTGCTGCCGACCCGGACGGACCTGCCCCGACGGTCGGCCACGGCGCGACTGTGAAGGATGTGATCGAGGCCCAGCAGGGACCGGACGGCACCCTCGTCGATATCGACGAGTTCGACGCTGGCGCATCCGGAACGAGCGAGTCCATCGCCGACACGGCGGCGGCCATCGTCGAGAGCGCCGAGAAGAATGGCCCTTACGACTACCTGAGCAGCTCCGTCGGTCTGACGCCGGAAACGGCGTCCAACGCGGCCACTAGCTTGCTCGTCGCACGCTATAACGAGGAGCGTGTCGATAACGGGCGCGCCCCTATCAATGGTGGCACGGTCACGCCCCGGGATCTTGAGAACGGTTTCACCTTCACCAACGAGGAGAAGCGCGGGATCGTCGATTTCGTCATCGACCGCTATTCGGCACAGCCGTCCGAGGATGCGAGCGCGTTCGAGCGCTTCGCTCATGGCGCGGCGGGCACGTTCGACGCCTACAAGTCGCTGCTGGCACAAGGAACCGACATTTTCCATGCCGGCAGCAACCAGCAGGGCACTTACGATCCGCTCAACCTGCTCGACGGGTTCAACGATCAAGGCGGGGGCAGCTTCCGCACCGTGCAGGCGACCAATGCCGATGTACTGACGAACGAGCAGTTCCAGCCCGGCGATGCAGAACCCGATGCGCCTGTTGCCCCGCCCCGTCCCGATGCGCCGATCACGCCGCTCGGCAGCGCGCTCGACGCGGACGTGCAGGCACCGGGCGTCGTCAACGGCCTAGACTTCGGTACGGCGTCGGCCTTCGCCGTCGGATCGTCCTTTGCGGTACCCGAGGCGATCTCCCGCGATATCGATGCCCGGCGTGGACCGGTCGATGTCAGCCGCGGGTTCGGCGTGGCGGACGCTATCGGGCCGGATGCGCCGGGCGACGTGTTCTTTAATCTCGACCGCCGCTCCGCGCAGGGCTGATCCTGTAGCCCGACGGAGCGTCGCGAACGGTCGGCAAGCGGTCGCCTCCCGGTGGAAGGGGGCGACCGTATTGTCTAACTCATGATCATGGAAGCGGATTTCGTCATCGTCGGCTCCGGCTCCGCCGGGGGTGCGCTCGCCGCGCGGCTGTCGGAGAGCGGGGCGCATTCGGTGCTGGTGCTGGAACACGGCGGCACGGATGCGGGGCCGTTCATCCAGATGCCGGGCGCGCTGTCCTATCCGATGAACATGCGCCGCTACGACTGGGGCTACTGGTCCGACCCGGAGCCGCATCTCGGTGGGCGGCGGCTGCCCTGTCCGCGCGGCAAGGTCATCGGCGGGTCGTCCTCGATCAACGGCATGGTGTACGTGCGCGGCCATGCGAAGGATTTCGACCACTGGGCCGAGAGCGGGGCGGACGGCTGGGCCTATGCCGACGTGCTGCCCTACTTCAAGCGGATGGAGCACTGGCATTCCGGCGGCCATGGTGGCGATCCGGCGTGGCGCGGCACGGACGGCCCGCTCCACGTCACCCGCGGCCCGCGCAGCAATCCGCTCTTCGAGGCGTTCGTCCGCGCGGGCGAGCAGGCCGGGTTCGAGACGACCGACGACTACAACGGCGAGAAGGGCGAGGGCTTCGGTCCCTTCGAGCAGACGGTCTGGAAGGGGCGGCGCTGGTCGGTCGCCAACGCCTACCTGCGCGGCGCGCTCAGGCGGCCCAACTGCGCGATCCACCGCTGCCTCGCCCGCCGCATCGTCATCGAGGAAGGCCGCGCGACGGGGGTCGAGATCGAGCGGGGCGGGCGCGTCTCGGTCGTGCGCGCCCGGCGGGAGGTCATCCTCTGCGCCTCGTCCATCAACTCGCCCAAGCTGCTGATGCTCAGCGGCATCGGCCCCGCCGCGCATCTGGCCGAACACGGCATCGGCGTCGTCGCCGACCGCCCCGGCGTGGGCGCGAACCTTCAGGACCATCTGGAGCTGTACATCCAGCAGGCCGCGCGCCTGCCGATCACGCTCTACCGCTACTGGAACCTCCTCGGCAAGGCGACGGTCGGGGCGCGGTGGCTGCTGACCAGGACGGGCATCGGCGCGAGCAACAACTTCGAGAGCTGCGCCTTCGTGCGCTCGAAGCCGGGGGTGGACTACCCGGATATCCAGTTCCACTTCCTGCCCATCGCCGTCCGCTACGACGGGCGCGCCGCCGCCGAGGGCCACGGCTTCCAGGCGCATGTCGGCCCCATGCGCTCGCCGTCGCGCGGGCGGGTCGCGCTGACCTCCGCCGATCCGAAGGCCGCGCCCTCGATCCTGTTCAACTACATGAGCCACGAGGCGGACTGGGTCGATTTCCGCCGTTGCATCCGCCTGACCCGCGAGATCTTCGCCCAGCCCGCCTTTGCGCCCTATGCCGGCAAGGAGATCCAGCCGGGGGAGGGCGCGCGGTCGGACGACGAGCTGGACGCCTTCATCCGCGAACATGCCGAGAGCGCCTATCACCCCTGCGGCACGGTGCGGATGGGTCGGCGGGACGACGCGGCCGCCGTGGTCGATCCCGAATGCCGGGTCATCGGGGTGGAGGCCCTGCGCGTCGCCGACAGCTCGATCTTTCCGCGCATTCCCTACGGCAACCTGAACGCGCCTTCGATCATGGTCGGGGAGAAGGCCGCCGATCACATCCTCGGCGGGCCGATGCTGCCCCCCTCGAACGCCGAGCCGTGGATCAACCCGCGCTGGCGGGAGTCGGCGCGGTAAGGGTTGTCGCGGGGTGCGGACGGGGCTACGTCGGAGGCGGCATGGCCACGAGCGGACGATACACCCGATGAGCGACCCCGATCTCCCTCCCTTCGTCCCGCGCTTTCCCTGGTGGGGCGGCGACCTGCAGACCCTGCGCAACCGCCTCGTCCACCGCCTGCGTCCCCTGCCGGGCACCACGGAGGACCGGCTCTTCGCGCTGTCCGACGGGACGGGCGACCGGATGCTGGGGCGGCTCGACACGCCGGAAGGGGGCGGTTCGGGGCCGCTGGTGGTGCTGATCCACGGGCTGATGGGCTGCGATCATTCCGCCTACATGTGGGAGAGCGCGCGGTTTCACCTCGCGCGCGGACGCCGGGTCCTGCGGCTCAACCTGCGCGGGGCCGGCCCGGCGCGGAAATACGCGACGCGGTTCTACTACGCCGGATGCTGGCGCGACGTGCTCGACGTGCTCGACGGTCTGGCCCCGGACGCGCCCGAGGGCGTCTTCCTCGTCGGCATCTCTTTGGGGGGGAGCGTGGTGCTCAATACCCTGCCCCATGCGGCGGACCGCGACGATATCCGCGGCGCGGCGACGGTGTCCGTGCCCATCGACCCGATGCAGGCGGCGCGGCAATTGATGCTCGGGCGCAACGCGATCTATTCTTGGGCCTTCATCAGCCAGATGAAGAAGGCCTACCGCCAGCGCGATGTCCTGACGCCGGAAATGCGCGCCGATCTGGACGCGGCGCGGACCATCCTCGCCGTGGACGACGCGGCCACCGCCCCGCTCCATGGCTACCCGGACGCGGCGACCTATTACGAGGCGACGGCGGGTCAGCAGATGATCCCGCATATCCGCCACCCGCTGCTGCTGGTCCATGCCGAGGACGACCCGTGGATTCCGCCCGCGCCCTACCACGCCCTGCGCGATTCGCTCCCCGGCAACGTCGCCCTGACGCTGACCCGCAAGGGCGGGCATGTGGGGTTTCACGGCACCCACGGGCCGGAGGCGTGGCACGACCTGCGCATCGACGCCTACATGCGCGAACTCGGCCTGTGAGCGCGGCATTCTCGCCCTCGACAGGGGCGGGTTCCCGGTCCATCTCTCGGGCATGAGCAAGAACGACACGACGGATGTCGCCATCGTCGGCGGCGGGTTGAACGGGGCCGGGCTGGCGCTGGCGCTGGCGCGCGAGGGGCTGACGGTCCGCGTCTTCGACGCCGCGCCGGTCGAGACGCGCCGCGACGACGCCTTCGACGGGCGCGCGACGGCCATCGCCGCCGGGTCGCGGGCCATGCTGCGCGCCCTGGGCGTCTGGGAGCGGGTCGCGGACGATGCGCAGCCGATTTCGGACATTCTCGTCAGCGACGGGCGCGTCTCGGACGGGGCCTCGCCGCTCTTCCTGCATTTCGACCACCGGGAGGTCGGGGACGAGCCGTTCGGCACGCTGGTCGAAAACCGGCACCTGCGCCGCGCGCTCTATGACCGCGTGTCGGAGGAGGACGCCATCACGCATGTCGCGCCCGTCCGGGTCGAACGGGTCGCCTACACCCCCGGATGGGCGACGCTGCATCTGGAGGACGGCGGGACGCACGGGGCGCGGCTGGTCGTCGCCTGCGACGGCCGCCGCTCGCGCATCGCGCAGGCCGCCGGGGTGCGCTATACCGGCTGGGACTACGGGCAGGCGGGCATCGTCTGCACCGTCGAGCACGACAGGCCGCACCGGGGCGTCGCGCACGAATACTTCCTCCCTTCCGGCCCCTTCGCCATCCTGCCGCTGACGGGCAACCGCTCGTCGCTGGTCTGGACGGAGCGAACGGCGATAGCCGAGACCGCCATGGCGCTGGACGACGCGCGCTTCGAGGCGGAGGTCGCGCGGCGCTTCGGGGCGTTCCTCGGCGCGGTACGCGTGACGGGACCGCGCTGGTCCTATCCGGTGTCCCTCTCGCTGGCGCATGACTACGCCAAACCCCGCCTCGCGCTGGTCGGGGACGCGGCGCACGGGGTGCATCCCATCGCGGGGCAGGGCCTCAACCTCGGCTTCAAGGACGCCGCGGCCCTCGCCGAGACGCTGGGCGACGCCGTGCGGCGGGGCGAGGATATCGGGGATCTGAACGTGCTGAGCCGCTACGAGCGGTGGCGGCGCTTCGACAACACGGCCATGGCGCTGGGCATGGACACGCTCAACCGCCTCTTCTCGAATGATCTTGCGCCACTGCGCCTGGCGCGCGATATCGGGATCGCGGCGGTGGGCCGCATCGGCCCGTTGCGGCGGGTCTTTATGCGGCAGGCGGCGGGGATGACCCCCGGCCTGCCCAGGGTCATGCAGGGGAGCGCGCGATGAAGCGGGTGGCGGACATGGTGGCGGCGGCGAATGCCGTAGTCGAGACGCTGACGGCGGAGGAGGCGATGGCCCTTCACGGGCAGGACGGCGTCACCTTCGTCGATCTGCGCGACCCGCGCGAGCTGGAGCGCGAGGGCATGATCGACGGCGCGTTCCACTGCCCGCGCGGGATGCTCGAATTCTGGATCGACCCCGACAGCCCCTACGCGAAGGAGCGGTTCCGAAGCGACGACCGCTTCGTCTTCTACTGCGCGTCCGGCTGGCGCTCGGCGCTCTCGGCCAGGACGGCGCAGGAGATGGGGCTGGAGAACGTCAGCCATATCGTCAGCGGGATCGGCGGCTGGAAGAAGGCGGGGGGCGCGACGGTCGAAAAACCCGCGCGCGGCGCATGAAACTCGCCGCCCCCCGCCATTCCGCCCCCACCGATGCCGCCGCCCGGCGCGCGGTCGAGCCGGTCGTCTGCTATCCCGTCGATACGCTGCCCCCCGCCGACCTGCCGCTCTACGCGCGGGCGCGGGAGGGGGCGCGCAAGACGGGGGAGGTGCGCGTCCCCGCGCGCGAGGGACGGCTCTTCGAGGTCCCGGCAGGCACGTTCTTCCGCATCGTGAGCGTGGAGGGACCGCAGGTCGGGGACCTGAACCTCTGGAACGCTGCCGATCTGTCCGAGCGCTTCTACGCCGGCAAGACCCGCGCGCTGCATGGCACGCATGTCGGACCCGGCGACCGGCTGTGGAGCAGCTTTCCGACGCTGCGCCCCATGGCGACCGTGGTGGACGATACGCTCGACTGGTACGGCTACGACGATTTCGGCGGCGGGGTGCATGACGTCATCGGCACGCGCTGCGACCCCTATACCGCGATGCTCCTGCAAGGCGAACCGTACCACCACTGCTGCCACAGCAACCTCGCCCGCGCTCTGGCCGAGCGGATGGGCGCACCTCCGCGCGAGATCGAGGCGCATGTGCATGACGTGCTCAACGTCTTCATGTGCACCGGCTTCACTCGCGATACGCAGCAGTATTTTATGAAGGAGACGCCGGTCAGGCCCGGCGACCACCTCGAATTCTTCGCCGAGATCGACCTGATCGGGGGTCTCTCCGCCTGTCCCGGCGGGGCCTGTGGCGATGCGCACAGCAGCGACACTGCCCCGTGCCACCCGCTGCTCGTGGAACTGTACGAGCCGACGAACGACGCCCTCGCCGAAGCCGGATGGACGCCACCGCCGCCGAACGCCTACGACCGCAGCCATGGGACATGACGGTCAGCCGCGCGCCTCGCTCGGGAGGAGATGAAGCGCGGCGTGCTGGAGTAGCATGATGGTCTTCGCGTCCCGGATGCGCCCATCCGCGATCATGGCCATCGCCGCGTCGAACGGCACCTCCAGGACCTCGATGTCCTCGCCTTCGCCCGCCTTGCCGCCGCCCGCGTCGATGCGGTCGGCGGGGTCGTAGCGCCCCGCGAAGAAGAACAGGCGCTCCGTCACCGCGCCGGGACTCATGAACGCATCCCACAGGAACGCGACGTCGCGCACGCGATAGCCCGTCTCCTCCTCGACCTCCGCACGGATGCGCTCCTCGGGGGCGGCGGCATCGAGCAGCCCGGCGGGCACCTCGATCATCAGGTCGTCATGGCCGTTGGCGAAGGCCGGATACCGGAACTGGCGGACGAGGATCACCGTACGCCGGTCCGGATCGTAGAGGAGCATGGCCGCACCGTCGCCCCGGTCGTAGCTCTCGCGCGTCTGGTCCTGCCACGTTCCGTCCGACCGGCGATAGGCGAAGGACGCCTTGCGCAGGACGTACCAGTCGTCGCTGAGGACGGTCACGTCATCGACCCGGACGCGGTCGGCAATACTCATGCGGGTGATTCCCTTCTCTGCGTCATCCTCGTTCGGGCCGGAAGGCGGCTCATCCCGTCTGGAGGTAGCTCTCCAGCGAATCGTCCAGCGCGTCCTTCCACGGGGTATGGTGCGGCGGGGCCTTGGTGCTGGTCAGGGGCGAGACGTGGCCGTGGTTGCGGAAGTCCATGATGCCCTTCTTCTTGTTCTTCTTCCACTCGAAGAACGCCTGATTGGCAGCCTCCACGTCGAAGCCGGGATAGTCGGTCTCGGCCATCAGCTCCTCGGTATAGGCCCCCTGGTAGCGGATCGCGCCGTAATCGTCCTCGATGGCATCCTCGCGCGCCACGCGGTCCTCGACGTCAGCGCGCATGGTCGCCTCGTCGGGCAGGGCGATGCGGCCCAGGATGACATCGCGCGCCCACCATGCCTGCGCGTCGAACATGTTGAACGTGTACCACTGGTCCTGCATCCCGAGGTAGAACAGCTTCGGGTTCGGCACGAAGGCGACGCCCTTGTAGAGGTCGGCCGAGGCGAGGCGGTTGGCCGTGCGCAGGCGCAGGGCGTCCTCCATGAAGGGGAAATGGTGCTGGTAGCCGGTGCACAGGATGATCGCGTCGATCTCCTTGCTGGTGCCGTCCCTGAAATGGGCCGTGCGCCCCTCCATCCGCTCCAGCCTGGGCACTTCCTGCCAGTTCTCGGGCCAGTCGTAGCCCATGGGCGCGGTGCGGTGGGCGACGGTGACGGACTTGCAGCCGTATTTCCAGCATTGCGAGCCGATATCCTCTGCCGAATAGCTGGTGCCGAGGATGAGGATGTCGCGCCCCGAGAACTCCACCGCGTCGCGGAAGTCGTGCGCGTGGAGCACGCGGCCCGGAAAGCTGTCGAAGCCGGGATATTCGGGGACGTTGGGCGTCGAGAAATGGCCGCTCGCGCAGATGACGTGGTCGACATGGTCGATGACCTCGCGGTCGTTCACCTGATCCTGCACGACCATGCGGAACTGGCCGGTCTCGTCGTTGTATTCGACGCGGCGGACGGGATGGTTGAACCTGATCCAGTCGCGCACGCCCGCCTTCTTCACTCGGCCCTCGATATAGTCGAACAGGACGGCACGGGGCGGGAAGGAGGCGATGGGCTTGCCGAAATGCTCCTCGAAGCCGTAATCGGCGAATTCGAGGCCCTCCTTCGGGCCGTTCGACCAAAGATAGCGGTACATCGAGCCGTGGACCGGCTCACCGTACTCGTCCAGCCCCGTTCGCCAGGAATACTTCCAGAGACCGCCCCAGTCGTCCTGCTTCTCGTAGCAGACGATCTCGGGTATCTCGGCCCCTTTCTCCCTGACGGACTGGAAGGCGCGGAGCTGGGCGAGACCGGAAGGACCGGCGCCGATGATGGCGACTCTCTTGGTCATGGATGAACTCCCCTGGACGATGATTCGGTTTCTGGTACGTCCGACTAAACCAAGTCGTCAGGCGTCCCACAACCGCATCGGGGAAGGGTGGCCGCTCGCAGGGATGACCCGCTGGCGCAGGCGGGCCGTATTCTTGTCGAAGGCGCCGATCGTCGAGGCTCCTAGGCTCAGGACCCATTGACGAGGTACGGTGTTTCTGCCTTACTGCTTTGAAA
>JAHDDY010000144.1 GCA_020629115.1 Paracoccaceae bacterium | reverse complement strand
CCTAGCGACCGGAACAAGCCGCGCGTGCTGGGCGGATGACCGCCCGTCAGGCGAAGACGTAGGTATAGGCCGCAACGGCGGCGATCAGCATCGTGCAGGCGAAGGTGAGAATCAGCGACAGGCGCATGAGCCGCAATGCGAGGAGCGCGAAGCACACGGCTCCGACCACCTGCGCCCCCCGGGCGAGCGGTCCGCTGGCGATATCCGAGGCGAACAGGGCGGTCCCTGCCCCCGACATGACCCGCTGGATATCCGCCGGAAGCCGCCACCCGAGATAGGCCGCCGCCGCGAGGGCGACGATTCCCACGACGATGATGATCAGGCCCCGGTCCGGGCGGTCGAAGAAGGACAGCGGATGCAGCCGCTCGTCCAGACCGGCGGCGAGGGCCCGCCGGTCGAAGAACCGGAAGGCGTGCACCACCACCGTCACGGCGATGCACGACAGCAGATATCCCGCGAGGGCCACGTTAACGTCGAAGGTCATCGGTACGTCCGGTCGATTTGAAATCCAACTGTGCCATTATGGCGCATAGCGGGAGGAACGGCAACCGGGTATCGGCCTTATTTCCCGGTCGCGTCGAAAGAGGCGACGACCCGCGCGATCAGGGGGGCGGCCATCTCCAGCGACCGGGCGGGATCGAGGGCTGCGGCGATCTCGGCTTCGTCGAAACCGGCCTCCCGGAGCGCGTCGGCGAGAGGCGTACCGTCCCGGATAGCGCGGCGGACATGTGACTGCGCCCCGGCGAGGGGACGGTGCGCGGCCAAGGCGAACGCGGCGGCCTCGGCCATGGCTCCGTCGTCGAGCGCCGCGCGCATGCGGGCCGCATCCGGCTCGATGGACCGCGCCAGATCGAGGGCGTGGCCCAGCGCCGCGCCCGTCGCGACCGCCATCTGCGGCAGGATCAGCCATTCCAGCCCCCAGGCCGCCCCGTCGCGCTCCTCGGCATGGAGCAGAGCCTGGTGCGCCGTCCCGACCTGTCCCGCATTGAACCGGGCGAGGGCGACGACGGCTTCCGCCGCGACCGGGTTGGACTTGTGCGGCATGGTCGAGGAACCGCCGCCCTGCCCCGCCCGCATCTCGGCATTCTCTGACCGGCCCATGAGGATCAGGTCGCCCCCCATCTTGCCGAGCGCCCCGGTGACGAGGGCGAGCCACTGCGCGGCCTCGACCAGCGTGTCGCGCTCCGAATGCCACGGCTTGGCCGGGGCGGCGAGATCGAGGGCCGCCGCGAGTTCCTCCATCACCGCGATCCCCCGGCTCCCGAACGCTCCCAGCGTCCCCGCCGCACCGCCGAGCTGCACCGTCAACAGCCTCGGACGCAGTTCCGCAAGACGGGCGCGGCATCGCTGTAGCGGCGCCAGCCATCCGGCGACGCGCAGACCGAGGGTCGTCGGCACGGCGACCTGCGAGCGCGTGCGCGCGGCCATGAGCAGGGCGGCATGCCGCGACGCGGCCTCGCCCAGCGTTTCGGCGAGCGCGGCAAGGCGCGCTTCGAGTATCGACAGCACCGTGCGCAGGCGCAGGACGAGGGCCGTGTCCACGATATCCTGCGAGGTCGCCCCCCGGTGGACCGCCTCGCCATGGGGCGGTCCGACATGCGTCCGCAGGGCGGCGACGAGGGCGGGGACGGGAACGCCGCTGCGCCGCGTTCCATCCGTCAGGGCATCGGTATCGGGGACGAAGCTCTCCGCCGCCTTCCGGACAGCCTCGCCCGCATCCGGCTGCACCATCCCCAGCCGGTCCATCGCCTCCGCCAGCGCGACCTCCACCGTCACCATCGCGCGGATCTCGGCCTCGGGCGCGAACAGCGCGGCGATCTCCGGGTCGCCGTAGAGACCGTCGAGCAGCGACCTGCCTGTGCCGGGCATCATGTCAACGTCTCCGGATCGAGGGTGTGGGCCATGGCCAGCCCCGTCTTGAACCCGCCCGTCGCGACGGCCACGCCCGCCAGCGACGGATGTGTCCCGACCGTCAGCCCCCGGTCCGCCGAACGCGGGCGGACGGATGCCCAGCGCTCCACCACCGCCCCCTCCGCAAGGGCGGGGCAGATGGCGCGCGCGCGGTCGAGGCGCTCCTCCAGCAACCCGTCGACTGCATCATCCACCTCGAAATGGCGCTCCGACGTCGCGCCGACGGCGACCTGCCCAGCCCCGCGCGGCACGACATAGGTGCCGTCATGGTAGATCAGCGGACGATCCGCGACCGCTCTCCCGACGCGGAGCACCGCCGCCTGCCCCTTCTCGCCCCGCCCCGCCGGGTCGCCTTCGGCGGCGGGCGGCAGATGCGCGAAGGCCGCCGCCCCGGTCGCCAGCACGATGAGCCGTGCGACGATCCGCTCGCCGGTCGCGAAGACGGCCGCGCCCGGCTCCAGCCGGTCGAGCGTCAGGCCCGTATGCAGCGCATCGCCGACCGATGCCGCCAGCGCCGCCACGTAGGCCCGCGCATCCACCGTCGCGCTCAGCCCGCACAGCGCCGCCCCGAACGGCGCAGCCTCGGGCGCGATCCAGTCCGGGTCCGCGCGCTCCAGCAGGGACAGACCCGCCTCCCCGCGCCAGTTCTCCCGCGCATCCGCCACCCGCCGCGCCCACGCGGCATGCTGGTTCGCGGTGGTGAGCGGCACGAGGCGGCCCCGCCGGCGATAGGCGATGCGGTGTCCGGTCTCCTCCTCAAGCGCGGCCAGATAGGCGGGCAGCGAGACGAGCGCCCGGAACTGCGCCTCCTTCTTCGGGTTCCAGTTGTCGGGCGCGTGGGGCGCGAGCACGCCCAGCGGCGTCGCGCTCGCCCCGGCCCCCGCCGCCCGCGCCTCGGCGATCAGAACGTCGCGCCTCGCCCGGCGCAGCTTTCGCGCGAGGGTCAGACCGAATATACCGGCCCCGATGACGAGCACATCCTGCATATTCGGGGTTCGACCATGACCGCGCGCGATGCGCAAGACCTGCTTTGGGAAAACGGCGTCCCGGTCTCGGCGCGCTTCGACGATCCGTACTACTCGCGCGACGACGGGCTGGCCGAGACGCGGCACGTCTTCCTCGACGGGTGCCGGGTGGGCGAGCGGCTGCGGGACGGCCTCTCGGTCGCGGAGCTTGGCTTCGGGACGGGGCTGAACTTCTGCGCCACGCTCGCGTTGTGGCAGGCACGCATGCCGCCGGGGGCGACGTTCGCGTATACGGCCTTCGAGCTGTACCCCCTCGCCGCCGCCGACCTCGACCGCGCCCTCGCTGTCTGGCCGGAGCTGGACGCCCAACGCGCGGCGCTCGTCGCGGCCTGGGATGCGGGCGGCGGCGACATGCGGATCGGTCCCGCGCGGCTGACCCTCGTGACGGGCGACGCGCGCGAGACGGTGCCGCGCTGGGACGGGCGGGCCGATGCGTGGTATCTCGACGGCTTCGCTCCGTCGCGCAACCCGCAGATGTGGGAACCCGCCCTCCTCGCCGCCGTGGCCCGGGCGAGCGCCCCGGATGCCGTCGCCGCGACCTACAGCGTCGCCGGCGCCGTGCGGCGCGGCCTGGAGGCGGCGGGCTTCGCGCCGGAGCGCCTGCCCGGCTACGGCCGCAAGCGCGAGATGCTGCGGGCGGTCAGAACGCCTCCAGATCGAGCGTGATCCGCGCGCCGTCGATCACCTGCTTGCCCGTGTTCTCGAAATTCACCGTGATGCGGCCGTTGATGACCGACTGCACCTGCCCGATACCCCAATCGGGATGATCGGGGTGGCGCACCAGGACGCCGACCGTTAACAATTCGTTCATCTTTATCCCGTTTGTTTACACTGCCCCAGAATGCCATTCCGGATCCATGATGACCGACCTGACTTTCGCCTCGCTGCTCAGCTCCCGAATCTGCCACGATCTCATCAGTCCGGTCGGTGCCATCAACAATGGCCTCGAAATCCTCGCTGACGAGTCGGACGAGGAGATGACGCAGCAGGCGATGGCCCTCATCCAGGCGAGCGCGGCCTCGGCTTCTGCGAAGCTGCAGTTCATGCGGCGCGCCTTCGGCCTCGCCGGCAACGTGTCGGAGATGGTCTCGCTAGACGAGGCGCGGACGCTCTCCCTCGGCCTGGTGGGCAAGGGCGCGACCCGGCTCGACTGGCAGGTCGGCGCGCAGAGCCTCGACAAGACCGTAGTCAAGCTGCTGCTCAACATGATCCTCATCGGCTGCGAAGCCCTGCCCCGGGGCGGCACGCTGCGCGTGGGCGTGCAGAAGGCGGGGGCGACGAACCTGATGATCTCCGCCGAGGGGCCGAAGGCCCGCCTGCCCGAGCATGCGGTGACCATCCTGCGCGAGGGCGGCGCGCTCGACAGCATCGAGCCGCGCGAGGCGAACATGTTCTTCGCGCACGAGCTGGCCCGCAGCCTCGGCTCCGCGCTGCACGTCTCGGTCGGAGACGAGATCATCGAGATCGCGGCGACGATATAGCGCCTATGCCGCCAGCACCCGCGAGGCGAGCGGTTCGGTGAGATAGGCGAAGCGCCCCGCCGCCATGGTGCCGACGATCCGGCGCGTGGCCTCCTCCACGAACACGATGTCCGCGCGCTGCCCCGGCGCGAGCGCGCCGCGGTCGTCCAGCCCCATGAGCCGCGCCGGGCCGCTCGATATCAGCGCCCAGGCCTCCCCCAGCGGCATCCCCGCATCGGCCAGCGCGAAGGCGGCGTGATGGAGCGCGGGGTAGTGGTAATCCGAGGCGAGCGCGTCGCACAGGCCTTTCGCCACCATCTCCCGCGCCGAGACGCCGCGCCCGTGCGAGCCACCGCGTACAACGTTCGGCGCGCCGAGGACGATGCCCTCCCCCGCCTCCCGCGCCGCCATCGCCGCCGCGCGCGTGGTCGGGAACTCGGCGAGGGTCGCCCCCATGGCGCGGGCCTTCGCGCGGTCCTGCGGCGTCGCGTCGTCGTGGCTGCCGAGGCGCAGGCCGGGCAGGCCGCCGAATGCCGCCGCGACGGCCGCCTCCGCCCCCGCCATCCCCGCATGGAGCCGCTGCATCAGCGCGAGATGGTCCGCCGGGGAGCGCCGGGCGCGCAGGGCCTGCCCGTCGAGGCGCGGGGGGCGCTTGCCGGCGGCGAGCGCCGCATGGGGCAGGCGGTCGTTCAGGACGACGGCGTCGATGCCATGGCGCGCGACCAGCGCCGCCGCCTCCCCCGCCTCCGCATGACAGGCGATGTCGAAGCGAAGCTGCATCCGCATGTCGAGTGCCCCGTCCTGCGCCGCCACCGCCGCCGCGAGCGCCCGCGCGAAATCCGGCCCCCGCATCCCGCCTTCCCAGCTCCAGAACTGCGCGAGCCACGCCGTCGTCACCCCGTTCGCCGCCAGCTCCGCCTCGGTCGCCCGCAGCCCGTCCGCCACCGACCGCAGCGCCCCCCGGCGCGGCGCCAGATGCCGCTCGAACCCGTCGCC
>JAHDDY010000026.1 GCA_020629115.1 Paracoccaceae bacterium | reverse complement strand
ATCCGGGTCGATGCGGCGGGGGCGTTGGACCTGGACGGCCGACGCCTACGCCTCGACCGCGCCGATCTGGCCACCGACGCGCTGACGGTGGATGCGACCGGGACGGTCGATCTGGGCGGGCAGCGGCTCGATATCCGATTCGACCTCGACGCGGACGATCTCGGCACCCTCTCCTCCCTCGCCGGCACCCCGCTCGCGGGGTCGCTGGAAGCGTCCGGTACCGCGCGCGGGCCGTTCGTCCTGCCCGAAGTGGACGTGACGCTCGCGGGCGAGGGGCTGCGCTACGACGCCTACAGCATCGCGGCGGTGGAGGGCACGGCGGCGCTTGACGGCGCGGCGGCCGGCCTCGCCCCCTTCGACGTCGATCTGACCGCACGCGGCATCCGCACCGGCGATCCAGCGCTCGACGGCATTATCGGCGGGACGGTGGCCCTCGACGCGACCGGCGGCTTCGACCGGACGGCGCAGCGGCTGCGGCTCGACGCGGCCAGCCTCGATTCGGACTTCGCGACCGCCGAGGCGCGCGGCAGCGTCGATCTGGGCGCGCGGACGCTGGACATGACCTTCGACGTCGACGCGAAGCGGCTGGCGGCGCTGGAGCCGCTGCTCGGGGTGCCCGTGGGCGGCGCGGTGGCGGTGGAGGGCACGGCGCGGGGACCGTTCTCCCTGCCCGCCGTGGACGTGGCGCTGTCGGCGCGGAATCTCGTCTACGACGCGTACGGCGCGGGCGCGCTCGACGGGACGGTGCGGCTCGATGCGGCCGAGAACGGTTTCGCCCCCTTCGACGTGGACCTGCGCGGCGAAGCGCTCTCGCTAGGCGATCCGGCGCTGGAAGCGGCCCTCGGGACGGGGGTCACGGTCGATGCGCGCGGGGCGGTGAACGTCGAGGCCCGGCGCATCCGCCTCGATGCGGCGCGGGTCGTGACGGCGGCGGCGACGGTGGCCGCGACCGGCAGCGTCGATCTGTCGGCGCAGCGCCTCGACGTGGCCTTCGACGTGGAGGCGGGCGACCTGTCCCCCTTCGGCCCGCTCGCGGGGGCCGATCTGGGCGGCGCGCTCAGCCTCAGCGGCAGCGCGTCCGGCCCCTTCGTCATCCCGCGCGTGAACGCCGATATCAGCGGCGCGAACCTGCGCTACCAGCAATACGGCATCGCCAGCCTCACCGGCTCGGTGACGATGGAAGCGCCGGAGAACGGCGTGACCCCCTTCGATATCGGCCTCGCGGCGGCGGGGATCGCGACCGGCGATGCGGCGCTCGACGGCGCGCTGGCGGGCGGCATCTCGCTCGACGCGCAGGGCGGCGCGGACCTGGCCGCACAGCGGGTCCGCCTCGACGCGGCGAGCCTGCGCACGCCCTTCGCCGACGTCTCGGCCAGCGGTACGGCGGACCTGAAGGCCCGCTCCCTCGACATGCGCTTTGCCCTCGACGCGGACGACCTCTCGCCCCTGAGCGCGGTGGTCGGCACGCCGATGGGCGGGTCCTTGCGCGCCAGCGGCACGGCGCGGGGCACGCTCGACGCGCCGATGCTGAACCTCGACGCGGACGGGGCGGGGCTGTTCTTCGGCGAGTACGGCCTGTCCGGCCTGTCGCTCGATCTGGAGATGCCGGGCGATGCGCCGGGCTACCTGCCCTTCTCGCTGACGGGCGCGCTAAGCGGCCCGCGCCTGAACGACGCGCAGCTGGAAGCACTTGTCGGCCCGCGCATCGACCTGCGCGCGGCGGGTGTGTTCGACCCGTCGCGGCAGCTCCTGCGCCTGACCGATGCGCAGGTGGGCACGGCGGCGGCGGGGGTCGCGGCCTTCGGGGATATCGACCTCGCCGCCGGACTGCTGGACGTGAACGCCTATCTCGACGCGCGCGACCTGTCGGTGGCCCAGCCCTTCGCCGGGGCGACGCTGGCAGGCTCCGCCCAGGCGCGGGCGCGTATCAGCGGCGCGCTGACCGATCCGACCGTGGTGGGCCGCCTCTCGGGCGCGAACCTCGTCTACGACACCTACGACGTGCCGGAACTGACCGCCTTCTACGAGTTGCGCAGCCTGACCGGCGGTCCCGCCGGGTCGGTCGCGGTGAACGCGCGTACCGATGCCGGGCCGCTCTCCGCGAAGGCGCGCTTCGACCTCGGCGGCGGGACGACGCGCATCGAGGAGCTGACGGTGCAGGGCCTCGGCCTCGGGGTGGACGGGCGCTTCGCGCTCGTCGGCGGCCTCGCGACAGGCGAGGCGACGCTGACGGCCACCGACCTGGGCCGGCTCGGCGCCTTCATCGGCCAGCCCCTCGCCGGGCAGGTCAACGGCACCGTCTCGCTGGATGGCATGCAGGGCCGCCAGAACGCCACCTTCGACGTGCTGGGCAGCGGCCTGCGCTACGGCCCCGCCGACGATCCGACCGTGCGGCTTTCGGTCTTCAACGCGAAGGGGCAGGTCTCGGACGCCTTCGGCGCGAACCCGTTCGTGGACGCCACAATCGGCGGCGGCGAGGGCGTGGTCGCGGGGGTCGAGCTGGCGCGGCTCGACGCCACGGCGCGCGGGCCCTTCTCGGCGCTCGACGTGACGCTGGCGGCGCGGGGCGGCGCGCTCGGCTCCGACCGGATCGAGACGGCGGCGCGGCTGAACATCGCCGGTCAGCCCCGCTCGGCGGTGGTCTCGCGCCTCGCGCTGCTCTACGACGGGCGGCAGGCGAGCATCGTCCAGCCCGTCGTGATCGAGGAGATCCCCCCCGGCGGCGTGCGCGTCACCGGCCTCGATCTGCGCGCCGAGGACGGCGCGATGCGGGGCGCGCTCGAATATTCCGCGTCCGGCCTCGTCGCCGACCTGGATATCCGCAACTTCCCCCTGACGCTGGCCAACCTCGCCGGGGTCGACGTGATCCGCTCGGGGCGGCTCGACGGGACGGTGGACGTGGATACGCGGGGCGGCGCGCGGGGGACGCTGGCGCTCGAAGCCTATGCCCTGCGCCTCGCCGGGGCGCAGATCGACGACCCCTTCGCCATCACGGCGACCGGGGCGATGAACGGCAGCGCGCTGACCTTCCGCGCCGAGATGAGCGGCGCGCAGCTCGTGCAGCCGCTGACCGCCAGCGCGCGCATCCCGCTCATGGCATCGGGCGGTCCCCTGCCCCTGCCCGACCGCAACGCGCCCTTCTCGGCGCAGGTCGACTGGCAGGGCGACGTGGGGGAGGTCTGGGCCTTCGTGCCCCTGCCCGACCACATCCTGACCGGGCCGGTCGTCCTGCGGGGCCGCGCGGGGGGCACGCTCGCCGCGCCCAGTCTCTCGGGCGGGGCCGTGCTGAGCGACGGGCGGTACTCGAACGTCGAGTTCGGCACGCTGCTCACCGCGCTGAACGTGCAGGCCGACTTCACCCAGGACGGACGTGCCGTCTTCGAGATGACGGCGAATGACGGGGTCCAGGGCACCGTGGCGGCGAGCGGCAGCTACGTCGTCGCCGACGGTACGCTCGACACGCGCCTCGCCCTGAACAACGCCGCGCTGGTGCGCCGGGACGACGCCACCGCCATCCTCTCGGGCGAGGCGACAGCGGTCTCGCGCGGGAAGGATATCGCCGTGACAGGCGATTTCCGTACCAACTACGTCGAGCTTCGCCTCATCGGCAATTTCGGCGGCGGCCTGACGGTGGTGGACGCGATCCCCGTCGGCGAGACGGCCCCGCTCTACACCCCCCCCGCCGAGGAGACGGAAACCGACCGCCGCATCCTGCTGGACGTGAGCCTGTCCATGCCGAACCGCGTCTTCGTGCGCGGGCGCGGCCTCGACAGCGAATGGGGCGGCCGGCTCGACGTGGCGGGCACCGCGCGCAACCCGCGCGTGAACGGCCTGATCGAGCGGCGGCGCGGAGTGCTCGACTTCCTGGGCCGCCAGTTCGAGCTGGCCATCGGCATCGTGCGCTTCACCGGCGATGTCATGCCCTTCGTGCAGGTGCGCCTGCAGCGCGAGGCGAACGACATCACCGGGTGGATCGAGGTGATCGGCGACGTGCCGGACGTGGAGCTGGAGTTCGGCTCCGTCCCGGCCCTGCCCGAGGGCGAGGTCCTGCCGCGCCTGCTGTTCGGGCGCTCGCAGCAATCGCTGACGGCGCTGGAGGCGGCGCAGCTCGCCGCCGGGGTCGCCACGCTGCTCAGCGGGCGGGCGGGCGTGCTCGATTCGGTGCGCGATGCGGTGGGGGTCGACGTGCTGCGCGTGGAATCGGACGTCGACGGCGGCACCAGCATCATCACCGGCAAGTACCTGCGCGACGAGGTGTTCGTCGGGGCCAAGCAGAACCTGCAACGCGGCGAGACCTCGGGCCTCGTCGAGATCGAGGTCTTCGACGATTTCGAGATCGAGGCGGAGCTGGGGTCGGAGGAGGCTAAGGGGTCGGTCGGCTGGCAGATCGAGTACTGAGCCGGTCGAGCGCCCCCCGGGCCGCCCACGCGCCGGTGGCGAAGCTCGCTTGCAGGAGGTAGCCGCCCGTCGGCGCTTCCCAGTCGAGCATCTCGCCCGCGACGAAGACGCCGGGGCGGGCGCGGAGCATGAGCGAGGTGTCCAGCGCCCCGAACCGCACGCCCCCGGCGGTCGAGATCGCGCGCGCCAGCCCGGCGATGCCGGTGACGGGGAGCGGGACGGCCTTGATGCGCGCGGCGAGCGCCGCCGGATCGCGCGGCACCTCTCCCCCCTCGCGCAGGATCGCCACCGCCACCGGATCGAGCCGCGCCGCCTTGCGCAGGACGTTCGAGAGCGAATCGCCCTTGCGCGCCTTCGCCAGCCGCGCGGCGAGGGCCTCGGCGGTCAGGCCCGGCTTGAGATCGACGGCTAGGGGAACGGTCGTCCCGGCGGCGACGGCCCCGCGCAGGAGCGGCGAGAGCGCGTAGACCGCCCCGCCCTCCAGCCCGGCCCGCGTCACCACCGCCTCGCCCCGCACCGTCTCGCCCCCGAAGGACAGCGCGACGGTCTTGAGCGGCGTCCCGGCGAAGCGGGCCATGGGCGCGCTCCACGGGATCAGGATGCCGCAGTTGGAGGGCACGAGCGGCGCGACGGCGATGCCGGCCTCCGAGAGCGGCCCGGTCCACGACCCGTCCGACCCGAGCCGGGGCCAGCTCGCCCCGCCCAGCGCGAGGACGGTCGCATCGGACCGGACGCGCCGGGGACCGTCGGGCATGTCGAAGATCAGCGCGTCCCCGTCCCATCCGCGCCAGTCATGCCGGGTCAGCAGCCGCACGCCCCGCCCTTCGAGCCGAACGAGCCACGCGCGCAGGAGCGGCGACGCCTTCATCGCGCGCGGAAAGACGCGCCCCGACGAGCCGACGAACGTGTCGGCCCCCAGCCCGTCGGCCCAGGCGCGCATGTCCCGAGGCCCGAAGGCGTCGAGCGCGGGGCGCAGCATCGGCGCGGCCTCCCGGTAGCGGGTGGCGAAGGCGTCGAACGCTTCGGAATGCGTGAGGTTCAGCCCCCCCACCCCGGCCATCAGGAACCGCCGCGCGGGGGTCGGCATCCGCTCGTACACCGTGACCGCGCACCCCGCCGCCGAGAGCACCTCGGCAGCCATCAGCCCGGCGGGGCCGGCACCGACGATGGCGACGTTATTTCGAGACATGCGCCTCGTAATACGAGCGAAGGACGGCGTTGATGCGGGTCTGGTATCCCGCGCCCTGGGCGCGGAACCATTCGAGCATGTCGGGATCGAGCCGCAGCGTCACCTGCTTCTTGCGTTCGTCGGGACGGACGACTTGTGCCGTCCTCCAGAATTCTTCACCCAACGAGGGAATATCGCCACAGTCGATCGCGGTATCCGGCAAGGCATCCAGTTCTTCCCCGGTCAGCGGTCTAGAGAACGGTGGTTTCAAACGCTCTTCTTTCATGTCTGAGGGCCTTTCTTGCGGATATGAGCCGGATAGCATCGTTCCGGTCGGTGTGAACGACGACGACGCAGTGGATACCTTTCATCAAGCCGATGGCGATCGTCCGTGTCTCGCCGTACTCGAATCGGTCGTCGACGCGATCCAAGGTCGGTCTGTCGAACACAGTCTTGGCGTCCTCGAAAGAGATACCGTGCCGTCGGATGTTCTCCGCATTCTTTGCTTCGTCCCATTCGAATCGCAATGTAGTTACACCTTGTCGTTACATCAAGCCACCGCCGCTTCCGCCTCCGCCACCTTCGCCAGATCCCGGCACAGGGTCGTCGCGCCCTTGATGCGGGCGTCCGCGTCGGTCCAGTTGCGGCGCAGGACCAGCTTGGTGCCCTTGACCTTCGCCGTATCGTTCTGCCCGGCCATCCAGCGGGCGAGGCCTGCCGGGTTGGCGAAGGTGTCGCCCCGGAACTGGACCGTCGCGCCCTTCGGCCCGCCGTCGAGCTTCGCGATACCCGCCCGGCGGCAGAGGGCCTTGACCCCCATGATGCCCAGGAGGCTCTCGACCTCGGCGGGCGGCTTGCCGAAGCGGTCGTGCAGCTCGGCGGCGAAACCCTCCAGCTCCTCGCGGGTGGCCAGCGAGGAGAGGCGGCGGTAGAGGCCAAGGCGCACGTCGAGATCGGCGATGTAGCTCTCGGGCAGGAGGACGGGCACGCCGAGGTTGATCTGCGGCGACCACTGGCCGTCATCGTCGGGCATGTCCACCTCGCCCGCGCGCATCTTGGCCAGCGTCTCCTCCAGCATGTCCTGGTAGAGTTCGTACCCGACCTCCTTGATCTGCCCGGACTGCTCCTCGCCCAGAAGGTTCCCGGCCCCCCGGATATCGAGGTCGTGGCTGGCGAGGTTGAAGCCCGCGCCGAGCGTGTCGAGGCTGGCCAGCACCTTGAGCCGCTTTTCCGCCGCCGGGGTCAGGGGCTTGCGCGGCTTCGTGGTGAAGTAGGCGTAGGCGCGGGTCTTGGACCGGCCCACCCGGCCCCGGATCTGGTAGAGTTGCGCCAGGCCGAACATGTCGGCGCGGTGGACGATCAGCGTGTTGGCGGTCGGGATATCCAGCCCCGATTCCACGATGGTCGTGGCCAGCAGCACGTCGAACTGCCCGTCGTAGAAGGCGTTCATCACCTCATCCAGCGCGCCGGGGGCCATCTGGCCGTGGGCGGTGGCGAACTTGATCTCCGGCACCTGCTCGCGCAGGAATTCCTCGATATCGGGCAGATCGGACAGGCGCGGGACGACGTAAAAACTCTGCCCGCCCCGGTAATGCTCGCGCAGCAGCGCCTCGCGGATCGTCACCGGGTCGAAGGGGGCGACGTAGGTGCGGATCGACAGGCGGTCGACGGGGGGCGTCGCGATCAGGCTCATCTCGCGCACGCCGGTCATGGCGAGTTGCAATGTGCGGGGGATGGGCGTCGCGGTCATCGTCAGGACGTGCACGTCGGATTTCAGCGATTTGAGCCGCTCCTTGTGGCGCACGCCGAAATGCTGCTCCTCGTCCACGATCAGGAGGCCCAGATTGGCGAACTTGATCGACTTGGCCAGCAGCGCGTGGGTGCCGATGACGATGTCGACCGTACCGTCCGTCAGCCCCGCCTTGGTCGCCGATCCCTCCTTGGTCGGCACGAAGCGCGAGAGCTGGCGCACCTTGAGCGGCATGCCGCGGAACCGCTCCGCGAAGTTCTTCGCGTGCTGGCGGGCGAGGAGGGTCGTGGGCGCGATGACGGCGACCTGGAACCCCTCCATCGCCGCGACGAAGGCGGCGCGGATGGCGACCTCGGTCTTGCCGAAGCCCACGTCGCCGACGACGAGCCGGTCCATGGGCCGGCCCGACCCGATATCCTCGATCACGTCCTCGATGGCCGCCATCTGGTCGTCGGTCTCGGTATAGGGAAACTTGGCGCAGAATTCCTCCCACACGCCCTCGGGCGGGGTGATGACGGGGGACTTGCGCAACTGACGCTCCGCCGCGATCCGGATCAGGCGCTCGGCCATGTCCTTGATGCGGTTCTTCATCTTCGCCTTGCGCGCCTGCCACCCGCCGCCGCCCAGCCGGTCGAGCTGCGCCGTCTCGTCCGCGCCGTAGCGGGAGAGCAGTTCGATGTTCTCGACCGGCAGGTAGAGCCGCGCCCCGCCCGCGTATTCGAGCGCGAGGCAGTCGTGCGGCGCGCCCAGCGCCTCGATGGTCTGGAGGCCCGTGTAGCGGCCCAGGCCGTGCTCCACGTGGATCACCAGATCGCCGGTCGTCAGGCTGGACGCCTCGGTCAGGAAGTTCTCCGCCGTGCGGCGCTTGCGGGTCTGGCGGACGAGGCGGTCGCCGAGGATGTCCTGTTCGGCCACGACGGCGAGCTTCGGCGTCTCGAACCCCGATTCCAGCCGCCAGACGATGAGCGCCACGGTGCCTTTCGGCAGGGCGTCCACGTCCTTCCACTTCGCGACGGTGGCCGTCTGCTTGAGACCGTGATCCTTCAGCAGGGTCGCCATGCGGTCGCGGGAGCCGTCGGAATAGGAGGCGATGACGACGCGCTTGCGGTCGGCGATTCGGCCCTCGATATGCCCGACCACCGAATCGAAGAGGTTCGCGCCCTCCTTCTTGCCCTCGGCGGTGCGCTCGGCGGCGAAGGTGCGGCCCAGCTTGCCGCCCGCGTCGATGGCGTTCGGCCCGCTGCCCGTGGGCACGGGGGAGAAGGCGCGCAGGGGCCGGCCCACCATCGCCTCCGCCCATGCCTGATCGTCGAGATACAGCAGGTCGGGCGGGATGGGCTTGTAGACCGGCGCGCCCATGGTGCGCTCTTCCTGCGCGGCCTTGCGGGTCTCGTAATGGTCCCGGATCGTCTCCCACCGGGCGGCGCGGATCTCCTCGGCGCGGGCGTCGAAGCTGACCGGTGCCTCGGGGAGGTAGTCGAACAGCGTGTCGAGCCGCTCGTGGAACAGCGGCAGCCAGTGCTCCATCCCCTGATGCCGCCCCCCGCGCGAGACGGCCTCGTACAGCGCGTCCTCGCTGCCCGCCGCGCCGAACATCTCGCGGTAGCGGCGGCGGAAGCGCTCGATCACCTCCTCCGTCAGGGGCGTCTCGGAGACGGGCGCGAGGGCGAGGCGGTCCACCCGGTCGGCGCTAAGCTGCGTCGCCGGATCGAAGCGCTTGATCGTCTCCAGCACGTCGCCGAAGAAGTCGAGCCGCAGGGGCCTGGCCCGGCCGGGGGGGAAGATGTCGATGATGCCGCCGCGCACCGCGAAATCCCCCGGCTCGACCACCGTCGAGGAGCGGGTGTAGCCGTTGCGCTGGAGGTAGCGCATCAGCGCGTCGGGGTCGATCCGGCTCCCGGCCTTGGCGGTGAAGCTCGCCTCCTTCACGGTCTCGCGGGCGGGCACGCGCTGCACGGCGGCGTTGATGCTGGTCAGGATCACCGACGGGCGCACCCATTTGCGCGACAGCGCGGCGAGCGTGGCGAGGCGCTGGGCGAGGATCTCGGTATTGGGGGACACCCGGTCGTAGGGCAGGCAGTCCCACGCCGGAAAGCGCAGGATCGGGATATCCGGCCCGAAGATGCGCAGGCCATCCACCATCGCCGCCATGCGCGCGTCGTCGGCGGCGACGTGGATCACCGGCCCCTCGGCCCGGCGCACCAGATCGGCGAGGAGGGAGGCGTCGTACCCCTCCGGCGCGCCCCCCACGCGGACGAGACCGGGGTCGAGGGCGGGGGCGGGCTTTTCATGGGGATGGCTCATGCCCCGCGAGGTATCCCGCGCGGGGCATGGTTTCAAGCGCGGCGCGACAAGGGTGCCGGATGGGGAACGCCGGCACCCTGCCCGCTCAGCCCGCCTGCACGGAAGGCGGTCGTCGGCGCAGGGCATCGACGGTGAAATACCGCCCGCCCCCCGCATGGGCCACCACCGCCGCCCCGGCGAGCAGGCCGATCTCGCGCTTGATCGAGTTGAGATAGCCCAGCACGCCCGAGGCCGCCCCCAGTTTGCCGAGCATGTAGACGACCAGCACCGCGCAGGCGGCGGCGGCGAAGACCCGCGTGCCGTATCCGGCGGCGAGGCCGATGCCGACGACCGCGAGGATCAGGCCCGGCGTGCCGAAGCTGGCGATCTTCGGGAAGCCGTGGAACAGGCCGCCGATGACGAAGGCCACCGCGAGCGACCAGCGCATGAGCAGGAGGAGGGCATCCCGGTCGATATCCGGGACGAGGACCGCCCCGTGGCGGCGCGCGTCCACGCTCGTCGTGCCGGGGCCGAAATTGTAGAGCGCGACGAAGAGGCCCGAGAGCGCGATGTCGCGCACCTGCACGAACATCGCCGGCGAGGTGTAGGTCGGCGCGTCGATCATCTCGCCCGGCGTCGTCACGACGGGAAGCGAGAAGACGAAGGTCCAGAGCAACGGTGCCCAGACCAGCGCCAGCGGACGGACGAAGAGACCCGCGATCAGCATCAGCCCGGAGATCAGCTCGAAGCCCGACAGGAGCGTGAGGAAGTTCCACGGCGTCAGGATCATCCCGAGCCAGCTTTCGAACAGCCATTGCTGGAAGGTTTCGTTGATGTAGCCGAGCGGCCCCATGTACTGGGCCACGATGCCGTCGGCCTGCGACGGCGAGAGAAGGCGCGAGAGCTTGGCGAGGCCGCCGATGACGAAGACGCCGCCGAGGCCGACGCGCAGGGCGAGCGCGTAATGGGCGCGGGGCAACGGCCCCGCCCTGTTGGAGAGGTGTTCCATCGTTCTGGTTCCGTGATTCTGTAAAGGGGAAGGGAAGAAGCGCCGGACGGGGCCTTATACGGCCCGTTCGACAGCGTCGTCTCACCCTCGCGGCGGCGGCGGGACCGGGGACGGCACGAGGCCGGACGCCCGGGTGTCGCCCGCCATCCGCGCCCCGATTCGCACGGGATGCGCCGGTTCCGCCTCCACCCGCCCCTCGAACACGCCCGGCATCTTGCAGGACGGCGCGGGACAGTCGGAGACGATCTCGCGGCATTCCTCGCAGGTGGCCTCGCCGGACGGCCCGGATACCGCCGCCGTCGACACGGGGACGGCGGCGATCCGGGCATCCCCGGCCACGTCCGGCGCCGTGCCCGTCAGCAGGGCGAGAACGACGAGAAGACCCATGATCCAGCGCATCGTCGTCCCTCCAAGGCCCGGCTCTTCCATCGGACGCCATCGGGTTTCGATCTAGGACTCATGAACATCGGTTTGGCCGTACATGATACCAACATTATCGTGAGGCGCGCCTTTTCTCCCCCCCGGGACGGCGCCTGTCGTCCACCCCGTCCTTCTTTCGGGTGCGGTTAACCGGATCATGACCAGTCCACCCGTACAGTGCCCCCTCACGATCGAGCACCACGGCCAGGACGGCGCGGATGGGGAAGACACGATGGGCGAACTGAAATTCCAGCTTCTGCACTACCTCTCGGAGCTGTGGAAGCGGCGATGGAGCATCCTAGCGGTGACGGGTATCGTCGGGCTGGTGGGCGCGTTCTTCGCGGCCTCGGCCAAGGACGTCTACACCTCCCGGGCCACCGTCTTCGTCGACACCACCTCGTTGATGCAGAAGATCGTGGGCCGGGAGCTGAATATCTCGGACCCGGCGGCGGTCATCGAGAACGTGCGGAAATCCATGTACGCGCGGCCCAATATCGAGGAGGTCATCCGCCGGACCGACCTCGACCTGACGCTGAACGACAAGCGCGACTGGGAAACGCTGGTCAGCACCCTGAGCGAGGACATGATCCTCAAGCGGCAGGGGCAGGACTTCTACAACATCGAATTCTCCAGCGGCAAGCCGGAGCGCGCGCGCGACGTGGTGCAGGCGCTTCTGGACCTGTTCCTCGAAGAGGGCCTCATCCGGTCGGGCGTGGACAGCAGCGACAGCGAATCGGTTCGCCGCTACGTGGAGACGCAACTCAAGGAATCGTCGGCCCGTCTGGCCGAGGTCGAGGCGAAGATCGCCGAGCACGAGCGTCAGTACCGCGACGAGCTGTCCGGCGCGCCGGCGGTGGCGAGCGAGAAGCGCGGGATCGAGGCGCAGCTCTCGCAGCTCGAAGGCGACCGCCTGCTCTATCAGCAGGAACTGTCGAGCCTGCGCTCGCGGCTGGCCGGCACGCCGCCGCAGGTGCTCGAACGGGTGGTCCAGCAGCCGCAGGCGCAGCGGCCCTACATCCCGCCGCCCACCGGCGCGCGGATGCCCATCCCGCAAGGCCCGACGCTGGAGGAACAGCAGCTCCAGGCCTTCCAGGCCCAGGCGAGCGCCGTCCAGGGCGAGGTCAACCAGCTTCTGCAGCGCCTGACGCCGCAGCACCCGGACGTCGCCGCCGCCCAGGCGCGGGCCGCCAACGTGCAGGCGCAGCTGTCGCAGATGCAGGCCGCCGCCCAGGCGGCGAGCGCCGCGCTCCAGCAGCGCATCCAGGCCGCCATCGCCCACAACGCGCAGATCGACGCCGAGTACCGGCAGTGGCAGATCGAGAGCAACCGCCCGGTCGAGCAGACCCCGCCCCGCGAGATCTACGGTCCCAACCCGGCCATCGCCGACCTGCGACTCCAGATCGACCAGCGCCGGAACCGCCTGACCGTCACGGAGGCCAAGATTGCCGAACTGCGCAACGATATCCCGCAGCTCCAGGCCACCCTCGCCCGCCAGCCGGAGATCCTGCAAAACTACAAGAAGCTCGAAAGCGAGCGCGGCAAGTACGCCGCCGAGACCGAGCGTCACCGCGCGCGGCTGGAGAAGCTCATCGCCATCGGCGACCCGAACCGCCAGAATCTCGTCGAGTTCCGCGTGATCGAGCCGCCGCAGGTCTCCGTGACGCCCGCCGGACCGAACCGATTGATCCTGTTCCTCGGGGCGGGGCTGATGGCGGTCGGCGCGGGCGTCGGCGCGGCCTTCATGCGCATCCAGATGGCCGACAACATGCCGACCATCTCGCACATGAAGAATTCCTTCGACCTGCCTGTCCTGGGCGGCATCTCGATGATCGGCACGGCGGGGCAGCGCACGCGCACCCTGGCGGGCAACCTCGCCTATCTCGCCATCGTCGCGGCCCTCGTCACGATCTTCGCCTGGGTCACGTACCGCTACCACGTCTCGCTCTGGCGACCCAACGTGGGCGGCGCGCTGCAATCCATCCGCGGCCTCTTCGGCTGATCCGAGACCATACCAGCGGGCGGCGCGCCACCGGGCCGCCGCGACCGACGCGGGAGAAACCGTCCATGAGCATCATTGATCGCGTGACCGCGATACAGAACGAGCGATCCACGCGCCCGGCCCAACCGGGCCGCCTCGCTCCCGGCCCCGGAAAACCGTCTCGCAAGGCGCAGGCGGTGGATCACGACATCGAGGCCTGGGAACGCGACCATGCAAGCGAGGACGCGCCGAAAGCCCCGATTCCGATCCGAAAGGCGGAAACGAAGGCGAAAGCGAAGGCCCCCGTCGCGCCGAAGCCCGCCCCGGCGGCGAAGGCCGCGCCGGAACCGCAGGACCCCTCCGCGCGCAGCCGCGAGTTCGCCTTCGACCACAAGCGGCTGGAGAAGTTCGGCTTCATCACGCCCAAGGTCCGCCGCTCGCGCATCTCCGAGGAATTCCGCCTCATCAAGCGCCGCCTGATGCAGCGCATGTCGCTCTCGGCGCGCAAGAAGGAGGGGCGGGAGGACCGCAACCACGTCATCGTCGTCACCAGCGCCCGACCCAGCGAGGGCAAGAGCTTCGTCGCGATGAACCTGGCGCTGTCGATCATCTTCGACGAGGGGCTGAACGTGCTGCTGGTCGACGGGGACGTGGCCCGGCCCTCCATGTCGAAGATCCTGGGCCTGCGCAACGACCTGCCCGGCCTCACCGACCTGTTGCTCGACGACGACTCGCTGTTGCCGGAGGTCATGCTGCGCGAGCACGAGCATCCGCTCACCTACCTCGCCGCCGGCGCGATGGTCGCCTCCGCGACCGACCTGTTCGGGGGCGAGCGAATGGAGACGCTCGTGGCGGACATGGCCACCCGCTACAACGACCGCATCATCATCTTCGACGCCCCGCCCCTCCTCGCCAGCACCGAGCCGGTGGCCCTCGCCGAGCATGCCGGACAGGTCGTCATGGTGGTCGATGCCGAAAGAACTTCGCGCAGTGCCGTCGACTCGGCACTGGATTTGCTTGTGACGGACCAGAACGTCAACCTGGTGCTCAACAAGACGACAGTCGGGAATCGCACCGAACAATTCGGAAGCTATTATGAAGCATACAACCAAGCCTAGCCGTCTGTCTGCCCGTACCAAGCTTCTGGCCGCAGGCAGCGCCGTCGTCATAGCCGCCGCCTCGACCGCGCTGGTCGCCCAGACGACGGGCGAGCGCATCTACTCGGGGGGCTACGCCACCAGCGGAATCCCGGTTACGGACGATGCCTACGGGGCGGTGTCCCAGGGCGGGGCGATCACGCCCGTCGGTGCCTACGGCGCCTACGGGGCCACCCCCGCGCCCGCCGCGCGCGGCGAGACGACGACCGCCCGCCGGGGCCGCTGGACCACCGAGGTCACGCCCTACGTGCAGGGATCGGTCACCTATACGGACAACGTGGACCTCGCGCCCGACGGGTTCGAGGAGGACGAGACGATCCTGACGGCGACCGCCGGGGTCGATGTCGGCATCCGCAGCGACCGCCTGTCCGGCACGCTCTCCTATGCGGCCAGCTACGACACGTACCTGAACGATACCAACGAGGACGGCCTGCGCCATGCGCTGAGCACGGGATGGTCGGCATCGGTCGTGCCCAACCTCCTGTCGGTCGATTTCGGGGCAGGTGTCTCGGAAGTGTACGTCACCTCCGACGACCGCTTCTCCGGCAACCCGGTCGCCAACGCCGACGACCGCAGCCGCGCCTTCTACGGCTACGTCAGCCCGGCGCTGCGCCGGAACCTTGGCGGCTGGGCCAATGCGGAGCTGCGCTACACCCTGCGCGGCGAGTATTACGACGACGACGATGTCGAGGGCGGCTATTCGCAGACCCTGTCGGCGGGCCTCTCCTCCGATCCGCGCAAGTTCCGCCGTCTCGGCTGGGCCGCACAGACGGAATTCGAACGCTACACTCCCGAGGGCGACGGCGAGGACTTGGACCGCTGGACCTCCTACGTCAGCGTGGACGTGCCGATCTCGCGCACGCTGGCCGTCACCGGGAACGCGGGCTACGACCATTTCTCCGAAGGCGTGTCGGACGACTTCGCCGGGGTCTACGGCAATGCCGGCCTGCGCTACCAGCCGAACGAGCGCCTCTCGTCGCAGGTCTTCGCGGGCTATCGCTACGGCGGCGTGGATTACGGCGCGGCGCTCAGCTACGCGGCGCGGCGCAACCTCCAGCTCAACGTCGCGGCGCGGCGCGGGGTGCAGTTCTCCAACTTCGACGACGACGAGGCGCTGCAGGCGGCGCTGGAGCAGGGCATCCAGAACAACCTCGCCCCCACCTTCGCCATCCAGAACGAGGATGCCGTGGTCGACACCGTCCAGGCCAGTGCCGCCGGCTCGCTCGGCAAGACCGGCTGGACGGCGGGCGTGACCGGCGTGAAGCGCGATTTCGGCGGCGTGTTCGAGGACGAGACGGTCGTCTCGGCCAATCTCGGCCTGACCCGCGCGCTCACCAACCGCCTGTCGGGCGAGCTGGGCGCGGGCTACAGCCGCTTCGCGGTCGACGGGTCGAGCATCGACGATTTCGACACGCTTTCGCTCGGAGTGGGGCTGAACTACCAGCTTACCGAAATTGTCAATGTTTTCGGGCGATACACATACACGGAACGATTCGCGGATGATTCCCTCGATGAGTTCAAGGAGAACGCCGGCACGGTCGGCGTCACCGCAAGCTTCTGAACGCACGCGGCCCGTCGAGGGCCGTCACCGAGGGTGACGACATGTACGAAGAATTCTACGGCCTCGCGGCCAATCCCTTCCGTCTGACCCCGGATTCGCGCTTCTTCTTCGGGTCCGAGGGTCATCGGAAGGCGATGTCGTACCTCAAGTACGGCCTCTACCAGGGCGAGGGTTTCATCGTCATCACCGGCGGGGTCGGCACCGGCAAGTCGACCCTCGTGGGACAGCTCTTCTCGGAGCTGGACGAGAACGACATCGTCGCGGCCCAGATCGGGAATACGCAGGTGGATGCGGACGACTGCATCCGCCTCATCTGCAACGCCTTCGAGATCGACGTGGACACCCGCGACAAGGCGGATCTCATCAGCGCCTTCGAGGAATTCCTCATCGCGCAGAACCAGATGGGCCGCCGGGTGCTGCTGGTGGTGGACGAGGCGCAGAACATGCCGCTGCGCGCGCTCGAAGAGCTGCGCATGCTCTCGAACTTCAACGTCGGCGGGCAGCCGCTCTTCCAGAGCTTCCTGCTCGGCCAGCCGCAGTTCCTCCAGACCCTTGCGCACAAGGATCTGGCGCAGCTCCAGCAGCGGATCATGGCCTCCTACAAGCTCGCCTCCATGAGCGAGGAGGAGACGGAGGAGTACATCCGCCACCGGCTGGAGATGGTCGGCTGGCAGGGCAACCCCGCCTTCTCGCCCGACGCCTTCGGGCGCATCTACGACCAGACGGGCGGCGTACCGCGTCTCATCAACACCCTGGCCAACCGCATCATGATGTTCGCGGCGCTGGAGGAGGCGACCGAGATCGACCTCGCGATGGTCGAGACGGTGATCGAGGACCAGCAGAACGAGGATATCCACGCCGATATCGAGGAACCGGCCCCCGCGGCGGCGGCGGCACCGCGCCGGGCCGCTCCGGCATCGGGCGGCGCGGCCTCCGACGAGCGGCTCGACCGGATCGAGCGCGCGCTGAGCGTCCTCGCCCGCCGCATCGAGGCGCTGGAGGACCGCTCGACCGAGCATGACGAGGCGATCCACGAGCTGATCGACCTGGCCATGAAGGCCTATGGCGGCGACGAGGCCGAGGCCGTCCATCCCGGGGACGACTTCGAGCAGCGCCGCCACGGGTGATCCTTTCGACATTTTCCCCGCTCCCGGCGGAGTCGCTGCGCGAGGCACGCGGGAGCCTCGCGGAACAGCGCGTTGACCATCGAGGTCCCCGGTCTTCGCCGGGGACGGGAGATTTACCGATCGACAGCGTATCGACATGACCCTTCCCGCCACCCATATGCCCGGCGCCCTCACCATCGACGTGGAGGAGCATTTTCACGTCCACGCCTTCGCGGGCGTCATCGACCGGGCCGACTGGCACCGGCACGAGAGCCGGGTCGAGGCCAGTACCGACCGCATCCTCCGGATCTTCGACGACGCCGGCGTGCACGGCACGTTCTTCACGCTCGGCTGCGTGGCGGATGCCCACCCCGCCCTCGTCCGCCGCATCGTGGAGGCGGGGCACGAGCTGGCGAGCCACGGACAGGCGCATCGCGCCGTCTTCGACCAGTCCCGCGACGCCTTCTTCGAGGATGTGCGCCGCTCCCGGCTGACGCTGGAGGATACGGGCGGCGCATCGGTGCGCGGCTACCGCGCGCCCAGCTTCTCCATCGACGCGCGCAGCCCCTGGGCCTACGAGGCGCTCGCGGAGGCCGGATACGCCTATTCCTCCAGCTCGCACCCCATCGACCACGATCTCTACGGCGACCCCGACGCCCCGCGCCACCCGTTCCGGGAGCCGAGCGCGGGCATGCTGGAGATTCCCGTGACCACGCTGCTCTGGCGCGGTCGGCGCGTGCCGGCGGCGGGAGGCGGGTTCTTCCGCCTGTTCCCGCTCGCGCTCACCCGCCTCGCCATGGCGCGGATGCGGGGCGAGGCGGTGCCGCCGAACTTCTACCTTCACCCCTGGGAGGTCGACCCGGGACAACCTCGCATTAAGGACGCGCCCCTAAAGTCGCGGTTCCGCCACACGGTCGGGCTGGCGCGTTGCGAGGGCAAGCTGCGCCGGCTGGTCGGGAGTGGCCCCTGGACCCGGATGGACGAGGCGTATCATGGATGGCTCGACGATGCATGGCGCGGCGATGGAGACGGCCGCGCCGACGGTGACGCCGCTCTCGCCGGCTGACGAGGCGGACTGGGAGGGCTTCGTCGCCCTCCACCCGGACGCGACGCCGTTCCACGCGCTGGCGTGGCGCGACGCGGTCGCCGCCGGGCTGGGCTACGACACGCCCTACCTGCTGGCGCGCGAGGGCGGCACGGTGGTCGGCATCCTGCCGCTGGTGCACCTCAAGACCCCGCTCTTCGGCAACGCCCTCGTCTCGACGGGATTCTCCGTCGGCGGCGGCATCCTCGCGATGAACGGGACGGTCGCGGAGGCGCTGGCGCAGGAAGCCATCGCGATGGGCGAGGCGCGCGGGGTCGACTGCCTGGAACTGCGCGGCGACCGGGCGCTGTTCGAGGGCTGGCCGACGAAGGACGCGACCTATGCGGGCTACCGCGCCCCGCTCCTCGCCGACCCGGACGAGCGGCTCAAGGCCATCCCCCGCAAGAAGCGCGCGGACGTGCGTAAGGGGATCAAGGCCGGGTTCAAGGTGGAGACCGACGCGCCCGTTGCCCTGTTCCACGACCTCTACGCCCGCAACCTGCACGCGCTGGGCACGCCCGTCCTGCCGCTGCGCTGGTACGCCGCGCTCAAGGACGCCTTCGGCGAGGATTGCGAGATATCCACGGTGAATGCGCCCGACGGGCCGGTGGTCGCGCTGATGACCCTGTGGTTCAAGGATTGCGTCTACCCCTACTACGTCGGCGCGGCGGCGGAGGCGCGAAAGCTGCACGCCTTCGATCACGTCTACTGGGACCTGATGGACCGCGCCGCCGGGCGCGGCATCGGGCATTTCGACTTCGGGCGCTCGAAGATCGGCACGGGCGCGGCGGACTACAAGAAGCACTGGGGCTTCGAGGGCGTGCCGCTCGCCTACCAGTACCACCTGATCCGCGCGGCCGCGATGCCGGACGTGAACCCGAACAATCCGAAATACGCGCGCTTCGTGAAGGTCTGGCAGGCGATGCCCTTCGGCCTGACCAAGCGCCTCGGCCCGTATCTGGCGCGGCAACTGGGATAGGCACCATGGCGAAACCGAAGCTCCTCTTTCTCGCCCACCGCATCCCCTACCCGCCCCACAAGGGCGAGAAGCTGCGCGCGTATCACCTGATCGAGGGGCTGGCCGAGCGCTACGACGTGTTCCTCGGCGCGCCGGTGGACGACCCCGACGACTGGCAGCACCGCCACGCGCTCGACGCCCTGTGCGCCCGGGTCCACATCGCGGACGGGCGTGGGCGGTCGCGCAGGCGGGCGGCGGTGGAGGCCATCGCGCGGCGCGAGCCGGTCTCCTTCGCCTATTTCCGCCACCGCTCGATGATGGACTGGGTGCGGCAGGTCACGCTGATGGACCGCTTCGACACGGTGATGCTCTATTCCAGCGGCACCGCGCCGTACCTGTCCGCCGTCAACGGGACCCACGGCCCGCTCGTGGTCGATTTCGTGGATGTCGATTCCGAGAAATGGCGCGCGATGGGCGAGAGCGAGGGCGGCGTGATGGGCCGGGTCTACGCCCGCGAGGCCGCGCTCATGCGCGAGGCGGAGCGGCGGCTGGCCGCGCGGGCCGATGCCAGCCTTCTGGTGACCGAGAACGAGGCGGCGCTGTTCGGGCGGGTCACGGGCATCACCGAGCGCGTCCACGCCGTCGGCAACGGGGTCGCGCTGGAGGGGTGGGAGGATGCGTGCTCCCTGCCCTCGCCCTACCCCCATGACGGACGCGCGCGCATCATCTTCACCGGCGCGATGGACTACGCCCCCAACGTCGACGCCGTGACCTGGTTCGCCCGCGAGGCCATGCCGCGCCTGCGCGCGGCGGGGCGGGGGGTGGTCTTCGTTATCGCCGGATCGAACCCCGCGCGCGAGGTACGCGCGCTCGCCTCGGATGATATCGAGGTGACGGGGCGCGTGCCGGACATGAAGCCCTATCTCGTCCACGCCGCCCTCGCCGTCGCACCGCTGCAACTGGCGCGGGGGGTGCAGAACAAGGTGCTGGAGGCCATGGCCGCGCGCCTGCCGGTCGTCACCAGCGCGGCGGCCCTCGACGGCATCGGCGCGGTCCCTGACATCTCCGTGAGCGTGGCCGGAAGCGGCGCGGAATTTGCGACCGCCATCGGCGAGCTACTCGACGATCCGGCCAAGGCCGACGCCATGGCGGCGGCGGCGCGGCGGATGATCGAGGACGAGTACAGCTGGGCGGCCCGGATCGAGACGCTGGAGCGGATCATCGACCGCGCCGACCCGGCCACCCGCGAACGGAGCGCCGCATGACCACGACCGACTTCGACACCCTCGCCGGGGCGGATGCCCGGCCCCTGACCGCCCCCCTCCTGCGCCTCGCCGCGCTGGTGGCGATCCTGTGCGCGGCGCAGGCCGGCACGCTGGCGAGCCTGGTCGACATCTGGTGGAACACGACGACCTACAACCACGGCTTCCTCGTCGCGCCCATCGCCGCGTGGCTCGTCTGGCGGCGGCGGGAGGAGATGGCGGACCTGCCGCTCGCCCCCGCGCTCGGGGCACTGGTGCCGCTGGCGGGATTCGCCGTCATCGGGTTCCTGGGCGAGGTGTCGGGGGTGAACCTCCTGCGCCATGTCGGCTTCGTCGGCGCGCTGATGGCGCTGGTGCCGCTGGCGCTGGGCTGGGATTTCGCCCGGCGGTTCCGCTTTCCCGTCCTCTTCCTCGCCTTCATGGTCCCGGTCGGCGACTTCCTCATTCCGGGGTTGCAGGAACTGACGGCGGACGTGTCCGTCTGGCTGCTGCAACTGACCGGCATCCCGGTCTACCGCGAGGGACTGATGATCGAGCTTCCCTCCGGCCTCTGGGAGGTGGCCGAGGCCTGCGCGGGCATCCGCTTCCTCATCGCCAACATCTTCGTCGCGGTCCTCTTCTCCTATTTCAGCTATGACCGGGCGTGGAAATGGGCCTTGTTCCTGTTCCTCGCCGTGGCCATCCCGGTCGGCGCCAACTGCCTGCGCGCCTACGGCATCATGCTGCTGGCGCACATGACGGACAACGCGCTGGCGGTGGGGGTGGATCATCTGGTCTACGGCTGGCTGTTCTTCTCCCTCGTGATGGTGCTGATGCTCTGGGTCGGCGGGCGCTTCGCGGACCGGCGCATCGAGGACCCGGCGGGCGGACCGCCGGTCGAGACCATCCGGACGGCCCCGCGCGGCGGCTTCGCGGCCATCGTCGCGGGCGCGCTGATCCTGTCCGGCGGCCCGGCGCTCGCCGCGCTGACCGTCCCCGCCGCCGCGCCCCTGCCGACCGAGATCGCCGCGCGGATCGTGCCCGGCGGCTGGACGGTCGTCCCGACCGACGGGGAGGCCCCCGACCGCTGGGTGCCCCGCTTCGGGAGCGCCGACCGGGTGGAGGCCCTGCGCCTGACGGACGGCACCCACACCGTCGACCTGCACCTCGCCGCCTATACCCACCAGCGCGACGGGGCCGAGGCGCTGCACTGGTCGAACCGCTACGACGACGACACGATCTGGAAGCGGGCGGGCATCGGGACGCTGGCGCTCGATACCGGCGCGACCGGCCTGCCCTCCCCCGCCCGGCGCGACCGGCTGACCGCCTTCACGCGGAACGAGACCGGGACGACCTTCTCCTCCCGCCTCGTCGCGTCGTGGGTGCTGACGGGCGGGACGTTCACCGCCGACCCGAAGGCCGCCAAGCTGGCCGGGCTGCGCGCGCGGCTGACGGGCGGGCCGGTGCAGGCCGCCGCGCTCGCCCTGTCCGTCCGGTACGACCGGCCCGGTCAGCGCGCGGCGGCGGTCGCGGCGATGGAGGCGTTCCTCGCCGATGCGGGGCCGGTGGCCGGGATGCTCGACTGATGTGCGGCATCGCGGGCGTCGTCGACCTGACGGGACGGCGCGACATCGCCCCCGCCCGCCTGCGCGCGATGACCGATGCCATCGCCCGGCGCGGGCCGGACGGCGAAGGCCATTGGCACGCCCCCGGCGTCGCCCTCGGCCATCGCCGCCTCGCCATCATCGACCCCGAGGGCGGCGAGCAGCCCTTCGTCTCGGCGGACGGGCGCATCGCGCTGGTCTTCAACGGCATGATCTACAACTTCCGCGCCCTGCGCGCGGAACTGGAGGCGCAGGGCGCGGCCTTCGTCAGCGATTGCGACACGGAGGTCCTGCTCCACGGCTGGCGCGTCTGGGGCGAGGGGATGGTCGAGCGGCTCGACGGGTTCTTCGCCACCGCGATCTGGGACGCGGACCGCGAGAGCCTGTTCCTGATGCGCGACCGATGGGGCAAGAAGCCGCTCTTCCACGCGCGTCGCCCGTCCGGCGAGCTGCTCTTCGGGTCGGACCTCGACGCGGTGCTGGCGGGGATGGACACCGTGCCGCCCGTGCGCCGGGACGCGCTGGCCGACTATCTCGCGCTCGGCTACGTGCCGGAGCCGAAATCCCTCCTCGACGGCATCGAGAAGCTGCCCCCCGCGCATGTCCTGCGCCTCGACCGGGGCGCGCCCGTGCCCACGCCCCGCCGCTACTGGTCGATCCGCGTGCATCCCGAGGGGCGCATGGACGAGGGCGAGGCGGTCGAGCAACTGACGCCCCTCCTGCGCTCGGCGGTGGCCAAGCGGCTGGTGGCGGACGTGCCCCTCGGCGCGTTCCTGTCGGGGGGCGTGGACAGCGCGGCGATGCTGGCCATCGCGAGCGATCTTCGCGGGTCGGGGCTGGATGCCTGCACCATGGGCTTCAACGATCCGGCGCTGGACGAGACGGACCTCGCCGCGCGGGTCGCCGAACGCCATGGCGCGCGCCACCACGTCGAGCGCGTGACCGCGGACGCGATGGCCGATACCGGCACGCTGGACGCCGCCTATGGCGAGCCGTTCGCCGATGCCTCCGCCCTGCCGACGCTGCACCTGTGCCGCATGGCCTCGCGGCACGTGAAGGTCGCCCTGTCGGGGGATGGGGGGGACGAGATCTTCGCCGGATACCGGCGCTATCCCTATCACCTCGCCGAGGAGCGGCTGAAAGCGCGCCTGCCCGGCTGGGCGGGGCGGGGCCTGTTCGGGCCGCTGTCCCGCGCCTATCCGGCCTTGCCGAACGCGCCCAGGGCCCTGCGCGCGAAATCGACGCTCGAAGCGCTGGCCACCGATGCGATGGGCGGCCTGTTCCGCGCCACCGCCCTGATGCGCGAGGGCGAGCGCGACGGGCTGCTCGGGGCGGACGCGCGAATCGACGCCTATTCCACCGCCGACCTGCTGCGCGCCCATGCGGCCCGGGCCGAGACCGACGACCCCCTCGCCCGGGCGCAATACGTCGACCTGATGACCTGGCTGCCGGGGCGGATGCTGGTGAAGGTGGACCGCGCGAGCATGGCCGCCGGGATCGAGGTGCGCAATCCGCTGCTGGATATCGACCTCGCCCGCTGGGCCGCCCGCCTGCCCACCAACCTCAAGCTCGACGGCCTGACCGGCAAGCGCGTGCTGAAGGCCGCCCTGCGCGCGCATGTCCCCGGCGATATCCTCGACGCCCGCAAGCGCGGCTTCGTCGCCCCCATCGGCGGCTGGATGACCGGGCGCTTCGCCGCGCGGATGCAGGCGCTGACGCGCGATTCGGCGGTGCTGGAGGCGGGGCTGATCGACCGGACGGCGCTGGACGGCCTGTGGCAGGCGCAGCGCACGGGCCGCGCCGATACGAGCCGGGCGCTCTGGGCGGTGCTGATGCTCGACGGCTTTCTGGCACGTACTCACGGAACGGTAAAACTCGATCGGGCGGCTTAAGATCGGGTCAACCTCGTTGGGGCATGGTGCGAGCGAAGAACCGTCCCATCCCCCACCCGGAGCCGCCCATGCCGCGTCGTCACACCCTGACCGCCAGTCTCGCCCTCGCCCTCGCCCTCGGCGGCGGGGCCGCGCTCACCCCCATTGCCGCGCTGGCGAAGGCCGACAGTGCCGCCGTGCACGAGACCTATACCCGCGCCGTGCGCTCCTTCGAGGCGGGCAAGCCGCGCGACGCGACCATCGAGCTGAAGAACGTGCTGCGCGACAACCCCGACCACGTGCCGGCCCGGCTCCTGCTCGGCAAGATCGCGCTCGCGGGGGGCGATCTGGAGACGGCGGACAAGGAGATCGGCCGCGCCCACCGCCTCGCCCCCACCGACGAGAGCGCCATCCTGCTGGGCGAGCTGGCCCTCCAGCGGGGCGACCCGACCAAGGCGCTGAGCGTCGCGGCGGGAAGCGCGGCGACCACCGACCTGACGGTGCAGAAGATGGTCATCCGCGGCTCGGCCCTCATCGCGCTCGACCGGCTGGACGAGGCCGAGGCGGCGCACCGGGAAATCCTCGCCCTCGATTCGAGTCGGGTCGAGGGGCATTTCGGCCTCGCCCGGGTGTTCGTCGCCCGGCGCGACTACGTCCGCGCGGTCGACAAGGTGGACGAGATCGTCAAGGGCCTGCCCGACTACGCGCCGGGCTGGATCCTGCGCGGCGAGGTCTCGCTGGCCACGGGCGACAAGCACGCGGCCTTCTACTCCTTCGACAAGGCCGTCGCCCTCCAGCCCGGCGATACCGGCCCGCTCATCTCCCGCGCCCGCGCCTCGCTGGCGAACGGCGACATGGCCCGCGCCAAGGCCGACGCGGACGAGGTGGAACGGCTCAGCCCCGGCACGCCCATCGTGCATTACCTGAAGGCGGCCATCGCCTTCGCCGAGGGCGACTACGACACCGCGAACAACAACTTCACCCATCTGCAGCGCAGCTTCGACCGCTTCGCCCCGGCGGTCCTGCTCGGCGCGCTCATCAAGACGGAGACGGGACAGTACGGGCAGGCGGACTCGCTCTTCCAGCGGTACATCGCGATGCAGCCCGGCAATCTCGACGCCCGGCGCGCGCTGGCCACGGTGCGCATGCGCATGGGTCAGCCCAGCAACGCCGCCGACATCCTCGAAAAGCTGCTGGCCCGCAGTCCGGACGATACCGGCACGCGGCGGCGGCTGGCGAGCGCGTATCTGGCGCTCGACCGCTACGACGACGCCCGCGCGCAGTTCGCCGCCATCCTGGAAAGCGGCAACGCGGCGGAGCGGCGCAACGCCACCACGGCGCTCGCGCTGCTGGAGCCGGGCGCGGGAGAGGGCGGCGACGCGCTGCGCCTCGCGGTGCTCAAGGCGGGCGACGCGCTCTCCAACGACGACGTGGACGCCGCCGAGAAGGTGGTCGACGCGCTCGACGCGCGGATGCAGGGGTCCGCGCGGGTGCTGGCCCTGCGCGGCGGCATCGCGGCGGCCCGGGGCGATATCGACGCCGCGCGCGCCAACCTCGACCGGGCGCTCGCCGCCGACCCGGAACTGATCGCCGCCCATGTGGCGCAGGAACAGCTCGACACCGCCCCGCGCCAGACCGTCTCCCGCCTGCAGGACCTGCTCGCGGCCCGGCCCGGCAGCGAATTCCTGACCCTGCGCCTCGCCCGCACCCTCGACCGCGCGGGCCGCGAATCCGAAGGCATTGCCGTGCTTCAGGAAGGCGCGCGCCGTGCCCCCGACTCGACGGATATCTCGAAATCCCTCATCGGGGCGCTGCTGCTCGACGACCGCCGGGCCGAGGCGGTGCGCGAGGCGACGCGCCTGTCGTCCATGCCCGACGCCGCGCTGGGGGACCTGTCCTTCGCCGCCCTGTCGATGATCGACGCCCGCGCGGGGGCGGAGGCCATCGCCGCCGCCGACCGCCTCGCGGCCCGCGCGCCCGATTCGCCCCGCGCCGTCATCATCCGCGCCGAGGCGCTGGCGCTGGCGAACCGCGCGCCCGATGCCTACGACGCCCTGCGCGCGGGACTGCGCCGCTGGCCGAGCGATACGGCGCTCGCCGGGACCATGGCGACGCTGGCCATCGAGCGGCGCGACGCCGCGGTCGCGCAGGAGGCGGCCCAGACCATCGCCCGCACCGATCCCGGTGCCGCCGCCCGCCTGCTGGCCAGCGCGGCCGCCGAGATGAACCAGCCCGTCGTCGGCGTGCAGGTGCTCGAACAGGCCTTCGCCCGCGCCCCCGACGGCCGCCTCGCCGTCGCGCTCTACGGCGCGCGGGTCCGGGCGGGGCGGATGGACGCCGCCCGCGACGGCCTGCGCGCCTGGATCGAGAGCAATCCCCGCGACCGGGGCGCGCTCATCGCCTACGCCACCGCGATGATGGAGCGGGAGAACTACGCCGAGGCCGAGACGATCTACGGCGACTTCCTCAAGCTGGAGCCGACCAACCCGGTCGCGCTCAACAACTACGCCTGGCTGCGCCACCGTGCGGACAAGCCCGACGCCCTCGACTACGCCGAGCGCGCCTTCCAGGCGGCGGGCGGCTCGCCTGAGGTGGCCGATACCTACGGCTGGATGCTGGTGGAATACGGCAAGCTGGAGCAGGGCCTCGCCCTTCTGTCGCGTGCCGTGCGCATGGCACCGGACAACCCGGAGATCGGCTACCACTATGCGGTCGCCCTCTCGAAGGCGGGCCGGGGCACCGAAGCGCGCACCGTCCTGACCGGGGTTCTCGACAACAGCGGCGCCTTCGAGGCGCGGGGCGACGCGGAAGCGCTGATGTCGCGGCTGCGATAGGCGACCGGCCGACGAGGCCATCGCCGGGTCCAGCGCCCGGCGGTGGCTACGCGACGCCCAGCCCCTCCCACCGTTCCAGATAGATGCGGAACCAGGGGGTGATGGTCTCGGGGGCGCGGGCCGCTTCCGCGCGCAGGGCATCGACGCTCGCCCAGCGCACCTCCGACACCTCGTCGGGGTTCGGGTCGAAGGCGAGGTCGCCGCGCGCGATGTCGCCCCGGAACAGCGTCACCCGCTCGTGCTCCCACAATCCGCCGCCGACATCCGCGCGATACGTCGTCTCTCCCCTGTCGTGCAGGGGCAGGGTGCAGCCCAGCTCCTCGCGCAGGCGGCGCGCGGCGGCGTCGGCGGCGCTCTCCTCCCAGTGCGGATGCGAGCAGCAGGCATTGGCCCATTGGCCGGGGCAATGGTATTTCGACGCCGCCCGCCGCTGCACCAGCATGACGTCCCCGTCGAAGACGAAGACCGATATCGCCAGATGCAGCACGCCCCGCCGGTGCGCCTCCATCTTCTCGATCCTGTAGAGGCTGCCGTCCTCGGCGATGGCGGGGATGATCTGGGGCATCACGCTCTCCTCAGCGGCACGCCGCGCCGCCCGGCCAGGTCCTGCACGAACTGCCACGCCACGCGGCCCGAGAGTGCGCCGCGCGTCTGCCGCCATTCGATGGCTTCCGCGCGCAGGGTCTTCTCGTCGATCCCGATGCCGTAGGCGTCGCAGTAGCGGCGGATCATGGCCAGGAACTCGCCCTGGTCGCAAGGGTGGAAGCCCAGCCACAGGCCGAAGCGGTCGGACAGCGAGACCTTCTCCTCCGTCGCCTCGCCCGGATTGATGCCCACACGCTGCTCGTTCTCGATCATGTCGCGGGGCATGAGGTGGCGGCGGTTGGAGGTGGCGTAGAACAGCGCGTTCGCGGGCCGCCCCTCGACCCCCCCGTCGAGCGCGGCCTTGAGCGACTTGTAATGCGTGTCGTCCCAGTCGAAGCTGAGGTCGTCGCAGAACATCAAGAAGCGCCGCTCTGGCGTGGCGCGCACGATGGCGAGCAGGCGGTGCAGGGTGGGAATGTCGTCGCGCAGCACCTCGACCAGCAGCAATCGCGCGCCCTCGGCGTTCACCGCCGCGTGCGCGGCCTTCACCAGCGAAGACTTGCCCATCCCCCGCGCGCCCCACAGGAGGGCATTGTTCGCCGGCAGGCCGTTCGCGAAGCGGCGGGTGTTGTCGAGCAGGGTATCGCGCGCCCGGTCGATGCCCTGCAGCAGGTCCAGGTCGACCCGGTTCACCGCCGCCACCGGGGCGAGCGCATCCCGCGCGGGCGTCTCCCCCGGATGCCAGACCCACGCCGCCACCGCCTCGAAATCGGGGGGCGGCGCGGGGGGCGGCGAAATCCGCTCCAGCGCCTCGGCGATGCGGATCAGCGCATCCTCGTTCACGTCGCGTCATCCTCGTCGTCGTCGTCCAACCCCAGATCCCTGCGGCGCTTCTTCTCCTTGCGTTCGAGCATCGCGACGAGATGGATGGATATCTCGTAGAGCAGGTAGGTCGGCACGCCGAGCGCGAGCTGGCTGATGGGGTCGGGCGGGGTGAGGATCATGGCCATGAAGGCGATGCCGACGATGGCGTACTTGCGCCATTCGCGCAGGCCGTCCGCCGTCACGATCCCGGCCTTGCCGAGCAGCGTCAGCAGGACGGGCAACTGGAAGCTGACCCCGAAGGCGAAGAGCAGCGTCTTGATGAAGCCGATGAACTGCTTCACCGAATAGCTCGTCTCGACGGAGATGTTCTTCTCCGCCTCGGCGAAGTTGATGAGCCAGTCGAGCGCCAGCGGGATGACGACGAAATAGGCGAGCGAGGCCCCCAGGAAGAACAGGAACGGCGTCGCGATCAGGAAGGGCAGGAACGCGCCCTGCTCGTTCTTGTAGAGGCCCGGCGCGACGAAGCCCCATACCTGCGCCGCGATCACCGGGAAGGCGAGGAAGAACGCCCCCCACAGCGCGATGTTGATGACCGTGAAGAACAGCTCCTGCGGCGACAGCACGATCAGTTCGGCGTCGGGCCGGATGCGCAGCAGGGGGTAGGACAGGAAATCGACGATCTCGTTGCGGAAGACGATGCAGACGACGAAGGCCACGGCCAGGCCGATGAAGGATTTTATCAGTCGGTCGCGCAGCTCGGAAAGGTGCTCGATGAGCGGGGCCTTCGAGGCGTCGATATGGTCGTCCGTCATGGTCGATGATCCCGGTTCAGCCGGATTTCGCGTCGGCGGTCCGGGGGGGCTGCCCGTCGGCGGGCGGCGGGGGCGGGGGCGGGTCGCTCGCCGCGACCTGCGCCGCCTCCTCGGCAGCCTTGCGTTCAGCCAGGGCGGCGGGGCCGAAACCCGATTCCTCGGCCCGCTCCCTCATCTCCTCGGCGGAGAGGACGGGGCTTTTCGGCTTCGGCGGCCTGTCCGGCTTCTCGTCCAGCCCGACCGTCTCGTTGAGCACGTCCGTCACGCCGGACTTGCCCTTCAGCAGCTTGCGCGCCTCGCGGAACTCCTCCAGATCGGCTTCGCGGGCGGCGTCGTTCATCGAATCCTGGAACTGCCGCGCCAGCCCGCGCGCCTGCCCGACGAAGCGGCCCACCTGCCGCATCATGCGGGGCAGGTCCTTCGGCCCGATGACGATCAGCGCGAGCGCGCCGACGACCAGAAGCTCGGGAAGGCTGAAATTGCCGAACATGCGGACGCGCTCCTCGGGCGACGCGCGTCAGGCGCTGTCGCGCTCCTTGCGGGGCGTCACGTCGATCGGCTCGGCCGGGCCATCCGTCACAGGGCGATCTGCGACCGTGCGGTCCGCCACCACGCGCTCTGTCCGCGCGGTGTCGAGCGTCTCGTCCTCGTCGTCCTTCATGCCCTTCTTGAAGCTCTTGATGCCCTTGGCCACGTCGCCCATCAGCTCGGAGATCTTGCCCCGGCCGAAGAGAAGCACCACCAGGATGCCGACGATGGCGAGCTGCCAGATGCTGATGCCACCCATGGATGACCTCCCGTATTGCGTTGATCCCGCGCGGCGGCTCGAAGCCCGCGCGTCCCGTTGCGCTCACACATAAGGGTTTGCCCGCTCCCGTTAAAGGGAAAACGCCCCCCGCCCCGGAAAGGTCGCAGTTTCAGGCCGTGTCGCGGATGGCGGCCTCGTCCCCGTGGACGTAGGGCGAGCGCACCTTGCTCTGGGCCGCGCAGGGGAACAGGTGGCACGCCTCGCGCCGCAGCGACAGCCAGACCCGCCGCCCCCGTTCGGGCGTGAACACCCCCGGCACGGTCGCGCGCAGGATCGAGCCGTCATGCTCCATGCCCACCTCGATCAGGCTCTCGGACCCCATGAAGCGCGCGCGCACCACCGTCCCGGGCGCGGCGACGCCGGTGCGGGCGGTCGATTCGGGCGCGCGGCCCTCGTCGAGGTCGATGCGCAGGTGCTGGGGCCGGACGACGATCTCGACATCCGCGTCGTCCACCAGCCCCGGCGTCAGGAACAGGCCGAAGGGCGTGTCGGTCTGGCGCGAGCGCACGACGCCGTGAATGACGTTGAGGTCGGAGAAGAACGCCGCCGCCGCCCGGTCCTTGGGGTTGTTGTAGATGTGGTACGGCGCGCCCACCTGCTCGATCCGCCCGCCCCGCATCAGGGCGATGCGGTCGGCCATGCGCAGGGCCTCCTCCGGGTCGTGGGTCACCAGCAGCACGGCGGACCCCTCGGCCTTGAGCACCGATAGCGCCGCGTCGCGCACCTCGTCGCGCAGCCGGTTGTCGAGACCGGAGAACGGCTCGTCCATCAGCATGACCTGCGGGCGCGGGGCGAGCGCCCGGGCGAGCGCCACGCGCTGCTGCTCGCCGCCCGACAGCTCGTGCGGGTACTTGTCGGCGTGACCGCTCATGTCCACCCGCGCCAGATACGCCGCCGCGACCCCCCGCCGTTCCCCGCGCGGCAGGGCGGTCAGGCCGAAGGCGACGTTGTCGACCACCCTGAGATGCGGAAAGAGGGCGAAATCCTGGAACATCAGGCCGATGGAGCGCTTCTCCGGCGGGTCGTGGCGCGTCTCGTCCGAGACCGCCTCCCCGTCGATCAGCACCCGCCCCGCCGTCTGCCGCTCGACCCCGGCGGCGATGCGCAGCGTGGTGGACTTGCCGCAGCCCGACGGGCCGAGCAGGCATACCACCTCCCCCGGCGCGATGTCGATCGACACGTCGCGCACGGCGTCGGTACCGCCGAAGGTCTTGCGCAGGCTGTCCAGCGAGAGACGGGTCATGGATGGCCCTGTATCGGTTAAGCCGAGCGTTTCAATCGGATTTTCTACGTAGGACAGGCCGCACCGCCTTGCAAGGCGCTTGCCCGCGTCCGCGCCGTTCAGTCGCGCGCACCGCCCCGGAACCCCTGCGCCACGACGAAGATCTCCGCGCTGTCGCTGCGGCTCGCGCCGGGCTTGAAATGGCGCACCGTGGTGAAGTCGCGCTTGAGCATGGTCAGGAGGTCCGCGTCCGCCCCCCCGCGCAGGACCTTCGCCACGAACACCCCGCCCGGCGTCAGCGTCTCGCGCGCGAAGAGGGCCGCCGTCTCGCACAGGGCGACGATGCGCAGGTGATCGGTCTGGCGGTGGCCGGTCGAGGACGCGGCCATGTCGGACAGGACGATATCCGCCGGCCCGCCCAGCTCGGCCTTGACCGCCGCGTCCGCCCCCTCCGCCATGAAATCGAGCTGCATGAGCGTGACGCCGGGGATAGGGTCGACTTCCTGAAGATCGACGCCGAGGACGAAGCCCCGCGGCTTGCCGCCCCGCTCGCCGGTCGCGTTGACCCGCTCGGCGGCGACCTGGCACCAGCCCCCCGGCGCGCAGCCCAGATCCACCACCCGCTTGCCGGGAGTCAGAAAGCGGAACTTCTCGTCGATCTCCATGATCTTGAAGGCGGCGCGGGAGCGGCGGTTCTCGGCCACCGCGCGCTTGACGTAGGGGTCGTTGAGCTGGCGCTCCAGCCACAGCTTGGAGGACAGCTTGCGCCCCTTCGCGGTCTTCACCTTCTCGTGCAGGTGCCGCTGGCCCCGGCCCGAATCGCCCTTCGCCGGCTTCTTCATCGCTGCCTCCCCGCGCGTTCCATCGCGTCCTCGCGGTTCATCAGGCCGTAGAGCAGCCCCTCGCGCAGGCCCCGGTCGGCCACGCGCAGCTTCTCGGTCGGCCAGTAATGCAGGATGGCGCTCAGGATGGCCGCGCCGGAGATGACCAGCTCGGAGCGGTCGTCGCCGATGCAGGGGATCATCGACCGCTGCACCCTGTCCATCGTCAGCAGGTTGTCGATCAGCGCCGACAGTTCCAGCCGCCGCATCCACAGCCCGTCGACCATCGAGCGGTTGTAGCGCGGCAGGTCGAGATGCACGCCCGCCAGCGTGGTCACGGTGCCCGACGTGCCCAGGAGCTGCATCCGCATCAGCCGGTCCTCGGTCGCCCCGGCCCCGGTCGCGGCGAAGGGGGCGATGAGCGACATGGTATGGTCGCGCATCCCGTCGAACCGCTCGCGCTCGTTCGCCACCGTCTTGAACCGCTCGGCCAAGGTGACGACGCCGACGGGGAGCGAGGTCCAGTGCGCGTTCGCGGCCAGGGTCTTGATGTCCAGCGCCAGCCGCGCGGCGTCCACGCCCCGGGTCTGGACCCCGAGCAGGATGTCGCGGCGGCGGTTGCGGGGCATCTGGCTGAGGTCGATCCAGACCAGTTCGGTACTGCCCCCGCCGATGTCGAAGACCAGCAGGCATTCGCGGCGCGCGTCGAACAGGGGCGCGCAGCCCGCCACCGCCAGCCGCGCCTCCTCGCCCGCGCCGATCACGTCGAGGGCAAGGCCGGTCTCGCGGCGCACCCGGTCGACGAACTCGGTCCCGTTATCGGCCCGCCGGCACGCCTCGGTCGCGATGGCCCGGGCGCGGGTGACGCCCCGGCGGCTCATCTTCTCGGCGCAGACGTGCAGGGCCTCGACGGCCCGGTCCATGGCCACGTCGCTCAGGCGGTTGGTATGGTCCACCCCCTCGCCGAGGCGGACCACGCGCGAGAAGGCGTCGAGCACGCGAAAGCCGTCGCCGTCGGGACGGGCGATCAGCAGGCGGCAGTTGTTGGTGCCCAGGTCGAGCGCCGCGAAGATATGGTCGAAGCGACCCCCCCGTCGCCGGGGCGGCCGCCTCTCCCGCTTGCGCTTGGCCCCGTCGAGGGCGTCCAGCGGCGTCTTCCGGCGCGCGCCACTCCCCGAAAGGGACGGCGACGACTCGGGCGGTGCGTCGCGCGGTGGCGGCACAGCTCGTCCCCCAAAGGTCCTGCGAGGGCGCGCGCCGGGCATCCCGTGCCGCGCGTCACCCCGCAATTTCGGTCATGCGGGCGTTAAAAGGATTGGAACGCCCTATCTCGTTGAGGTTGAACCTATGCGCATAACGCCCTGTCGTCAAACCGTCATGCGCGGATCGCCTCCGCGACTGCCGCGTCCTCGGCGCTCTCCCCGCCGCCCACGGGCCGCGACGGATCGAGGCCCAGCGCCTGACAGGTGCCCAGGGTCAGGGCCGGATCGTTCATCGTGTAGAAGTGGAAGGCCCGCACTCCCGCCTCGCGCAGATCGTCGCACTGCCCGGCGCAGACGGCGAGGGCCAGTTCCTTCGTCGCGCCGCGCTCCTTGGCCAGGGCGAACCGCTCGGCCAGCCGCGCCGGGATGCGCGCCCCGCACCGCTGCGCGAAGCGCGCCACCTTGTCGAAATCGCGTATGGGCATGATGCCGGGCACGACGGGCACGTCGATCCCCGCCTTGCGCACCGCCTCGACGTAGCGGAAGAAATCGTCGTTCTCGAAGAAGAACTGCGTGAGGATCGCGTCCGCCCCGGCCTCGACCTTGCGCCTGAGATGCGCCATATCCGCCACCTCCCCGCGCGAATCGGGATGCGGCTCGGGATAGCCCGCGACCGCGATGCGCAGCCCCGTCCCGCCGCGTAGGGCCGCGACCAGCTCCGGCGCATCGGCGAAGCCGTCCGCCTCGGGGGCGAAGGCCCCGCCCGCGCCGTCCTCGCCGTCGCCGCGCAGGGCCACGGCCCAGGTCGCCCCGGCCACCTCGTAGTCCCGCGCCATTCCCATCGTCACCCCGCGCGAGGCCCCCGCGCAGGTCAGGTGCCCCGCTACCGGCACACCCGCCTCCCCCGCGCGCAGGTCCCGGATCGCGCCGAGCGTGCGCTCCCGGTCGGACCCGTTCGCGCCGTAGGTGACCGAGAAGAACCGGGGCCGCATCGGCGACAGCGCCCGCACGCATCGGCGGATGGCCGCCTTTCCCATGTCCCCCTTGGCGGGGAACAACTCGAAGGAGAGGGCGATGGGCGAAACGGTCATGGCGATGATCTCCGTTGATGACTTGCAAAACGATATCAGGATTTCTTTATGTGTAAATACATAATATGTGCTAAGGGTTCCCCGACGGTCGCCGTGGCTGTCGCAATTCACGCCTTCGAAGTCGTGGATATGCCACCTTGCACATCGGGCGGGAGGTATGCGGGAAGGGACGGGATTCGGGGGAAAGAGGGCGTCATGCCGACCATCACCATCGTCTACTGGCGCGACATGCCCGCGCAGGTCATCGTCAAGGCCGGGCGCAGGACCGCCAAGCGGCAACTGCCCGAACGGTTCGAGCAGGCGATCGACCGCGCGGCCATGAAGAGCGGCGCGGCGGGTTCGGACGACTACCTCGCCGAATGGCGGCGGGGCGAGCCGCAGGCGGTCGAGGGCGACGACCTCGAAGCGCTGGCCGAGGCCGAGGCGACCCGGCTCGACACCGAATACGACCGCGACACACTCAAGACCCTGATCGAGGCGGGCGGCAAGGCCGCGTGATCCTCTCCAACCCGGGAGCAAAGCTCATGGCCCTTCTCTCCGCCCTGTTCCGGTCCGACGACCGCCGGGTCCCCCAAAGCGAGGCCGACCGCAGCGCGGTGGCCACCTTCCTGCAAGGCTGCTCCATCGAGGTGATGCCGCGCACGGCGGCCAAGGTCGAGGATTTCAAGGCCATCCTCGCCCCCGGCACCCGCGTCTACATCGCCCATATCGAGGGCACGCCCATCGAGGAGATGGTCGCCACCGCCGCGCGCCTGTCCGCCGACGGGTTCGACGTGATGCCGCATTTCCCCGCGCGCATCATCGCCGACGCCGCCATGCTGGAGGACTGGATCGACCGCTACCAGGGCGAGGCCGGGGTCGAGCAGGCGCTGCTGCTCGCGGGCGGCGTGGACGCGCCGCACGGGACGTTCGCCTCCTCCATGGACCTCCTGCAGACGGGTCTCTTCGGCAGGAAGGGTTTTTCGCGCCTTCACGTCGCGGGGCACCCGGAGGGCAACAAGGACATCGACCCCGACGGGTCGGACCGCAACGTCTCGGACGCCCTGCGCTGGAAGCAGGCGTTCAGCGAAACGAGCGATGCGGAGATGGCGCTGGCGACGCAGTTCTGCTTCGAGGCGGAACCCGTCATCGCCTGGGCCGACCGGCTGAAGGCCGAGGGCATTCGTCTGCCCATCCATATCGGCGTCGCCGGACCGGCCAAGCTCCAGACGATGATCAAGTTCGCCATCGCCTGCGGCGTCGGTCCGTCGCTGCGCGTGCTGCAACGCCGGGCGGCGGACGCGACCAAGCTGCTGCTGCCCTTCACGCCCGACGAATTCGTCACCGATCTGGCCCGGCACAAGGCGGCGAACCCGGATTTCAACATCACCCACGTCCACTTCTTCCCCCTGGGCGGCATCGGCAAGACCGCCGACTGGGTGCGCGAGCACCGGGACGCCTGACTGCCGTACGACACTCTGCCCCGCACTTGACGTGGGGCCTTTCCGACCATCGTGCTCCGTTGCGACAGGCCCCGGATCGGGTCCGGGGCAGAATTCCATGTAGAAAGCACCGCCCATGACCCGCACCGTCATCGAATCGAAGACCAAGACCGTCGTGATCGGCTTCGACGAACCCTTCTGCGTCATCGGCGAGCGCATCAACCCCACCGGGCGCAAGAAGCTCGCCGCCGAACTGGAGGCGGGGGATTTCTCGACCGTCGAGAAGGACGCGCTGGAGCAGGTCGCCTGCGGGGCCACCGTGCTCGACGTGAACTCGGGGGCCGTCTTCTCGAACAGGATGGCCGAGGACCCGCGCTACGCCGACAACAACTTCGTCGAGCCGCCGCTCATGCGCGAGCTGGTCACGCGCATCCAGGGGCTGGTGGACGTGCCGCTCTGCATCGACAGCTCGGTCCCCGGCGCGCTGCAGAACGGGCTGGAGGCCGCCGAGGGCCGCCCGCTCCTGAACTCGGTGACGGGCGAGGAAGAGCGGCTGGAGATCGTGCTGCCGCTGGTGAAGAAGTACAACGTGCCGGTCGTCGCCATCTCCAACGACGATACCGGCATCTCCGAGGACCCGGACGTCCGCTTCGCCGTGGCGAAGAAGATCGTCGAGCGCGCCGCCGATCACGGCATCAAGGCCGAGGACATCGTGGTCGACCCGCTGGTCATGCCCATCGGCGCGATGGGCACCGCCGGGCAGCAGGTTTTCACCCTCGTCCGCCGGCTGCGCGAGGAACTGGGCGTCAATACCACCTGCGGGGCGTCGAACATCTCCTTCGGCCTGCCGAACCGCCACGGCATCAACGGCGCGTTCCTGCCCATGGCCATCGCCGCCGGGATGACCTCGGCCATCATGAACCCCGTCCGCCCGCAAGAGATGGAGGCCATCCGCGCCGCCAACTTCCTGATGAACAACGACGCCAACGGGGGCGCGTGGATCAAGCACTGCAAGACGATGGAGGCGGTGGAGAAAGGCGAGGCGACCTTCGCCGAAGCCTCCGCCGCATCGGCGAAGTCCGCAACGGGCGGCCGCCGGGGCGGAGGCCGTCGCCGGCGCGGGACCGAGGGCTGAGGGCCTTCCCGTCGGGGTAGGGAACCGCCGCTCCCGCCCCCGGCGGGATCAGTTCCCCGCGCCCAGGGCGGTGGCGATGGTGACGGCGTTGTGGCGCATCATGTCCAGGTAGGTGCCCGCCGGACCGTCCGGGCCGGAGAGCGAATCGGCGTAGAGCGCGCCGCCGACCGTCGCGTCGGTATCGCGGGCGATCTGCTCGATCAGCCGCGCATCGGCGACCGTCTCGACGAAGACGGCGCGGATGCCCTCCTCCCGGATCTGGCGGATGAGGGCGGCGACGTCCTTCGCGGACGCCGCGCTTTCGGTGCTGATGCCCTGGGGTGCCTCGAAGCGCATGTCGTGGGCGGCGGCAAAGTAGCCGAAGGCGTCGTGCGAGGTGACGACGGTGCGGCTCTCCTGCGGGATGGCGGCCATCAGCGCGGCGATCTCCGCCTCCAGCGCCTCGATCTCGGCCACGTAGGCGGCGCGCGCGGCGTAGAAGGCCCCGGCACCGTCGGGACGGGCCGCCGCCAGCCCCGCCGCGACCGCATCGACATAGGCGACGGCGTTGGTCAGGCTCTGCCAGGCATGGGGGTCGGACGCGCCGTGGTCGTGGCCTTCGTGCCCGTCATGGTCGTCGTGATCCTCGTGGCCATGCTCCTCCTTCGCATGGTCGTCGTGATCGTGCGCATCATGCTCCTCCGCGTCGTGGTCGGCATGGTCGTCGTCATCCCCATGCCCGTCCCCGAAGGGCAGCGGATCGACGGCGGCGGTGGCGACGATGCGCGCGCCCTCGAACTCGGCGGCCTCGACCAGACGGTCGAGCCAGCCCTCGAATTCCAGCCCGTTGACGATCAGGACATCCGCCTCGCGCAGCGCCCGGGCATCCGCCGGGGTGGGCTGGTAGACATGCGCGTCGCCCCCCGGCCCGACGAGGGTGGTCAGGGCGATGCGCTCGCCCCCGATCCGCGCCGCCATGTCCCCGAGGATCGAGAAGGTGGCGACGACGCGCAGCGGCCCGTCCGCCGCGACGGCGGGGGCGGCGAGGCCCATGGTGGAGACGGCGGCGGCGAGGAAGGTGCGGCGGAGCATGGATGTCCCTTTCAGGCTTCGGACGGGCGTCCGGGCAGGATGCGCGGAAGGATGCCGCCCTGCGGCCCGACGATCAGCGACACGGCGTAGACGATGCCCGCGACGAGGATGATCGCCGGCCCGGAGGGCAGGCTGTAATGGTACGAGAGCAGCAGCCCCGCCAGGCTGGAGAGGATGGCGATGCCGACGGCGACGGCCATCAGCCCCCCGATGCCGCCGACCCAGAACCGGGCGGCGGCGGCGGGCAGGATCATGATGCCCACCGCCATCAGCGTGCCGAGCGCGTGGAAGCCCCCGACGAGGTTCAGCACGGCCAGCCCCAGGAAGACGAAATGCGTCGCCGCGCTCGCCCCGCTGACGGAGCGCAGGAACTGCGGGTCGGCGCATTCGAGCACCAGCGGGCGCAGGATGAGCGCGAGCGTCACGACGGAGACGCTGGCGATGGCGCAGAGCAGCACCAGCGCCGAATCGTCCAGCGCCAGCACCGTGCCGAACAGCACGTGCATCAGGTCCACGTTCGAGCCGCGCGTCGAGACGATCAGCACGCCCAGCGCCAGCGAGATGAGGTAGAAGGCGGCGAGGCTCGCATCCTCCTTGAGCGCCGTGACCCGGGTGACGAAGCCCGCGAGCAGCGCGACGGCCATCCCCGCGATCAGCCCGCCGATGGTCATCGCCCAGACCGACAGGCCCGAGACGAGATAGCCCACCGCCGCGCCGGGCAGGATGGCATGGGCCATCGCGTCGCCCGTCAGGCTCATGCGGCGCAGCATGAGGAAGACGCCGATGGGCGTCGCCCCGACCGAGACGGCGATGCAGCCCATCAGCGCCCGGCGCATGAAGCCGAACTCGACGAAGGGACCGGCCAGCGCCTCGATCATCAGGCCGCGCTCCGCCCGCAGGTATGGGGGGGGCCGTCGCAGGCCTCGCACATCTGACGGGCGCGGAAGTGGTTCTCGGCGGTCATCACCCGCTTGGTGGGACCGTGGTCCACGAGCGTGCGGGCCAGCATCAGCGTCTCGGGGAAATGCGCCTTCACCGCCTCGAAATCGTGCAGCACCGCCAGCACCGTGCGCCCCTCGCCGTGCCAGCGGTGGATGATGGCCAGGAGGTCGGCCATGGTGCGCGTGTCGATGGCCGCGAACGGCTCGTCGAGCAGCACCAGCCGTGCATCCTGGAGCAGCAGGCGCGCGAAGAGCACGCGCTGCATCTGTCCGCCCGAGAGGGTGCCGACGGCCCGGCGCTCGAAACCCTCCAGCCCCACGGCGGCGATGGCCTCCGCGACGCGCCGGCGATCCGCCGCGCGCAGGCTGCCGAACAGGCCGATCCGGTGCCACAGGCCCATGGAGACCAGATCGAGGACCGAGAGCGGAAAGCTGCGGTCGATCTCCGACTGCTGGGGCAGATAGGCGATGTCCTCCCGGGACAGGCCGCCGAACGCCACCGCCCCCGCCATCGGCGGCAGGCTGCCCGTCAGGCCCTTCAGCAGGGTCGACTTGCCCGCCCCGTTCGGGCCGACGATGGCCGTCAGGCTGCCCTCGGCAATCCGCGCGTCCAGCCCGTTCACCGCCGGTCGCCGGTCATAGCCGAGGGTCAGGTTCTCGAAGGAAAGCGCCGCGTCCATCATGCCACCGCCCAGAAGAATCCGGCCCACAACACCGCGACGACCGCCGCCGCGACCGCCAGACGGGGAGCAAGGCCCATCAGCAGCAGCCGGTTGGAGAAGACCCGTCCGTCGCTCATGCCCGCCCCCCCGCATCCTCGCAGGTGGCGCAGGTGCCGTGCAGCTCGATCACGTGCCGCGTCGGCGAGAAGCCGGATTGCCGGGCGATGCCGGACAGGGCGCCCAGCACGTCGCGCGACACCGCCTCCGCCACCGACCCGCAATCGTCGCAGATGGCCAGGACCGGCGCATCCCGGTGCGCCTCGCCCTGGCAGACGGTGTAGGCATTGAGCGATTCGAGGCGGTGCACCCGGCCCCGCTCCACCAGCGCGGCGAGGGCACGGTAGATCGTCGTCGGGGCCAGCTTCGGCGTCTCGCGTCGCAGGATATCGAGCACGTCGTAGGCCGAGGCCGGCGTCTCCCGCCCGCTCAGGACCCCGAGTATCCTCTCCTGCATCTCCTCGCCCTTCACGCGCATGGCGGCCCTCTCCGGTTGGTCGGATGCTTCGTTATGTTATAACGTAGCAAATGGCAAGACGCATCGTTCGCCCTACCTGTCCCGCCATGCACGCGACCGACCTCCTGACGCTGACCGACGAAGGGCTGTACTGTCCCCAGGGCGGTTTCCACATCGACCCGCACCTGCCGGCCGCCCGGGCGGTCGTCACCCACGGCCATGCCGACCATTGCCGCCCCGGCTCCCGCGCCCTGCTGGCCACGCACCAGACGGTCGAGATCGCGCAGACGCGCTACGGCGTGGAGGCGTTCGAGACGACGCAGGGAGCCGAGTACGGCGAGGTGCTGCGCGTGGGCGACGTGGACGTGACGTTCTTCCCCGCCGGGCACGTGCTCGGCTCGGCGCAGGTGCTGATCGAGCACAAGGGCCGGCGGGCGGTCGTCTCGGGCGACTACAAGTGCCGCCCCGACCAGAGCTGCGCCGATTTCGAGCTGGTGCCCTGCGACCTGTTCGTGACCGAGGCGACCTTCGGCCTGCCCGTCTTCCGCCATCCCGACGGGCGCGCGGAGATCGACAAGCTGCTACGCTCGCTGGAGATCTTCCCCCATCGCAGCCACGTCATCGGCACCTACGCGCTCGGCAAGGCGCAGCGGCTGATCGCGGAACTGCGCGCCGCCGGGTACGACGCGCCGATCTACATCCACGGGGCGCTGCGCAAGCTCTGCGCCCTCTACGAGCGGCACGGCATCGCGATGGGCACCCTGGAGGACGCGACGGCGAAGGGCGACAAGGACCGCTTTCGCGGCGGCATCACCCTCGGCCCGCCCTCGGCCGTCGCCGACCGCTGGGCGCGCCGCCTGCCCGACGCCCTGACCGGCATGGCGAGCGGATGGATGAGCGTGCGCCAGCGCATCAAGCAGCGCAACGTGGAGCTGCCGCTCATCATCTCCGACCATGCCGACTGGGACGAACTGTGCGAGACCATCGTCGCCACGGGGGCGGAGGACGTCTGGGTCACGCACGGGCGCGAGGACGCCCTGTGCCACTGGTGCGCCACGCAGGGCATCCGCGCGCAGCCCCTGTCCATCGCGGGGCTGGGCGAGGAGGACGACTGACGCCGCCCGCTATTGCCCTACTGTCCCGCCATGCCCCGGGCGTATCCGGCCTCGTAGTTCGCCGCGAGGCTGGGCGGGCAGGGATTGTCGGCGGGCCTGCCCTCCTTCGCCCGGCGATAGCCGTTCTCCGCCGTGCAGAACTTGCCCAGCCCCTCCAGCCGTCCGGTGGAATAGGCGAGGCGGTCGACCTCGATGCCCGTGCCCTTGCAGGCTTCGCCCACCTGGGAAAGGGCCGCCATCGGGTAGCCGGACAGCCCGTGCCGGTACCCCGTCGCCCGCCAGTTCGCCCGGGCGCACCGCTCCCGCGCCGCATCGCCCGGAACGCCCTGCGCCCCCGGCTGACCGGCGGACGGGGCGTTCAGATTGACGGCGGCGGGGGGCTGGGAACATCCGGCGAGGACGATCAGCGGAAGAAGGAAGGAAAGACGCGCCATGGATGCCTCCGTACCGATGGGTATGCGGCGCGCATCATGGGGCGG
>JAHDDY010000143.1 GCA_020629115.1 Paracoccaceae bacterium | reverse complement strand
GACCGCCTCGTCGCCATGGCCGAGGCCGACGCCGCCGCCACGACCGGAGAGCTGATCTACCGGGGATTTTCCGCGGAAGAACGGAAACCCGATCCGGCACTCTTTCGCACATGACGGAACCTCGCGAGGGGTCATCTCCCCCGGCCCGGCCCGGCGCGGGCGGATGCAGTCCCCGTCATGGGGACGAACGAACCCGCCCCGTCAGCCGATCGTGTGGACCGTCACGTCGTCGCCGCAGATATCGCGCGCGATGTCGACGACGTGGCGGTGGTGGGTCAGGTAGAGGGCCTGGCCCGTCCGGCCGATGCGGGCCATGAGGGCGCAGGCCGCGCGGGTGCGGTTCTCGTCGAAGGTCTCGAACACGTCGTCGCAGAAGAACGGCAGAACGGCCCCGGTCGCCGCCATCTGCTCGTAGGCGGCGGCGCGCAGGGCGAGGAAGAGCTGGAACCGCGTGCCCTTCGACATGGCCGCGGCCGCCTTGCTCGCGCCGGTCGCGTCGATGGCCAGCAGGGTCTCGGACCGTCCGTCCGGCTGGGTCCGCAGGGCCGTGTACGCGCCGTCGGTCAGGTCGGCGAAGGCGCTTTCGGTGGCCGTCAGCATCGCGTGGCGGTTTTCCTCGCGGTAGCGGCGGATCGCCTCCTCCGCCAGATCGTTGCCGAGCCGCAATTCCATGTAGTCCAGCACGACCTGCTGCAACTCCAGCTCCAGCGTCTTGCGCCGCTCGACGAGCCGGGCGACGTCGGCATCCCCGGTGACGGCCTGCAGCGCGCCCTGCGCATCGCGCCGGCCTTCGATGGCGGCGCGGTAGCGGTCCTCCGCCAGTTCCAGATCGGTGTCGAGGGCCGCGCGGTCCGAGGCGAGGCGCTCGGCGGTCCGGCCCTCCAGCAGGGCGCGCGCCTCGTCCATGTCCCCGACGCCGAGACGGGTGCGGATGCGCCGTTCGTGGGCCGCGAGGTCGGCGCGCTCGGCGATGATCGAATGGGCCGTGGCGACGCTGTCGCGCAGGGCGTCGAGCGTGCCGGTCGGGATCGAGGGATCGAAGGCCGTGCCGAGATCGTCGATCCGCCGCGCGATCCGGTCGAGGGACCGCTCGCTCTCCGCCAGGGCGTCCTCCCGCGCGGCGAGGGCTTCGCTCGCCTCGTGCCACCGGACCTCCGTCTTGCGCGCATGGGTGGCCGCATCGGTCAGGGCGGCGAAGGTATCGAGGGGATCGTCCGAAGCCGCCATGCCGTGGGCGGCGGCGAGGGCGTCGATCTCGTCCCGGAAGCGGGAGCGCTCGGCCTGCATCTTCGCGATGCGGTCGGCCATGTCGAGGCGCTTGTCGTCGGCTTCGCGCAGGGCGCGCAAGGGGTCGAGCGAGGCGGCCAGGATGCCGGGAGCGACGGCCCCGGCGGTCAGGTCGGCGACGAGGGCGTCCCAGGCGCTTTCGGCGTCGGCGCGGGCGGTGTCGGCCTCCTCCAGCGCGCGGGCGCGTCTGGTGCGGGTTCCGTGCAGGGTGTCGCGCGCGGCCCGCGCCTTGTCGAGGGCGCTGGCATGGCGGGCTGCCGCGTCGGCCCTGGCCCGCGCGGCGGTCAGCAGGTCGTCGAGCGTGTCCCCGGGGCGCGCCTCCGGCAGCAGGCGGGCGAGATCGGACGCCAGGGTCTCGGCGCTGGCCAGCATCCCGGCGGCGGCGGCGGCGGCGTCCTCCACGGCGCGCGCCTCCGTCCGGGCGGTCTCCAGCGCGCGGAGCCAGGCGGGCAGGCCGCCCGGCGTGGCGGTCAGGGGAATGCCGGCTTCGGCGATGGCGGCATCGAGGCGCGCGCGGGTCTCGGCGAGGGCCGCCTCGTGCCGCGCCATCACCGCCCCGGCCTGCGCCAGCCGGATGGCATGGTCGGCCCGTTCGGCCTCCAGCAAACGCATCTCGCCCAGATCCTGCGCGTGGTCCTGCCGCCGGCTCGCCATGGCGTCGACGGCCCGCATGGCCGCCTCGAACGCATCGGCACCGGCCGCCGACGGGGCATCGCGATGCGCGGTCCACAGGGCGTCGCGGTCGTCGAGCGCGCGCTTGACGGCACCGTCCGACACGATCCCCGCGCGGGCGGCGAGGGCGTCGATGCGGGCCGCGGCCCGCGCATCGGCGGCGATCAGGTCGTCGCGCCGCCTGCTCTCGTCGTCCCGGGCGCGGGCCGATGCGCCCAGGCGCTCGATCAGGTCGGCGGCCTCGGCGGCGGTCAGCGAGACGGCCGGGGGCGTGTCGAAGACCCGGCCCTTGATCGAGATGGCCGCGAGGGACTCGCGGGCGCGTCCCTCGGCGGCGGCGAGGCCCTGCACGGCCACGGCATGCGCGGCGGCGTCGAAGCGGTCGAGCCGGGCGCGGATTTCGGCATCCCCGGGATCCTCGGCGGTCAGGCGGTCGAGGGTCTCCTGCGCGTCGGCGGCCTGCGCGTCGTCCTCGGCGACCTGCGCGGCCAGCCTCTCGGCATCCCGGCGCGCATCGTTGAGGCGGGTGCGGGCCGCGTCCAGCGCGACGAGCTGCGCGGGCGACAGGGCGAGGGCGGACAGGTCGGCCTCCGCCGCGACGGCCAGATCGTCGGCATGACGGCGCATCCGCCGCATCGCCTCGTCGTGGCTCGCGCGCCGGTTCGGCAGGTGCTTGGCCGCCGCCCGGTATTCCCCGTGCAGGTCCTCCAGCCCCTCCAGCGCCTCGGCCAGCGTCAGGCGCTCGGGGTCGCGGGTGATCGCGGCGAGGGTATCGCGCAGGGCCGCGATCTCGGCGGTCAGGCGACGGTGCGTCTCCGCGTGCCGGCCCTGCTCCGTCAGCATGGACACGAGGGCCTCGGGGTCGATATCCAGCCGTTCGGGATAATGGTCGTAGGCCGACAGCCGCGCGCGCAGGGTCCGCACCGCGTCGAGGGCCGGCAGCACGTCCGCCATGGCCTCCAGCCCCGCCGCCTCCGTCAGCAAGGCCCGGCGGGCCTCGTCCGCCGCCGCCTCCTCGGCCTCGGCGGCGACCAGCGTCTCGCGCAGGGCGCGCCAGGCGGCGGCGGTGACGTCGGTCTCCCTGATCCGGGCCGTGATCCCGTCCAGCTCCTTGCGCAGCACAGCGAAGCGCGGCTTGCCGCTGCCCTTCAGGTACAGCGCGCGGGCCTCCTCGACGCCCTGCTCCAGCACGCCGGTCAGATCGCCGATCCCGGCGCTGGCGGCGAACAGGAGCCGCCCGATATCGCCCTTGCTGTCGAGGATCTCCTGACCGCCCCGCTCGATGGTGTCGTCATCGAGGCACAGCAGCTTGCGATAGTCGTCCTGCCCCAGCCCGGCCAGCATCCGGTCCAGCGCCGCCTGCGGCACGGGCGCGCCGTTGGCATCCACAAGGCCGTTGGCATAGCGGGTGTAGACCCTCTCGTCCCCGTCGGCGTCGATCAGGCCCGAGACCTTCAGCGTCCTGCGGTCGTGCAGGAAGTCGTACGGATCGTTCTTCGGCCTGAAGCCGTAGAGCAGGCGCAGGTAGCCTTCCATCGTCGTGGTCTTGCCCGCCTCGTTCGAGCCGTGGACGATGTGGAAATCCGAGCGCCCGTCGCGGCGCGGCCCGAAATCGTAGCTGTGGCCCGTGAAGTGGCCGAAGAAATCCAGATCGAGCCGCCGCAGCCGCATCACGGGGCCACGCCCTTCATCCGCGCCATCATGCGCGCGGTGCCGTCCGTCGCCAGCGTATCGACCAGCGTCCCGGCGGCATCGGCATCGGGGGCCAGCGCCGCGCGGCGGTCGGGGGGCAGGAGGGCCAGCATCGTCTCCACCTCGGCCAGCGCCCGCGCCCGAAAGCCGTCATCCGCGCGGATCTCGGTCATCAGGCGGTGAAGCTCGGTCGCGGCGTCGGCGGCGTCGCGGCGCGCGCCCGCCTCCCCGTCCGGCTCGGCCAGCGCGAAGGCGACCTTCTCGATCCAGACGGTGCCGATCTCCTCGGCCATGCCCTCCAGCGCCTCGGACCAGTAGTCGCGGTCCCGCTGGATGCGCCAGCAGAGCGGGGTCCGGCCCGCCAGCGTGACGCGCAGGACGGCGTGATCGGACCCGCACGCCGCCCCGGCCCCGGCCAGCCGCGCGCGCAGCATCCCGCGCAGGTCCGCCTCGTCCTCGACCCCCGTCACGTCGACGGTCAGGGCGGCGAACTCCACCGCCGAGGTGGGCAGTTCGGCGAGCGCGATCGTGCCGTCCCCGACGGTCAGCAGGGTCGCGGATTTCGGCCCGGCCTCGCCGATATCGCGCCCCTGGGGCATGCCCGGCATGACGATCCACGGTGCCTCCGAATGCACCGTCCGCCCGTGCACGTGCCCCAGGGCCCAGTAGTCGAACCCCGTCGCCGCAAGGTCGGCCACCGAACACGGCGCGTAGGGATCGTGGCCCGCCGCCCCGGCCAGCGACGTGTGCAGCATCCCGATATTGACCGCCCCCGCCACCGGCGCGCCGAATTTCGGCACCAGCGAGTCCGGCGCGTGCCTGCCGCTGAAGCTGACCCCGTGAATCCATACGTCCGTCTCGCCCAGCCGCCGCTTTCCCCCGCGCCCGTCGAAGACGTGCACGTTCGGGGGCAACGCGATCTCGCCCGTGATCGGGTTCTCCGCGTCGTGATTGCCCTTGATCATGAAGACCGGGATGCCGGCGGCGTCCAGCCGGTCGAGCTGGGCGGTCAGGAAGGCGGCGGTCTTGGCGCTGCGGGCGGTGCCGTCGTACAGGTCGCCGGCGATCAGCAGGCCGTCGACGGCCTCCGCCAGCGCATGATCGACCATCCGCACCAGGGCCGTGCGCGTGGCCGACCGCACCTGCGCCCGCAGGCCCTCGCTGCGCAGCGCCAGGGACTTGAGCGGCGAATCCAGATGGATGTCGGCGGTATGCAGCAGCGTGATCGTCGGTCGGGAGGGCATGGCGCAGATCGGTCCGGGGCGGGGGTCTCCACACCATTACCGTGCCGACGCGGTCCATAGCAACAGGCCAGCGCGCTTGCCTTCGCGCATCGGAAGCCGGACAGTCCGGGGACGCCCATGCGACCGAGGATGCGCCTTCATGCCCGACGCCCCCGCCCCGCGCCCCTGCCCGTGCCGCTCCGGCGCATCCTTCGCCGAATGCTGCCGGCCCTATCTGCGCGGCACCGCGCAGGCCCCGACGGCGCTGGCACTGATGCGCTCGCGCTACGCGGCGTTCATCGAGGGGGATACCGCGTACCTGCTGCTGACCCGCCACGGCGCGGCCCGCGATCCCGCCGAGCGCCGCGACCTGGAGCGCACCGTCGCCGGAACCCGGTGGCAGAACCTCCTCGTCGTGGAGACGCACCGGGGCGGGCCGGACGACGGCGACGGCATCGTCCGGTTCGTCGCGGCCTTCCGCACGGCCCCCGGCCCCCTGCCGATGGCCATGTCCGGGGGCGATGCCGACCTGCACCAGATGCACGAACGATCCCGGTTCGAGCGGGAGGGCGGCCTCTGGCGCTACGTCGACGGCGACACCCTCCCCCCGCTCCGGCAGAAGCGCAACGACCCCTGCTGGTGCGGCGGCGGGCGCAAGTCCAAGGAATGCCACGG
>JAHDDY010000142.1 GCA_020629115.1 Paracoccaceae bacterium | reverse complement strand
AGCAGGTCGGCGACCGACCAGATGAACGCGGCGTGGTTGTTGATGTCGTTGCTCACCCTCGCTCCACTTCCTCGCCTGCTCATGCGCCGACGATGTGGGTCTTCCCGGACTGTAGATCGCGAGCTGCGACAGCCGAGTCATGAGCGTCGAGCCGCCCCTGCAGTGCGGGGGGTGCCGGTTGACCTGCTCGGTTGGGGGGTTGGTGGGCTGGCTCAGATGGTCACCAGGGGCGTGAGCGCTTCTCGGTGCCGGTGGAGACCTCGATCACCCGGACATGCTGGTCGTCGAGTTCGAAGATCGCCTTCTGGCCGTACCGGTCGGCGAGCTCCAGCGCCTGCTCTCGGGTGATCCCGATGGTCAGGAACGAGGGCTCGGCCCACTCCCCCGACGGTGAGCGGGACACCGCCGGGCAGATGTCGCCGCCGAGCTCACGGATGGCGGTTCCGAGCCGTTCGTTGGCGGTCGTGTTCCGTTCGTCGTTGAGCTGCGAGCCGTTCGGGTTGTACGCGGTCAGCACGAACGTTGGCGGCTCCCCGCTGGCGGGTGCGGTCACGGGCTGCCCGGCGGCGTCATCGAGTCGGCTGTTGAGGTAGGCGTCCCACACGAAGTCACTGTCGGCGTGGAGTTGCCAGGCGCGTTCGCTGAGGTTCCGGACCTGGGCGAGCACACGGAGGCTTTCGACGACGTCGGCACCATCGGCGAACGGTGAACGGCCGTGGGCGAGCGGGTTCCGCAGCCCGATGATCGATCGCTTCTGTTTGTCGACTGCGCTTTTGCTGGTGAAGCCAAGGTCGCTGCGGAGCGGGTCGAGACACCTCACGAGTTCGAATCGGTCGACCAGGTCGAGACAGTCGAGACGGGTGAGTTCGACGTTTCGCTCGCGGTTCTGTTCGAACCGTTCCTCAAGCCCACCGGCACGGTCACTTGGGAGGAGCGTGAGCCAGGAACCGTGGGAGTAGGTGTTGATCAGATCGGTGAGGGCGGTCTCGAGGGAGAGGATGATGCCGAGGACCGCCATCGAGACCGGCGGTCGTTGGAGGTCCGCTCTCGTGACGACCGCTTCGATCCCGGTCCGGCCGAGGACATAGAAGTGATCCCGATCGATGAAGCGAGGGAGCAGGCTGCCAACCCCTGTCTTCTCACCGACGGTCTCGTTCGCCGTGATCGGCACCGCAACCGCATCAACCGTTCCGCCAGCGGCGAGGGCATCGGTCGAGACAGTCCGGTAGATCCCTTCGGGATCGGCGACCGGGGCCCGATCCAATCCATGCTCCTCGAGAACCGCAAGGGCCGATTCGCAGTCGTCGGACGGAGCGACGGTGATGAGGTCGTACTCCGCGATCTGGCGGACGATCACCCCGTCTTCGAAGAACTGCAGCGCTGACGCTCGAGACATCACACTCATCTCCCGGTTTGGGTCAATCGCCGGCGTGGTGCGAACGAACGGGTGTGCCGGCGTCGGGCTGGTGGCGCCACCGGTTGACAAAGACCTCCCAGGCATCGTCCGGGTCGACGTACCAGCCCAGGTACTCATACGTGTCGCAGAACGCGACCTGTTCCCAGGTGTGTGGCCCCAGACGCTGGAGAACCACGGTGTCGTCGGCGGCGTCGACGGTTCCGATCGTGACGTGACCGAGTTCGTCGCGCTCGAGCGCTTCGGTATCGATCCAGACACGATCGTCGAGTTGCCGATACCCGCCGTCGTGCCCGGGTTCGGTCGTGACGAGCCCTGGTTCCTCGCCGTCTGGCCACCAGGCGAGTTCGATCCTCCACGGCCCGTCCCACCCCCGGTAGGAGAAGTCACAGCGTTGCGGTTCGAGCGCGTTCAACACCGCCAGCTGTGTGACCGCATACCCCATCGCTTCACGGGCTCGTTCGTGGCCCTCGTGTGCGGGGAACTCAGTCAGCGGGATCGAGAGATCGATCCGGACATGGCCACCAGCCAACTCCTCCGCGGACAGACCGGTCTCGAGCAGGAGCGCCGCGACACGATCGGTGATGCCATCCCGATCCAGCGACACCGAGAGCGGCGATGCCGCGCCCACAACGATCGTTCCCGTCCGCACCCGTTCCATACATCCTCATCGGGAACCCACCGCCCCGAGTTGAGGGTCACCAGCCCGCGCGATCGGCCGGACTCGAGTCCGATGGTGCGCTGACCCAGAGACGGGACCGAGCGCTGCCCGAGGGCTGGGCGCGACGGAGGTCGTTCTCAACTTCTGGTTCGTGTCCGGAACTCGGTGCTGTCGGAGAAGTTGAGCATGAGTTCGCCGCGGGTGAGGCTGGTGCGGTCCATCTGGTCGACCCAGTAGTTCATGCCTTCGCTGTCGGGAAGGCGGCACATGACGTTCCGGTACACGATCCGTACGAATCCGAGCGTCCCTGGCGACCCGAATCGCTGCTCGAACTCGCTGGATGCGGCGAAGTGTTCCGAGATCCGGGCGAGGGACTCGCCCGCTTGGTGCTGGTCGAGCCAGTAGTTGAACCCGGCTTCGTCTGGGTTGCGTTGGAAGTACGCCTGGTAGAGCCTCCACACTGCCCGCCCGGACTCGGTTGAGAGCCGGTCATCAGTCGCCACGGGCGCTGTGTTCGGGGTGCAGGTGATCGGGGTTGCGTCCCAGCCACATTCGTCGGCGATGCGGTACAGCTCACCGAGTTCCATCTCGTCGACGGTGAGATCCCACTTCGCTTTCGTGCGGATCCAGATCTCGACGAAGTCACAGGTCGCTGACGCGGTATCGGGCAGCCATCGGTCTTTCGGGTCGGTGGTCGGACCGTTGTCCGATTTCACATCGTTCGTGTCGTCGCGTAGGACAACGAGGTTGGACTTGTCGTTGTAGAACGCGGCTTTGCGTTCCGGGCTCCAGTACTGCCCGCCGGACCGGTGGGCTTCGACGACAGCGACAACGTGATCGATGTCGAAATCGGAAGGGTTGGATGACACGTAGTCGGGGTCGAACCGGGAGAACCAGGTCCCGTCGGGACGTTGGGTCGCGTTGAGGAGTTCGCACCTGACGTCGCAGTTGTCGCCTGCGATGTCGCCGGGACCCCACGTCGAGTTCGACCATTCGGTCCGTTCGTAGCTTCCTGGCCGGTCGTTGTTGATCGCGAGCCCGTCGATGAGGTCGACCGGGCTCAACACCTCGGCCTGCACCGCAGCGGACGGGATCGCGAGCCCCGCCATGATCGACACCCAAACCAGCAACACCTTCACGCCACGCACCACCGCAAACCTAGAACGCCTCGCCCGACGCGGCATTGCCCGACCCCCAGCCCTGACGGCCTCACCTCTTGGCCGGTGTGTGGCGCTCTAGTGCTCGGGAGTCGCTGGCCAGTGCCCGGCCCGGATGAGGTACTTCCGGACCGTCATCACGTTGACACCGAGCCGGCGTGCGGTACCCGTCATCGTGCCGACGCGGCCGAAGGTTTCGACGATCAAGCCAGGATCGACTTTCGGTGCGCACTGCCGGGACTCGTTCCGCCACGGGAGACCTCGGACTTTGGCGACGTACCGGACGGTTTCCTTCGTGCAGCCAACGATGGACGCGACCTCAGACAGAGAGCGGCTGCCGTCGAGATACGACGCCACCACATCGTGATCCACGGACCGTCCCGGCACGGATCCTGCATCGACAACGAGGAACGCCCGGTTGAGAGGCCACACCCGGCCACTTCCTCAGCTCCAGGCTCAATCGGTTTCGAAGCGGTCGAAGAACCCGGGGGTGACAGTTGGGCGGTGTTCGATTCCGACACCTTCCGCGAGGCAGAGCTCTGCGAGCTTTTCCCCGTCGACGAGGTCGATCGTCGGGTTCCGGCCACGTGCGGCCTTGACCGCCGGGCCCGAGAACCGTCCCGTCGTCACGAGAATGCCCCGTTCCGCTCCGACTGCTGATGCGTCAGCTTGGAAGAGCGCAACGGTCTCGCGCCCGACGGTGCGCTGCGGCTCGTAGCGCTTCGCCTGGACGGCAACGGTGGTGGTGAGAACGCCCGTGAGCGGCGCCGTCCCGATGCCGTCGATGCCTTCGTCTCCGGAGCCGCCGACTCGTTCGAGCTCCATGCCTTGCGATCGGAATAGGTAGAGCACAAATCGTTCGAACGCATCCGGTGTTAGGGCGTGCAGGCGCCCGAGGAGCAAGTCCTTCCAGCCCTCCTCGTCGCCTTCGCCCGCAGGTTCATCGGCCGTCGTTGCGTCTGCGGCCTCTTGGTGGGTTCGGTTACGTCGGCGGACGTGCCGGTCGAGTTCGACCAGCTTGGCCGCGGCAGTGGCGTCGTCCATGGCGAGAACGTCGCGTCCGAGATCGGTGAGGAGAAACAGGCCACGCTTGGGGGACTCAAGGGCACCGCCGAGTTTGTTGTAGCTGCGAGCCCAAGCGAGCCGGTCGAAGACGATCGATTTCTCGTTGCCTTCGTATGTGAGCTCGAGGAGTTCGTCGGGGAACCCTTGCTGAGCCACGACAGTGGCGCTGATCTCGCGTCCGCTGCCTGATCCGCCGAGCTCGGCAATGGCTTTGAGGACGGGCAGCATCAGGTCTGAGTAGCTAGGAAGGTCATCAACCGTGGACACGGCTCGAACCTACCTATTCGTGCCTCGCCCGGCGGTCGACACTTCGTGCGCTCGACGGTGGCTCGTCAATGCTGGTGATGCAATCGGCTAGTTGGATCTACCGCCACCTGGATCAACCTTCGAGGAACCATCCATGAGAGTTGTCACACCATCCCGCGACAACGCCACGAGCCGCCCCCGACCTTGAGATCGTTGGCGCCGATCCTTGACCCCAGGAGCCCAAGACATCCGGAATCTGTATCCGGACCCTGCTAACTCTGAGCGCGAGAGATCGGCGCTGCTGCGCCTGGGTCAGTGCCTGGTTCCGATGCCGGCAGCTCGGGCAACTCGGTCGTAGGCGGAGTCGAGTAGCTCTGTTGGGGTGTCGTCGCTGAGGTCGGCGTTGGGGAGGGCGAGCCATTCCCAGATCAGGTGGGCCGGTCGTTCGTCGTTTGCGAGGGTCTGGATGACGGGTTGCCAGCGTTGGTCTGGTTCGAGGTCGGGGGTGAGTGTGCAGGTGGGGATGTAGGTGACGTGTTGGATGTCGATGGCGATGAGGGCGTGTTCGCTGGCGAGTTCGTGGATGCGTTGCCGGGCGGCGGGGGCGGTGAGGTTCCAGTGCCGGGTCTGTCAGGATTTTTGTGTATCGGCGTGATCTGAAGGTCCGCCGCTGGGAGGCGGTGGATGGAAAGGATCAACGTCATGAGTGACGAGATCGAGCCGGCGGTCGTGCCGGCTGAGGTGCTCCCGCATGGGGGACGAGGACATCGACTCGATGATCACCGTGATGACCGAAGTCCGGGATCGGGCTGGACCTGCGTGATCGCAACCCCTCGTGCGTATGTCGCTGCCTGGATCCCGGCAGGCTGCGACGTCTTGATCACCCTGGACTGACTTCGCCCTTGCACCGAGCCCGGCTTGGAGGCTCGATCGACCCCAAACCACTCTGCCTGGACTGCCCATGCCCAAGGTCCAGCGGGTTGTTACCGGTGTCCGCGCCGCCGTGTGAACCGCTCGCCATCGGTGGTTCAGCCAGTCAG
>JAHDDY010000141.1 GCA_020629115.1 Paracoccaceae bacterium | reverse complement strand
TCATGGCCGCGCTCACGGCGGTCATCGTCGGCTTTCCCATGATGCTCTTCACCCTCGACACGATGCGCCGACTGGAGCGCACCAAGCGCGAGGCACGCGCGCAGGCCGCCCAGCTGGACGACCGCAATGCCGATCTCGCCCGTGCTCAGGCCGATCTCCAGGCGCGCGCCGCCGCGCTGGAGCATGCCTGCCTCAAGGCCGAGGAGGCCAACGTCGCGAAATCCGAGTTCCTCGCCAACATGAGCCACGAACTGCGCACCCCGCTCAACGCCATCCTCGGCTTCTCGGAGATGAACGCCAAGCAGGAGACCCTGTTCGGTGGCTTCGACCCGGTGCGGACGACGGAATACGCGAGCATGGTGCACAGTTCGGGCAAGCATCTGCTGTCGCTGGTCGACGATCTTCTGGACCTGTCGCGGATCGAGGCCGGCCAGGTGGAGCTGACGCCCGAGCCGGTCGTGCCCGTCGAGATGCTGTACGATATCCGGAGCGTCTTCGCGCCCCAGACCACGAAGCGCAACCAGACCATCGCGCTCGACATGGACGACGTGCCGGAGACGCTGATGGCCGATGCCCGGGCCTTGCGGCAGATTCTGGTCAACCTCGTGTCGAATGCCCTGAAGTATTCCGCCGACGGGCAGACGGTGAGGGTCTCGGCAACATGCGAGGACGAGTGCGCCGTCTTCATGATCTCGGACGAGGGCATCGGCATGACGCGCGAGGAGGCGGCGGTCGTGCTCAAGCCCTTCAGCCGGGTCTCGAAGGCGCATATCGCCAGCGGCGACAGTTGCGGGCTGGGCCTGTCCATCGTGGACGCGCTGGTCGTCTCCCACGGCGGAACCCTCGCCATCGACAGCGAGAAGGGCGTCGGGACCACCGTGCGCGTCACGTTGCCCGGCGCGCGGTCGAGGGCGTCCCGCGCCGCCTGACGGCCCTCGACAAGCGCGGCGGCCTGTGGTCCTGTGGCCCGCGCCCCACGTCGCCACCCGAGGACCGCCCATGACGACCACCCCCCCGTTCGAAAGCATCGACGCCGTGCAGACCCGCCTCGCGGAGGTCGATTACGTCTGCGGGCGCGGGCTGGCGACGGTGGTGTTCCTCGCGCTGAAGCTGGGCCGGCCCATCTTCCTCGAAGGCGAGGCCGGGGTGGGGAAGACGGAGGTCGCCAAGGCCATCGCCGCCCTGCTGGGCCGCCGGCTCATCCGCCTGCAATGCTACGAGGGGCTGGACGCGGCCTCGGCAGTCTACGAGTGGAACTACGCCGGACAGATGATGGAGATCCGCCTCGCCGAGGCCACGGGGGAGGCCGACCGCGACGCCATCGCGGGGGACGTCTTCGCCGAGAAGCACCTCATCGCCCGGCCCCTGCTGGAGGCGATGCGCCCGCAGGAGGGCGGCGCGCCCGTCCTGCTGATCGACGAACTGGACCGGGCGGACGAGCCGTTCGAGGCGTTCCTGCTCGAAGCGCTGAGCGATTTCCAGGTCACGATCCCCGAGATCGGCGTCGTGAAGGCCCCCGAGCCGCCCGTGGTCGTCATCACCTCGAACCGCACGCGCGAGGTGCACGATGCGCTGCGCCGGCGCTGCCTGTACCACTGGGTCGACTATCCCGACTTCGAGCGCGAGATGGCCATCCTCGCCGCCAAGGCCCCCGAGGCGTCCGAGACCCTGTCGCGCGAGGTCGCCGCCTTCATCCGCCGCCTGCGGGACGAGGATCTGTTCAAGGCGCCCGGCGTGGCCGAGACGCTCGACTGGGCGCGGGCGCTGGTCGCGCTCGACGCGGTGGCCCTCGATCCGCAGACGATATCCGACAGCATCGGCGCGCTGCTGAAATACCAGGACGACATCGCCCGCATCCAGGGATCGGAGGCGACGAAGATCCTGAACGAGGCGCGCGACGACCTGGCCGGGCGCTCGACGGAGGCGAAGGGGCGGACCTGAGGGACGGCCGCCCTCATTCCGCCGCGAGGTTCAGAAAGCCCCCCGACTGCCGGTTCCAGAACCGCGCGTAGAGACCGTTCCGGGCCAGCAGTTCCTCGTGCGGGCCGTCCTCGACGATGCGGCCGCCGTCCAGCACCACGATCCGGTCGAGATGGGCGATGGTCGAGAGGCGGTGGGCGATGGCGATGACCGTCTTGCCGCGCATCATGTCCGTCAGTTCCGCCTGAATCTCCGCCTCGACCTCCGAATCGAGGGCGCTGGTAGCCTCGTCCAGCACAAGGATGGGTGCATCTTTCAGGATGGCGCGGGCGATGGCGATGCGCTGGCGCTGGCCGCCGGAGAGTTTGACCCCCCGCTCGCCGATATGGGCCGCGTAGTCGGTCCGCCCGTTCGGGTCGGTCAGGTCGCGGATGAAATCGTCCGCCCGCGCCTGCCGCGCCGCCGCCATGGCCGCGTCCGCCGCCTCGGGCGCATCCGGATCGCCGGGATAGCCGTAGAGGATGTTGTCCAGCGCCGAGCGGTTGAACATCGCCGTCTCCTGCGTCACCACGGCGATCTGCCGGCGCAGGCTCTCCTGCGTGAGGTCGCGGATGTTCCGCCCGTCGAGCGTGATCCGCCCGGCCTCGATGTCGTAGAGCCGCAGGAGCGCGCTGACGATGGTGGACTTGCCCGCCCCCGAGCGTCCGACCAGCCCCACCCGCTCGCCCGGCGCGATGGCGAGATCGAGACCGGCCACCCCGCCGACCCCGCGCCCGTACTGGAAGGTCACGTCCTCGAAGGCGATGGCCCCGCGCGCCGCGCCGGGCAGGGCGGTCGCGGCGGGGGCGTCGGTTATGGCATGGTCCTTCGCCAGCGTGCCCGCCCCGTCCTCGATGGTGCCGGTATTCTCGAAGACGCCGATGGCGCTCCAGGCGACCCAGCCGCTCATCTGCGTCGCGCGCAGGATCATGATCGTCGCCGCGCTCAGCTCGCCGACGGTCGCGCCGCCCACCGACCACAGCCACAGCGCCAGCCCGATGATCGCCGCGCTGCCGAGCGTGTTGATGACGTTGAGGCCCACCCGCACCCGCATGCCCGCCCGCCCGAAGCCGATGGTCGCCTCGTGCAGCGTGGCCAGCCCGTCGCGGGCGTAATCCACCTCGCGGTTCTCATGGGCGAAGAGCTTGACGGTCGCGAAATTGGTGAAGCTGTCCACGAAGCGCCCGTTCACCGCCGCCCGTGCCTCCGCCCGCCGCCGCGCCGCCGCGCGGATCAGCTTGAGCTGCGCGGCGATGTAGAGCGCCAGCCCGCCGATCCACACCAGCGTCAGAAGCGAAAGCCACCAGCTCGTGCCGATCAGGACCAGCGTCATCACGGCGACGTAGACGAGCAGCATCCCCAGCGCCATCACCGTGTCCATCGTCGCGGTGACCAGCGCCCCGGCGGTCTGCATCTGCTTCGAGGCGATGCGCCCGGCGAAGTCGTCCTGGAAGAAGCCGAGGCTCTGGCCCAGCGTATGCCGGTGCAGCCGCCACAGGGCGCGCACGGTCAGGTTGGGCGCGAGGGCGAGGGACTGGAACGCGCTCTGCACGATCTGCGCGCCGGGCCGCAGGAGGCAGAACACCACCAGCGCCAACGCGACCGACCCGCCATGTGCCGCGAAGAACCCCTCGCGCCCCGTCTGCGCCGCCATGTCGAGCAACTGCCCGAAATACCACGCGACCCATACGTCCAGCGCGCCGTAGGCCAGCGTTGCCAGCCCCAGCCCGGCGATGATCCAGCGGAATTCGCCCAAGGCCCATGCCAGGAACGCCCCCAGTTCGGCGGGCGGCTGGGGCGCGGGGTCTGGCTTGAAGGGCGGGAAGGCGGTCTCGAACGGACGGGAAAAACGCGACATGACGGGTGATATAGGCGGCGCGTACGCAAAGGACACTACCCCACCACGTACCCCTCCCAGGGCCGCACGGTGCGCAGGACGAGGCTCGACTGCATCCGCATGACGCCGGGCAGGGCCGACAGGGCATGGCGATGGACCCGCTCGTAATCCTCCGGCCCCTTGGTCGCGATGCGCAGCAGATAGTCGAACGCGCCCGTCAGCAGATGGCATTCCACGATATCGGGCGAGCGGCGCACGGCGGCCTCGAAGGCCTCCAGCGTCGCCTCGCTCTGGGATTGCAGCGCGATCTCGACGAAGAAGTCGTGCGTGTAGCCCAGCGCCCGCGGGTTCAGCACGGCGGCATAGCGCCGGATGGTCCCGGCCTCCTCCAGCGCCCGCACCCGGCGATGCACGGCGGAAAGGGACAGTCCGACCTGTTCGCCCAACTCGGCGGCGGTCGCGCGCCCGTCCTTCTGGAGCGCGCGGAGCAGGGCCGCATCCGTCTTGTCGATTTTTTCCACCGGTTTGTCCCCACGACGCGAAATTTTGCGTCAGATATGGCGCAGATGCGGGACGATAGGCAAGAAATACCGCGATGGGCGCGATAGAATTTCGCATCAACCCTCTCACAGGATCGACCCCATGCATATCGGCGTCCCCAAGGAAATCAAGAACCACGAATACCGCGTCGGCATGACGCCCGAGAGCGTGGCCGAGGCCGTGCATCACGGCCATGCCGTCACGGTCGAGACCGGGGCCGGGGCCGGCATCGGGGCCGAGGATGCCGAATACGTCGCCGCCGGGGCCGAGATGGCCGGGGACGCGGCGGACATCTTCGCGCGCGCCGACATGATCGTGAAGGTCAAGGAGCCGCAGGCGAACGAGCGCAAGATGCTGCGCGAGGGCCAGATCCTCTACACCTATCTCCACCTCGCCCCCGACCCCGAGCAGACGCGCGACCTCGTGGAATCGGGCGCGACCTGCATCGCCTACGAGACCGTGACCGACAGCTTGGGCGGCCTGCCGCTCCTGAAGCCCATGAGCCAGGTCGCGGGGCGCATGTCGATCCAGGCGGGCGCGCATTGCTTGGAGAAGGCGCAGGGCGGGCGCGGCGTGCTGCTCGGCGGCGTGCCCGGCGTGATGCCCGGCAAGGTGGCCGTCATCGGCGGCGGCGTGGTCGGCTTCAACGCGGCGCAGATGGCCGTGGGGCTGGGGGCGGACGTGACCATCCTCGACCGCTCGCCCGCGGTGCTGGAGAAGCTCGCCATCCATTTCGAGGCGAGCGCGAAGACGCGCTTCTCGAACAAGGCCAACCTGGAGGAAAGCGTCGCCGAGGCCGATCTGGTCATCGGCGCCGTGCTGATCCCCGGCGCGGCGGCGCCCAAGCTCGTCACCCGCGCGATGCTCGGCACGATGAAGAAAGGGTCGGTCCTCGTCGACGTCGCCATCGACCAGGGCGGCTGCTTCGAGACGTCGAAGGCCACGACCCATGCCGACCCGACCTACGTGGTCGACGACGTGGTGCATTACTGCGTCGCCAACATGCCCGGCGGCGTGGCGCGGACCAGCACCTACGCGCTGAACAACGTGACCCTGCCCCATGCGCTGGCCCTGGCCGACAAGGGCTGGAAACGGGCGCTGGCGGATGACGCGCATCTCGCCAACGGCCTGAACGTCTGGAACGGGAAGGTCACCTACGCCGCCGTCGCCCGCGACCTGGGCTACGACGCGACCCCGCTGAGCGCGGTGCTGGCGGCGTAAAGGGATACGCCGCCCCGCACTTGATGCGGGGCCTGTATCCAGGAGGCGCAAAACTCGAAGAGGCCCCGCATCAAGTGCGGGGCAGAGTTAGA
>JAHDDY010000140.1 GCA_020629115.1 Paracoccaceae bacterium | reverse complement strand
CGTCCGACCCGGCATCACCGGCCTCTGGCAGGTCGAGGCTCGCTCGAATGCCGAATTCGGCGCCTACAAGCGCCTCGACCTCCACTACGTCGAGAACTGGAGCCTTGGGCTCGATCTCCGTATTCTGCTCGCCACCGTCGAGCAGACGGCGGTGTCACTCCTGCTCGCTCCCGTGACGGCCATGCTCGGTCGGGAGTCGGCTGAGGCCGTCGCTCCGACAGCGGAGGTCGACGGCGAGGTCATCGACCTGACCGAGCGGGCGACGAACCGGTCACGAAGCGCCAACACCCCTCCTTCGACGGTCGAAGCGCCGCAGGCCTGACGAAGATCGGCGTCGGGTTCGAGTGCGATCGAGCGGCGCCGCCCGCCGGCATCCACAGGGTGTGATGTTGCCCATCCTCCGACGGCTGGTGCCCGATCGACGACGTCATCGGGCCGACTACAGTTCGGCGACATGACGGCGGGCACGAGGATCATCATCGCCGCGTGCTGCGGGCTGATCGCGGCCGTGATCGGATGGTCGTCGAGCCCCACGAGTGACCCGACGGCGGTCGCCACGCTGCGCCTCGACGACAACGAGGTCCGATGGCCGTTCCACGATGCCGTCATCCAGAGCCAGGACGCAGCCCTGGCCGACAACGAGACGATCGCCGTCGCGGCGATGGCGGCCGGCGTCTCCCCCGACGTGATCCGATCGGCCGAGGCCACGGTGCCCCGCAATCAGACGATCTTCGATGTCTCGGTGACGGCCGACACCGAAACGAACGCCGTTGCGGTCGCCGATGCGTTGAGCGCCGAACTCCTCGCCGCCAACCTACGCGACCGCACGGCGGCTGCGAGTGACGAACTCGCCGCCCTCGGCGCCGAGTTGGACGAGGCACGAGCGGAGCTCGCCGTGCCGGAGGCGCTCCTGCGGTCGGGGGATGTGACTTCGGACGAGCGGCTCGTGCTCGAAGGCCGGATCGGCGTCCTCGCCGAGCGGGTGGCACGCCTCGAGGCGAACGAAGACGATCTCGAGTTCGCGATCGAGACCGCTCGACCGCAGCTGGTGCAGGTGCGGCCGGCCCGGATCGTGGGCGGTGACCGCACTCGTGCCGTCACCGCGGCGGCGACCGGGATCGGCGCCTCCCTCCTGGTGGCCGGCGTGCTCTCGACACGGCCGCAGCGACCGGCGCTCGCCTCAGTCGCCGCCGCGTGACGATCCTGCGTCCGGCGGCGCTCGCGGTCGGCCTCGTCGCGGTCGCCGTCGCCGCTACGATCGACGTGCGCAAGCTGGGGCTCGAGACGTCCGACCCACAACTGATCGCTCTGGCGCTGAGTTCACTTCCCGCCTGCTGGCTCGCCGCCTGGATGCTCTCCGACCGGCGGGCGTGGGTCTGGTCGCCAGCCCTGGCGTGGCTGACGGTGTGGGTGGCGGCGGGCTTCGCCGGAGGTGCGCTGTCGGGGCGCCCGTTGGTCGCCGTCGTCGCCACGGGCGTATTCGCGGTATCCGCGGTTTCGACGGCTCGGCTGGTCCGTGGTCACGGCTGGCCGCCGCTCCTCGGCGTCGTCGTCTCGGTCGCCGTCGCACACGGCGGCCTGGGTGTTACGGCTCGGGTGCTCGGCCGAGCCGACGTCTTCTCCCCCGAACGCCGGCTCGTGCTGTTGGCCTTCGAACCCAATCACCTGGCCCGGATCGCCGCGTTGGGCGCCCTGGCGGCGATCGCTCTCGCGCTGCCGCTCCGTCGACCCTCGTGGCACATCTCGATGTGGCCGATCGCCGGGGTCTGTGCCTTGGCGGTGGTGCTCACGGGCAGTCGTACCGGTGCGGTCGCGCTCGGGGTCGGGATGGTGGTGCCGCTCGTGAAGGCGACCAACCGACGGGTTGCCCTCGTCGGCGTCGCGATCGGGATGTTCGCCGTCAGCGCCGTGGGGTTCACGGGCCTGGCCGGCCCGGCGATCGACCGGGTGTCGAGAAGTGCCGATCGGTCGCTCGACGACCTGCGTACGGCGACGGGGCGCACCGAGCTGTGGCCGGCGATCGTGTCGACGTCGCTCGAGCGACCGGTGCTCGGCCATGGCCACGGCAGCGACTTCGGCGAGCTGGCGCAGATCCGGGCCGACGGCGGGATCGGCTGGGACGCGGAGCACACTCACAGCCTGGCGCTGCACGCGCTGCTGACGACCGGCACGACGGGCCTGGTGGCCTTCCTCGCTGCCGCTGCCTTCATGCTGCAGCTGTCGTGGCGTCGACGCGACCCGTGGCCGCTCGCCTTGTTTCTCGCGGTCGCGGTCGACGGCTTGAGCGAGGCGGTCCTGTCGACCGCTGGCCCGGCGTGGTTCGTGCTCGCCGCCGCCGCGACACCTGCGGCGACCCAGCGCCGGCGGAACCGTCGGTCGGGTGACGAACACCCCGGTTTCGGGAGGGTGGCGCCATCCATCGGGCGGGTCGAACTCCCTAACGCCCCAGCTGCGAGGCCACCCCTACACTCGCTACGGTGACGAACGACGAGCTCGAACTCCGGGACTACCTGCAGATTCTCCGTCGCCGTTGGATCTGGGTGTTGCTGCCGCTGCTCGTCGTCCCTGCGCTCGCCGCCGTCAACTCGTTGCGGACGCCGGATCGATTCCGTTCGAGTGCCACGGTCATCCTGCAGACCACGGCAGCGCAGGACGCTGTTGGCCAGGACATCATCTCGACATCCAAACTGGCGCGCGAGATCGAGAACGAAATCAACGTCGCAACGGGCGACGACGTCGAAGCTTCGGTCTTGGCCGCGCTCGGCTACCTCCCGAGCGTCGCGGTTTCCTCGGCGGAGTTCGCCGACCTGCTGCAGTTCAGCGCAATCGCAGACGATCCGTTGGAGGCGTCGACCGCGGCGAACACGTGGGCCGAGGCCTACGTGTCCCTGAGTAGGTCCCGGGCGCAGGCGAGCGTGACGTCCGCTGTGTCGCAGCTACAAGATCGGCTGGCCGAGCTCCGCGTCGAGCGGCAGGCGCTGCGAAGCGATCTCGATGATCTCGAAGATCAAGCAGTCGCCGTGACATCCGAGATCGGTGCTGAACAGGTTCTTCTCAGCCAGCAGCGTCAGGCGGCTGAATTCATCGAGCTCGGGTCCGTGGACCCTGAAGCCGCCGCGACCGAGAACCGGATCGCGGCCCTCGAGGCGCGACTCAGCGAGATCTCGACGGCGCGACAGCGGTTGGCAAACGACCTCGCGCCGGAGCTGAACGTCATCGACTCACAGGTCGCCACGATCGCCGCTTCCATTGCGGATCTCCAGTTGAGCGGTGAGCTGGCTTCGGCCGGTACGGCCCGGGTGAATTCGGCGGCTGCGCCATCGACGGCTCCGATCAACACGCCGCTGTCGCGGAACCTGGTGCTCGGGGTCGTTGTCGGGGCGATCCTCGGCGCCGGGCTCGCGCTCCTCGTGGAGAATCTCGACCGCCGGGTCAAGACCTCGGACGATCTCGCGTCAGCGACTGGCGTCTCGACGCTTGGCATCATCCCCCAGGCAACGAAAAACATGGGCGAGCCCGGGCTGATCACGTTGCAAACCCCGATGAGCCCGGTCGCCGACGGCTATCACAAGGTTCGAACGGCGTTGCAGTTCGCCTCCATGTCCCGCAACTTGGGAATGGTGCTCGTCACGAGTGCGAACCAGTCGGAGGGCAAAACCTCCTCGGCTGCCAACCTCGCCTGGGCCCTCGCCGCTACGGGCCGGAAAGTGCTGTTGGTCGACGCTGATCTTCGACGGCCTCGAGTGCACAAGGTGTACGGCTCGTTGCTCTCCCCGGGTCTCACCGATGTCATGATGAGTGACCTCGACCTCAGCGAGGCGGTGGCGAAAGTCCAACACGATGGCTCAGAGCTTGCGGTTCTCTCTGCCGGCTCGAAGCCACCGAACCCGGGGGACCTGCTCGCCTCACCGGTGTTCACCGGGCTTCTGCGGGAGCTGCGGGACGAGGCCGAGGTCGTCGTGATCGATGCGCCACCGGTCCTTCCTGTCGCCGATGCTTTGGCGATCGCGCCACATGTCGACGGTGTCATTCTCGCTGCGTTCGCCGGAGCAACGGAAAAGGAGCAGGTCGCTGCGGCGTCGAGGCTGATCGACCAGGCGGGCGGCACCGTGCTCGGGTCGATTCTCGTCGGAGCGAGCGCTCGTGACGGCTACGGCAAGACCTACTACTACGGCGAACGTGCGGACGAGCCGTCGTCGAACGTCGCCCGCATGTCTGGACGGGCAGCGCGAAATGGGCGGGGCCGAGCGCCGGCCAAGCTGGCTGCGGCCGACTGACATGAGCTACCGGTAGCGCGTTGGCAAGAAGCGCCGGCGGAATCCTCGCAACGACGGCCACGCCCGACCTGGCGCATGAGGCGCTCGACGAGCTCGCTCATCGCGGCGGGGCAGAGCTGCGAACCATCGACGGATTGACTTCTGCCGACTTCAGCTCTCGCTTCTGCCGATGGAGTGAGTCGGTCTCGGTGCACGGCCATGGACAGCCGCCGTCGGGATCCGACTACAGCAGCATCGAGGAGTGGCTGCGCGAGGCTCCCCGGACGCTCTGGACCTGTCCTGGCTCCTTCGCCGTGGTCAGCCGTGCCCCGGCAACCAACGGTCTCGTCGCCGCCACCGACTTCGCGGCGACCAAGCCACTCCACTGCACCGTCGGACCAGCAGGCGCTGCGATTGCGACCGAGCCGAGGGCCGCAGCGCTCGCTGCCGGGAGAAGCTCTGCCCCCGATCACATCAGCCTTCGCCAGTATCGTGAGAGTGGCGGATTGAGTCGGACCAGATCGTTTCATGACGGTGTGATGAGGCTCCCGCCGGCATCCATCGCCAGGTGGTCCCCCGGGGACACGTCGTGGCAAATCACCTCCGCCCGTCTGACGGCGGCGCGCCCCCTAGCGAACTCGATGACGGAGGCGGGCGAGATCGTTCGCCGCTCGTTGCTCGAAGCGATTCATGGGCAGCCCCTCGCCTCCGGAACGATCGGGGCTCTTGTCAGTGGAGGTCTCGACTCGACTGGAGTCGCTTGTCTCGTCTCGGCCTCCGGATTCGCCATCGACCGCACCGTCACGGCGAGGGTCCCGTCGGTGGACGGGATCGATGAGACGGCATACGCCCGTTCCGCTGCGACACGCTACGGATGGGAACTCGACGTCCTCGACCTCACACCAGAGGACTACTGGGATCAAGCGGCAGAGATCGCCAAACTCGTCGGCCCGACGCACCCGACCGGCGGGGGCGCAGCGATCTCGCTCGCTCGCGCAGCGACCGCCGACATCGTGTTCACCGGCCAGTTCGCCGACGAGTGGATCGGTACACACACCACCACGCTGGCCGGTTCGATTCTCGACGGGGACCTCGCTCACGCTGCCAGACTCATCAGCTTCGCCCGACAGACGAAGAGCTCGACACGAGGCGTGGCGTCGATCCTCGGCCGTTCCGCCGCCGGTGCGTTGCTCCGAGCGAATCGCCTCCCCGACGTGGCTCTGCAGCGTGTCCACGATCCGCGGATGCGGCTCGTCGTGCAACTCGAGGAGACCATTGCGGCCCATGCCGGCGCAACGGTCGCGATGCCCTTCGCCGACGTCGCGGTGGCAGTGGCGATGGCCGGTTTGCCGGCCCGTTACAAGAGTGTCCCCTGGGTCACCAAGGCAGCGCTCCGGGAGGCGATTCGGCCGGCCACGCCTGACGAAGTGATCGAACGGACGGACAAGATGAACTTCTATCCGATCGTTGCTGCCGCCGTTGGGAA
>JAHDDY010000139.1 GCA_020629115.1 Paracoccaceae bacterium | reverse complement strand
CGCCGAAGGGCCATCGCTGTCGGCATCGCCGGCATGAAAGGCCGTTCACCCGATTGCCCTGCGCGCGGCGACACGGCGGGTCGCGGCGCATCCGGGGCGGCGGGGATGGAACGAGTGCCACCCCCCTTGACCTTTCGCCCTCCGGAACCTCTATCCATCGCAGGAGGATCGACGCCGATGACCGACACCGCCAGCAGCCCCGCCCCGACCGATGCCGCCGCGACCGCCGCGCTCTACCGCATGCCGTCCTGCCCGCACGGGATGAAATCGCTCTCGCTGCTCCGGCGGCGGGGATACGCGGTCGAGGATCACGTGCTGGCCGACCGGGCGGCGGTCGACGCCTTCAAGCGGCGGCACGGGGTCGGGACCACGCCGCAGGCATGGATCGGGGGCGCGCGGATCGGCGGCTACACGGACCTGAAGGCCCATTTCGGCTATCGCGTCCCGGCGGAGGGCGAGACGACCTACCGCCCCGTCATCGCCATCTTCGCCGCGACCGCGCTGCTGGCGCTCGCCATCGTGCTGAACATCCATGCGGGGTTCGTGGCGGCGGCCTGGCTCAAGTGGTTCCTCGCCGTGTCGATGGTGGCGCTGGCGATCCAGAAGCTGACGGATGTCGAGGGGTTCGTGAACGGGTTCCTCGGCTACGACCTGCTGGCCCGGCGCTGGGTGCCCTACGGCTACGCCTATCCGTTCCTGGAGCTGTACGCGGGGGTCGGGATGGCCGCGCTGATCGGCACGGGGAGCGCGCTGGTGTGGCTGGTCGCGCCGGTCGGCCTCGTCATCGGCACCATCGGGGCGGTCAGCGTGATCAAGGCCGTCTACGTCGACAGGCGGGACCTGACCTGCGCCTGCGTGGGGGGCGGCTCGTCCGTGCCGCTGGGGTTCGTGTCCCTGACGGAGAACCTCGCCATGGCGGGGATGGGCGCGTGGATGCTGGCCGCGCGGCTCGCCTGACCCCGGTTCAGCCCCGCGCCGCCAGATGCGCCTCCAGCGCCGCCAGCCCGGCATCCAGCCCCGTGCGCCCGAAGCCGAGGCGGAAGCGGTCGGGCGGGGTGGGGCCGAGGGCGGAGCGGTAGATGGTGCCCGGCAGGAACAGGACCCCGCTCTCCTCCACCAGCGCGCGGCAGAACGCCTCCACCCCCTCCTCCCCCCGGTAGCGCGGGAAGGCGGTGCAGGAGCCGTCGGGCCGTCGCCAGTCGAACAGGCCGGGGTGGCGCGCGAAGAAGGCATCCCACTTGCCGAGATTCTCGTCCACGAGGGCGCAGTTGCGCGCCAGCAGCCGCGCCCGGTTGCGCAGGGCGATGATTGCCAGCCGCTCGCTCGGGGCCGAATTGCAGATGGAGAGGTAGTGCTTCATCCGCTCCATGCGCGACAGCATCGCCCGGTCGCGGCAGGCGATCCAGCCGATGCGCAGGCCCGGCAGGCCGTAGGATTTCGACATGACGCCGAGGGACAGCCCGCGCTCGTATTCGTCCGCGACGAAGGGCAGGTGCTCGGTGCCCGTCGGGCCGAGGCCGTGGAAGATCTCGTCGTGGAGGATCCAGATGCCGTGATGCCGGCACAGCGCGACGAGCGCGTCGTAGCGGTCGCGCGGCAGGATCGCGCCGGTGGGGTTGTGCGGGAAGTTGATGGTGACGAGGCGCGTGTTGGGCCGGATGGCCGCCGCCACCCGGTCGATGTCGAGCGACCAGCCGTCCTCCGGGTCGAGCGGCACCCCCGTCGCCTCGCAGAGGGCGACGGGCAGCGTCTCGTGCGACTGGTAGTTGGGCGTGACGACGATGGCATGGCTGTCCGCGTCCAGGAGGACGTGGTTGGCCGCGTAGATGCCCTCGCTCGCCCCGGCGAAGCACAGGATGTCCGCCGCCTCCTGCCGCGCGTAGGTCGCGGCGATGGCCGCGCGCAGGTCCGGCGCGCCGAACGTCTCGGTATACCCGAGCCACAACCCCTCGAACGCCTCGCGCTCCTCCGGCGTGGCGAGGGCCAGGAGATCGCGCACCGACAGGCTCTCGGCGTCGGACGCGGTCATGTGGTACCGGGCGCGGAACTCCCATTCGGAGAAATGCGTCTCCAGGCGAAAATCGGGCAGGGCGGTCATCGGGCATCCTCTCGCAGGGGTCGCCCCTGTGTAGCGTGGCGCGGGAGGGGATGCGAAGCGAAAGCGGTGCGGGCGGCGGGGACCTGTCCGCCGTCCCGCGCTTGTAGGCGGAAAGCGTCCACCCCCCCTCCCGGCGGAGACCGGGAGCCTCGACGGTCGGCGCGTTGCCCGTCGAGGTCCCCGGTCCTTGCCGGGGACGGGGGATGGTGGGGCGGTGCGTTCGCCGCGCGCTATCGGGAGCGGCGGGGCGCGCCTACTCCGCGGCGACGAGGGGGGTGTCGTCGGTTACCGGGAGGGAGGGGTCGCCGTGGTTGCCGGTGCGCAGGGCCTCGCGCACACCCGCCTCGTAGTCGGGATGCACCTTGCCCAGCACGGCGAGCCAGCGTTCCTTCACGCCGTCCGAGACCGGGGCCATGCCGCCGGCCATGTTTCTGTGCAGGCGGTCGCGCTCCGCCTCGTCCAGCACGTCCGAATAGAGCGCGCGGGGCTGGACGTAGTCGGCCTCGCTCTCCTCCTGCTCGAAGCGGGCGGCGACGGCATCCGCGTCGATGGTCATCGGCGGCTCCTCGACCGAGGGGTCCGCCACCGGGCCGCCGAAGCGGTTCGGCTCGTAATAGGCGTCGGCATTGCCGAAATCGTTGGTGAAGAAGCGCATCGACCCGTCCTTGTGGTAGTGCTGCACCTCCGCGTTCTTGGGCGCATTGGCGGGCAGGGCCTCGTAATGCGTGCCGAGGCGGTAGCGATGCGCGTCGGCATAGGCGAAGATGCGCGCCTGGAGCATCTTGTCGGGCGAGAAGCCGATGCCGGGGACGACGTTGTTCACGTTGTAGGCGGCGTTCTCGACCATCTGGAAGTAGTTGCGCGGGATGGTGTCCATCACCAGCTCGCCCACCTCGATCAGCGGGTAGTCGTCATGCGGCCAGACCTTCGTCAGGTCGAAGGGGTTGTAGGGCACCTCCATCGCCTCCGCCTCGGGCATGACCTGGATGTGCATCGTCCATTTCGGGAAGTTCCCGTCCTGCACCATGTGCCACAGTTCTTCCTGATAGCTTTCGCGCGTCTGGCCGATGATCTCGGCGGCCTTGGCGTCGGACAGCCATTCGTGGCCCTGCTGCGTCAGGAAATGGAACTTCACCCAGTGGCGTTCCCCGTCCGCATTCCACATCGAGAAGGTGTGCGAGCCGTAGCCGTTCATGTGCGCGGGGCTGCGCGGGATGCCCCGGTCGGACATGAGGATCGTGACCTGGTGCACGCTCTCGGGCTGGCCGGCCCAGAAGTCGAACATCGCCTCGGGCGAGCGCAGGTTCGTCATGGGGTGGCGCTTCTGGGTGCGGATGAAGTCGGGGAACTTGTAGGCGTCGCGGACGAAGAAGATGGGCGTGTTGTTGCCCACCATGTCCCAGTTGCCCTCCTCGGTGTAGAACTTGAGCGAGAACCCGCGCACGTCGCGCTCGGCATCCGCCGCCCCGCGCTCGCCCGCGACGGTGGACCACCGGGACAGGACCTCGGTCTCCTTGCCGACCTCGGAGAACAGCCCGGCGCGGGTGTAGCGGGTGATGTCGTTCGTGACGGTGAAGCGGCCCTGCAACCCCCAGCCCTTGGCGTGGACCACCCGCTCGGGGATGCGCTCGCGGTTCTGGTGGGCCAGCTTCTCGAAGAGCTGGTGATCCTCGACCAGGAGCGGGCCGCGCGCGCCGGCGGTGCGGGAGGTCTGGTTGGAGGGGACGGCGGAGCCGGAGGTGGTGGTCAGGGTGGGCTTGTCGGCCATGGCGGGGCGCTCCTCGTGGCGTAGGGCTGGGATGCGGGGACAAGCGCGAACGTCCCGTTCGGTTCCGCCGCGCTGGCATGGCCGCGCCGTCCGGTCTATGACCCGGGGGCGGGACGGGGGAGGGCGCGCATGGCGGATGGACGGGAACCGGGGGGCTTTCGCGCGATCAACCGCGCCTATGCCGCCACCTTCCGCCCCGGGCGGCTGAGCCTGGGGCTGGTGGTGCCCGTCGAGCGCTACGACGCGGCGCGCGCGCCCGCGATGCACCGGCATCTGGAGCGCGCCCGCCTCGCCGAGGAGCTGGGCTTCTCGGCGCTGTGGCTGCGGGACGTGCCCTTCGACGTGCCGGCCTTCGGGGATGCGGGGCAGGTGTTCGACCCGTTCGTGTATCTGGGCCTTCTGGCCGGGCGGACGGCGCGGATCGGGCTGGGGGTGGCGAGCCTCATCCTGCCCCTGCGCCATCCGGCCCACGTCGCCAAGGCCGCCGCGAGCGCGGATGTCCTGTCGGGCGGGCGGCTGCTGCTCGGCATCGCGTCGGGCGACCGGGCGGAGGAGTATCCGGCCCTGGCGATGGATCATGCGGAGCGGGGCGCGCGGTTCCGCGACAGCTACGCCTATATCCGCCGCATGGCCGAGGATGCGCCGGCCTTCGCCAGCCCCTTCGGCGCGCCGGGCGGGGGGATGGACATGCTGCCCAAGCCCGCCGGGGGCCGCCTGCCCCTGCTGGTGACGGGCGGGAGCGGGCAGGGGGCGGACTGGATCGCGCGGCATGGCGACGGGTGGATCCTCTATCCCCGCCCCGCCGCGATGCAGGCCCGGATGATCGCCGACTGGCGCGCGCGCCTCGCCGCCGCCGGGGAGCCGGACAAGCCCGCGATGGAGCCGCTCTACATCGACCTCGACGACGACCCGGACGCCCCGCCCCGGCCGCTGCACCTGGGCCTGCGCCTCGGGATGACCGCGCTCCGGGCCTACCTGACGACGCGCGCGGCGATCGGGGTGAACCACGTCGCCCTGAACCTGCGCTTCAACCGCGCCGATACCGAAGCCACGCTGCACCGGCTCGCCGCCGGCCTGCTGACCGATTTTCCCAGCGAGGACCGACCATGACGACCAAGACCATCCTGATCACCGGCGCGACCGACGGCATCGGACTGGAGACCGCCAAGCGCCTCGCCGCCGGGGGGCACGCGCTGCTGCTGCACGGGCGCGACGCCGCGAAGCTGGAGGCGGCGCGCGATGCTACGGGCGGGACGGCGGAGACCTTCCGCGCCGACCTGTCGGATCTCGCGCAGGTCGAGGCGCTGGCGGCGGCCATCCTCGACCGGGGCGCGCCGGACGTGCTGATCAACAATGCGGGCGTGCTGAAGACCGCGCGGCCGGTGACGGAAAGCGGCCTCGACGCGCGGTTCGTGGTCAACACCCTCGCCCCCTACCTGCTGACGCGCCGCCTGCTGCCCGCCATGCCCCGGGACGGGCGGGTCGTGAACCTCTCCTCCGCCGCGCAGGCCCCGGTGGACCCCGCCGCGCTGGCCGGGGAGCGGCGGCTCGACGACATGGCGGCCTATTCCCAAAGCAAGCTCGCCATCACCGCCTGGACCCGCGCCATGGCGGCGGCGCATCCGGACGGGCCGGTCGTCGTCTCGGTCAATCCCGGCTCGCTGCTGGCCACGAACATGGTGCGCGAGGGCTTCGGCATCCCCGGGAACGATATCGGCATCGGGGCCGACATCCTCGTCCGCGCGGCGCTGTCGGAGGAGTTCGCCGGGGCATCGGGCGCGTATTTCGACAACGACGCGGGCCGCTTCGCCGACCCGCACCGCGACGCCCTCGACGAAGGCCGGACCGCCGCGCTGATGACGGCCATCGAGGACCTGATCGCGCGCCGGGCCTGACCCGGACCGCCGCCGACCGACCGCCTGTTCCCGTCCGGGTCGGCGCTCTAGA
>JAHDDY010000138.1 GCA_020629115.1 Paracoccaceae bacterium | reverse complement strand
CATCGCGGCGAGACGCTCGACGGCACCTACACCGCCCTGCGCAAGCATTGGCAGGGGATGACCGACGAGATGCAGCGGCTGGAGGAGGAGAACAACCGCATCTTCATCGACGCCTACGGTCTGGCCGACGAATTGACGCCCGAGGTGCCGCTGGCCGAGATCACCCTGACCTGCAACCCCGCCTATTCCATCGGCGGCGACAAGACCGACGCACAGCGCGAGGACGAGCTGCGCGCCCGCACCATGCGCGAATTCCTCTCCTACGCCGTCGGCTGCATGGTCGGCCGCTACAGCCTCGACGCCCCCGGCCTGATCCTCGCCGATGCGGGCGGGACGCTGGCCGACTACCTCGCCCGCCTCCGCGCCGAAGGCGTGCCCGAGCCGACCTATCCGCCCGACGCGGACAACGTCATCCCCGTGCTCGACGGCGACTGGTTCGCCGACGACATCACCGAACGCTTCCGCGCGTTCCTGCGCACCACCTTCGGCGAGGCGCATTTCCGCGACAACCTCGCCTTTATCGAGGACGCGCTCGGCAAGGATATCCGCAGGTATTTCGTGAGGGATTTCTACAGGGACCACTGGCAGCGCTACAAGAAGCGCCCGATCTACTGGATGGTCTCCAGCCCCAGGGGCAGCTTCCAGGCGCTGATCGCGATGCACCGATACCGGCCCGACACGCTGTCGGTCCTGCTGAACGGCTACCTGCGTGAGTACCAGCGCAAGCTCGACGCGCATCACGCCCGCCTGATCGAGCAGGCCGACGATGCCGACATCGCGCAGGGCGCGCGGACCAAGGCGATGAAGGAGGCCGAGAAGGTCGCCAGGCAGATCGCCGAACTGCGCGAGTGGGAGCGCGACGTGATCCATCCGCTGGCCGAGCGCAGGATCGAGATCGACCTCGATGACGGGGTCAAGGCGAACTATCCGACGTTCGCGGGCGCGCTGAAGGCGATACCGGGCCTATGACCGACCGCATCACCGCCACCCTCGCCGGTCTGTTCGAGACGCATCGCATCGTCTTCTGGTCCGACCCCACGGGCGAGATGCGCGAGGCGTTCGACGGTCTCGTGCTGGAGGGGGTGACGCCCCTGCGCGTGGCGAACGACGAGTTCGGCCTGAAATACCGCATCCTGCGCGCCGAGCCGGAGGGCCGCTTCCTGATCTATCGCGACGCCCCCGCGCCGCCCGACCGGGACAACTGGCTGCTGGATATCGAGATGGCCGCCGCCCCCTTCCGCGCCGACCACGCCGCCCTGTGGCGCAGCGAACTGGGCCTGGGCGCCGAATTCGACGATCTCGTCCGGGAGCACGCCGAATTCTTCCGCGCCGAGAAGCGGCTGGCGGCGCTGAAGCGGGTGGCGGGGAAGACCGATACCGAAACCGCCCTGCGCCTGCACATGCTCGCCATCTGTGCAGGGGCCGAGGGGGGGCTGGACACGGTGGTCGAGGCGCTGCTGCGCGATCTCGCCGCCGGGCGCGACGACGGCCAGCGCACGATCGAGCGCACGGGCCTGATGCCGTTCCTGTGGGAGCGGCTGGACGCGGCCTACGGCTATCGGACGGCGGAACCCGACATCGAGGATTTCGCGATGTCGCTGTTCGAATCCGCGTGGCGGCGGGCGATGGGGGACGACGACGCGGCCCTGAACGCCGAGGCGCTGCTCGTCTTCCGCCGATGGAAGAACGACCGGCGCGGCATGGCGGCGTTCGAGACGCTGTCGGAGACCTATGCCGACCGGCTGGGCATCGAGGGCGATCTCGCGGCGCGCGACACGGCGGCGCTCGTGCGGGTCGACCACTACCGCGCCGTGGACCGCGCCATCGTCCTGCGCATGGTCGAGGGGCTGGCCGGGGACACGCTGGCCCCGCAGGACGCGCTGGCCTGGATACGTACGCGGCGGCAGAGCCACTGGTACCCGCGCTATGAACACGTCTACCAGGCCATCCGCTACGGCACGGAGTTCCGGCAGGCGCTGGGGCAGGCGCGGCTGAAGATGGACAGCCCCGCCGACGGCTTTCGCCAGTATGCGAACGGGTGGTTCCGGCTCGACCAGTTCTATCGCAAGTTCGTCCACCACCTGCGCGCGGCGGAGGATGGCGGGGCGCTCGACGCCCTCGCCGAGGCGATCGAGAACCTCTACGCCAACCGCTACGTGCAGGTGGTCAACGATGCGTGGCAGGACCGGATCGCGCCCCTGGATCGCTGGGAGATCGAGGGCGTCGCGCGGCAGGATGCCTTCTACAACGACTGGCCCGCCATGTACCGGCGCAAGGACCAGAAGGTCGCCGTGATCGTCTCGGATGCCCTACGCTACGAGGTGGCCGACGAATGCCTGCAGGCGATCCGCGGGCAGAACCGCTTCGACGCGACGCTGACGCCGATGCTGGGAATGCTGCCGAGCTATACGCAGCTCGGGATGGCCGCCCTGCTGCCGCATCAGGCGCTGTCGTTCAAGCCGGGGGGCGACCTTGTGCTGGCCGATGGCGAGAGCACGAAGGGCCGCGCCCCGCGTGAGAAAGTGCTGGCAAGGGGCCGGGAAGGCGACCGCGTGCGGGCGCTCGGGGCCGAGGACTTGCTGGCCCTGAAAACCGATGCCCGCAAGGCGCTGTTCCGCGAGCACGATGTCGTCTACGTCTATCACAATGCCATCGACGACACCGGCGACGGCAGCAATTCGGAGGTGCAGGTCGCCGATGCGGCGGAGCAGGCGGTGGTCGATATGGTCCGGCTCGTGAAATCCCTTGCCTCGGCCAATTTCTCGAACATCCTGATTACCGCCGATCATGGCTTTCTGTTCCGTCATCGGGCGCTGGACGATTCCGATTTCATCGGGGACACGCCGAAGGGAGAAGGGATCGACAAGCTGGGCCGCCGCCACGTCATCGGGCGCGGCCTGTCGGACATGCCGGGGATGAAGCGGTTTACCGCCGCACAACTGGGCCTGACCGGAGAGGGCGAGGTGCTGATCCCGAACTCCATCAAGCGGTTGCGCGCGCCGGGATCGGGCAGTCGCTACGTCCATGGCGGCGCGAGCCTTCAGGAGATCGTGCTGCCTGTTCTCAGCGTCTCCAAGCAGCGCGCGGCCGATATCCGCCAGGTGGACGTACAGAGCATCGTTCCGGGGCGCGGGTTGATCACGTCGAGCCAGATCGCCGTGACGTTCTTCCAGGAAGGGCCGGTATCGGAAAAGGTCCAGGCGCGGACCCTTCTAGCCGGTATCCATACAGGCGACGGCACACTCATATCGGACGAGCATGTGCTGGTGTTCGATTTCACCTCCGACAATCCGCGCGAACGGGAGCTGCCCGTCAAGTTCCTGCTGTCACGGGTGGCGGACGATCATAACAACGAAACCGTCTTCCTGACGTTGCGCCAGCGCATAGGCAGGACGACCCGGTATGAAGACTACACCCGGCAATCGCTTCAGCTACGCCGGGGCATGACCATGGATTTCGACTTCTAGGATCGCCATTGCAGGATCGCCGATGACCCCCCTCGACGACAAGATCAACGCGCACTACCCCGGCCACGTCGTCCGCAAGGATCTGGTGAAGGCGGTCAAGGGCAATGCCATCGTGCCGACCTACGTGCTCGAATACCTCCTGGGCCAGTATTGCGCGACCGATGACGACGCCTCCATCGCCACGGGGATCGAGACGGTGAAGGAGATCCTGCGCAAGCACTACGTCCATCGCAGCGATGCGGGGCTGGTGCAGTCGACCATCCGCGAGAAGGGCCGCCACAAGGTCATCGACCAGATCAGCGTCGCCCTGAACGAGAAGACCGACGGCTACGAGGCCGTGTTCGACAATCTGGGCATCAGGAAGGTCTCGATCGACAGCGGCACGGTGAAGAAGCACCCCAAGCTGCTGGTCACCGGCATCTGGTGCATCGCCGACGTGCAGTACGATTTCGACGAGGACGCGCGCACCTCGCCCTGGGTGGTCGATACGCTGAAACCGATCCAGATCGCGAAGGTCGATTTCGATGATTATGTCGAGGCGCGGGCGCGGTTCTCGGCCGATGAATGGATCGATTTCCTGCTCCAGAGCATCGGCTTCGATCCTGCGGCCTTCGGACGGCGGGCCAAGCTGCTTCAGCTCATGCGCCTCGTCCCCTTCGTCGAGCGCAACTACAACATCATCGAGCTGGGGCCGAAAGGCACCGGCAAGTCGCACGTCTATTCCGAATTCTCGCCCCATGGCCAGCTGATCTCCGGCGGCGAGGTGACGGTGCCGAAACTGTTCGTCAACAACGCGAACGGGCGCATCGGGCTGGTGGGATACTGGGACGTGGTCGCCTTCGACGAATTCGCCGGGCGCGAGAAGAAGGCGAACAAGGCCCTCGTCGATATCATGAAGAACTACATGGCCAACAAGACCTTCTCGCGCGGATTGTCGCCCATGGGGGCCGAGGCCAGCTTCGCCTTCGTCGGGAATACCGACCATAACGTGCCGTACATGCTCAAGAATTCCGACCTGTTCGAGGCGCTCCCCCCGCAGTTCCACGACAGCGCCTTCATCGACCGGATGCACGCCTACCTTCCGGGGTGGGAGGTGGACGTGATCCGGGGCGAGATGTTCACCGACGGCTACGGTTTTATCGTCGATTACCTTGCCGAGATCCTGCGCGAGCTGCGCAGCGATGACTTTTCGAACCGGATGGATGACGGGTTCGATCTGGGACCGCAGATCTCGACCCGCGACCGCGACGCGATCCGCAAGACGATGTCGGGGCTGCTGAAACTGATCTTTCCGGGCGGCGGGCAGACGGCGGCGGAGATGGAGGAACTGCTGCGTCTCGCCATCGAAAGCCGCAAGCGTGTGAAGGATCAGCTCGCGCGCATCGACAGCACCTATCCGGAGGTGGATTTTCGCTATACCGGCCCCGATGGCTCCCCCCGCACCGTCACGACGGTGGAGGAAGCGGAGTTTCCGCAGTTCTATCACCGCCGGGCCAGGCCGGACGGAACGCAGGAGGAGGAGGGCGAGTCGCTCGTCGAACCGGCGGTGCCGTCATCGAAGCCCGCCACGGCGCAGGCTGGGGGACCGGAAGCCGGACATCACGACTATGCCGAGAACCGCAAGGGCGTCAGCTACGCGCGCCTCCTCGGGCCATGGCTCGACGGCGCGACCGAGATCGCCGTCACCGATCCCTATATCCGCAAGTTCCATCAGATCCGCAACGTGATGGAATTTCTCGAAATGCTCGCGCTGCGCAAGGCGCCGGAGGACCACATCCGCGTCAGCCTCATCACGGTACGCGATGACGGCGAGATATCGCGCCAGCGTGAACAGCTCGACAGCATCGTCACGGCCTTCAGCGGAACGGGGATAGACTTCACCTGGTCATACGATGAAACGGACACCGCGCACGGACGCAGTATCGTGACCGATACCGGGTGGAAGATCGTCCTTGATAGGGGGCTCGATATCTTTCAGCACTATTCGTTGAACGATGCCTTCGACCCCGCCAACAGATTGCAGGAATTTCGCGCGGTGAAGGAGTTCTACGTCACCTATGTTCGTCGATGATGGCCAGCGCGGACGATGTGACAGTTTCCCGGGCCCGATAGGCCGCCCCGTGCATCGAACCGCCCGAAACCGGGACGGCGGCCATGAATATCCCTTCCGGCCCTGCAACCGCACCGAACCTGCCGCCCCCCTGACGGGGCTGTGCGACCGATCCGGGACCGCGGGATCGCGAACGCCCCCGGCCCTGCCTCGCCCCTCCGGGGCGTCCCGCGGTGCCTGGTGTCAGTCGAGGCGCAGGGCCTTGCGGTCGATCTCCCGGCCCGCGTCGTCGTAGAGGATGGCGACGACGTCGAGCGTGTCGCCCGGGCCGAAGGACAGG
>JAHDDY010000025.1:30025-43504 GCA_020629115.1 Paracoccaceae bacterium | reverse complement strand
CTGCGCAACCAGCGCAACCGCATCGAGAACGCCAGCGCCCGGGGCGAGCTGCGCCGGGGCGAGGAACGCCGCCTGCGGGAGAACCTGCGCGACATCCGCGCCACCTTCCGCGACTACCGCGACAATGACGGCGTGATCGGCCAGTACGAGGAGGCGCAGTTGATGCGCATGCTCGACCGCAACAGCCGCCGCATCTTCCGTCTCGCGCATAACGACCGCGTCGCCGGAGGCTACCGCGCCTATCCCTACTGACCTCGCCCCGCCCGGATGACCCCGCGTCGTCCGGGCGGTCCTCATTCGGAACGGAAGTTCTGGCCCCGACATCGTTTCGAGCTATAGTGAAACGCAAGGGGCTGGCCGGAGAACCCTCAAAGGACTGGAAGAAACCATGACACTCTTCAGGAAAGCGATGCGAATCGCCGCCGTGGTGCTCGCGCTCGGCGCAGGCTCGATGAACGCCAAGCCGGCCCAGGCCGATGGTGGCGCGATCATCGCGGGGGTCGCCGGCGGGCTGATCCTCGGCACGATCATCGGGTCGTCGTCCCACGCGAACACCTACTACGCGCCGGGATACACCTACCGCGCCAAGCCGCGCCGCCACTACTACCCCGCGCCGACCTATCACGCTCCGCGCTACCGCAGCGGCGCGAACGTGACCTTCTCCTTCGGGTCGGGCTACGGCAATCACGGGTATTACGGCGGCCACAGGGCCTATCGCCATCGCGGCCACGGCTATCGTCACCATGGCGGCCACCGTCCGCTGCGCCGGCACTACCGCCGTCATCACGGCTACCGCTGATCGCAACCGACCGTCGCTCGGCATGGCGCCGCCTTCCGGAAGGGAGGCGGCGTTTTTCGTGGAGCGGGCCCGCACCGTCACGCTCGCTCACGAGTTCGTTGAGCCGGTAGACGCCGCCGCGGGGAGCGGCCATGTCTCGGGGACGAACCGCAACCGGAGTTCCCGCCATGACCGTCCTGACCCGCCGTACCCTTCTCGCCGCCACCGCCGCCCTCGCCGCGACGACCGCCCTGCCCGCCCTGGCGGCGCCCGCCTCGTCGCTCATCGACCCGCACTGGACGCAGGCGGGCGCGGGAGGCGACGCGAGCCACGGTGCCTGGGGCGCGTTCCTGTCGCGCTACGTCCGCGCCGGGGCGGACGGGGTGAACCGCGTCGCCTACGGCAGCGTGACCCCCGCCGACCGGCAGGCGCTGAAGGGCTACATCGCCTCGCTGGAAGCCGCGCGCCCGACGGCGATGAACCGCAACGCGGCGATGGCCTACTGGATCAACCTCTACAATGCGAAGACCGTCGATCTCATCCTCGACAACTACCCCGTCAGCTCGATCCGCAAGATCGGGGGCGGGTTCTTCAATACCGGCCCCTGGGACGACAAGGTCGTTACCGTCGAGGGCCGCGCGCTGTCGCTGAACGATATCGAGCACGGCATCCTGCGCCCCATCTGGAACGACCCGCGCATCCACTACGCCGTCAACTGCGCCTCCATCGGCTGCCCCGACCTCCTGACGCAGCCCTTCACCTCGGCCAACCTCGCCGGGATGCTGGATCAGGCGGCGCGCGGCTACGTGAACCATCCGCGCGGAGCGGCGGTCGAGAACGGGCGGCTCGTGGTCTCGTCGATCTACGACTGGTACAAGGTCGATTTCGGCGGCACGGATGCCGGCGTCATCGCCCATTTGCGCCAGTACGCGACCGGGCCCCTCGCCGCCGCGCTGGGCGGGGTCACGGGGATCGCGAGCGACCGCTACGACTGGAATCTCAACGGGGTCTGACGCAAGGCACTCTACCCCGGCCTTGATCCGGGGCCTGTCGGGGCCGTGAGCCTTGTGGCAACAGGCCCCCGCATCGAGCGCGGGGCAGGGGCTCTGTCACCCCTCCATCACGACCCGGGCGATGGCCGCGCGCAGGTCGGCCACGCCGTCGCCGCTCTCGGACGATGTGACGATCAGGTCGGGGAAGGCGGCGGGGCGCTTGGCGATGGCCGTCTGCGTGGTCTCGATCACCGTCTTCAGCGCGCCCGCTTTGGGCTTATCGGCTTTGGTCAGCACGATCTGGTAGCTGACCGCCGCCACGTCGAGCATCTTGAGGATATCCTCGTCCACGGCTTTGATCCCGTGACGCGAATCCACCAGCACGTAGGCCCGGCGCAGCGTCGCCCGACCGCGCAGATAGGCGCGCAGCACGCCCTGCCAGCGTTCCACCTCGGCCACCGGGGCCTTGGCGAAGCCGTAGCCGGGCAGGTCCACCATGTAGAGCGGGCCGGTATCGGGATGGGCCATCGAGAAATAGTTGAGCTGCTGCGTCCGCCCCGGCGTGTTGGACGTGCGCGCCAGGTCGCGCCGCCCGGTCAGGGCGTTGATGAGCGAGGACTTGCCCGCGTTCGAGCGCCCGGCGAAGCAGATCTCGGGCCTGTCCGGCTCGGGCAGTTGCGTCAACTGCGCCGCGCCGAGCACGAAATCCACCTCGCGGGCGAAGAGCAGGCGGCCCGTCTCCGCGTATGGGTCGTCCGCCTCGTTCATGCCATGGGCCTCAGCTCTCGGACTTCTGCCGGGTGAAGAGGCGCTTGATGTTGTCCCACAGCTCGATCTTCGCCCCCTGCGACTTCATGATCGTCGACTGCTGGATGATCGTCAGGACGTTGTTCGCCGTCCAGTAGATGACCAGCCCCGCCGGGAAGCTGCCGAGCAGGAAGGTGAAGAGCACCGGCATCCACGCGAAGATCTTCTTCTGGATGGGGTCCGGCGGCGCGGGGTTGAGCTGCATCTGGAGCCACATCGTGATCCCCATGATGATGGGCCAGATGCCGATCATCAGGAAGACGGGCGGGTTCCAGTCCAGGAGGCCGAACAGCGTGAAGATGGAGGTCGGGTCGGGCGCGGCCAGGTCCTCGATCCAGCCGAAGAACGGCGCGTGCCGCATCTCGATGGTGACGAACAGGACCTTGTAGAGCGCGAAGAAGACCGGAATCTGCAGCAGGATGGGCAGGCAGCCGGAGGCGGGATTCACCTTCTCCTTGCGGTACAGCTCGATCATCGCCTTCTGCATCGACTGCGGATCGTCCTTGTGCTTCTCGCGCAGCTTCTCTGTCTGGGGCTGAAGCTTCTTCATGCGGCCCATGGAGACGTAGGACTTGTAGGCGAGGGGGAACATGACCGTCTTGACGATGACCGTCAGGATGATGATCGCCACGCCGAAATTGCCGACCAGCTTGTAGATCGTGTTGAGGATCCAGAAGAACGGCTTGGTCAGGAAGAAGAACCAGCCCCAGTCGATGGCGTCGTAGAAGCTCTCGGCCTCCAGCGTCTCCTCGTAGCCGCGCAGGACATCGGCCTGCTTGGCCCCGGCGAAGAGGTGGATGACCGCCGTCTCGCTCCCCCCGGGCGCGACCGAGACCGCCGGCAGGCGCACGTCGGCGCTGAAGATCGGCGCGTTCGCCTGACCGGCCAGCTTGAAGGCGCCGGTGAAGGGCTTGTGCGTCTCGGGGATGAGGGCGGTCATCCAGTACTTGTCGGTGATGCCCAGCCAGCCGTTGTCCGTCGCCTCGAACTTCTCGACCCGCGCGCGCTCGGCGGCGTTCATCTCGAAATCCTCGAAATCGTCGTAGTCGATGCTGTGGGTGACCCCGTCGAAGCCGCCGATCGCGCCCTCGTGCAGCAGGTAGAAGCCCTCCGTCTCCGGTTCGCCATGGCGGGCGATGACGCCGTAGGGACTGAGCACCGTCGCCTCGTCGCCCGTGTTCGTGACGGTCTGGGTCACGGTGAACAGGAAGTTCTCGTCGATCTCGTAGCGCTGGGTGAAGGAGAGACCCGTGCCGTTGTCGTAGGACAGCGTGACAGGCTTGCCCAGATCGAGGGTATCGCCTTCGGTCAGCGTCCATTCCGTGCGCGGCCCCGGCATGTCCGCCCCGCCCGCCCAGCCGAACAGCGTGTAGTAGGCGTCGCCCGACTCGCGCGGGGAGAGAAGCGTGACCTCGGGGGAATCGTCTTCGAGTGTGACGCGGTAGTCCTTCAGGTTCAGGTCGTCGATCCGCCCGCCGGTCAGCGAGATGGAGCCGTCGACGCGCGGCGCGTCGATGGCCACGCGCTCGGTCCGGGCGAGCGCGTCGTCCCTGCCCAGCAGCGCCGTCACCTCGGCGGCGAGGTTCCCCTCGCCCACGGGCACCGGCACCCCGTCAATTCCCTGTTCCTGCGCGATCTCCGCCTGGATCTCGGCATTGCGCCGAATCTCCTCGCGCTCGGGGGCGATGACGAACATCTCCCACAATCCGATGACGAGAAAGCTGAGGACGGCGGCAAGGATCAGGTTCTTCTGGTCGCCCATGCGGGGTGCTCCGGCGTGGTGGGACGGGGGTCGAAAGTCAAAGCGCAGGTTCAACCGCCCGGCGCGGGCGAGGTCAAGGGATTTCGGCCTTTCACGGCGTCGTGTCGCGCTCCGGCACCGGGTCGTACCCCGATCCGCCCCAGGGGTGGCATCGGGAAAGGCGGCGCAGGGTCAGCGCCAGCCCCCTGACCGGCCCGTGCACCTCCAGCGCGCGCAGGGCATAGGCCGAGCAGGTCGGGCGAAAGCGGCAGTTCGCGCCGATGAGCGGGGAGATCGCGTAGCGATAGAGATGGAACGGTGCCTGGAGCAGCCGGACGATCGCCCGGCGGATCATGGCTTCGATGCCGGCCCGGCCCTGTCCAGCTTGCGCAAGGCGTACAGAAGATCGTCGCGCAACGCCTCGTAGGGACGGGAGACGGTCGATCCGGCCCTGGCGATGAGGACGAAATCCTCGTTCCGCTCCCCGCGCGGCCCGATTACCTCGCGGGCGAGCGCGCGCAGGCGGCGCTTGGCCCTGTTGCGGATCACGGCGTTGCCGACCTTCTTCGACGCGGTGTAGCCGACACGCGTCGCCGGATCAGAGGTTTCGCCCGCGCCGCGACGGCGGCGCTGGACGATCATGCCGGTCGTGACCGCCTTGCCCGCGCGGGCGGCCGCAAGGAAGTCGCGGCGGTTCTTCAAGGTCTCCAGCGGCAACCGGAAACCCGCGGCCTCAGGCGGACAGCTTCTTGCGGCCCTGGCGGCGGCGGCGGTTCAGGATCTTGCGGCCGTTCTTGGTGGCCATGCGCGCGCGGAAGCCGTGGCGGTTCTTGCGGACGCGGTTGGACGGCTGAAAGGTGCGTTTCACGGGTCTCGCTCCTCGAAACAGGGACAGGATTTAAGGGCGTCGCGACGGGCGGGACAGCCCCGTTTCGCGAGAGAGCGCGTGTATAGGTGAACGAAAGCACGCCTGTCAATGCCGGGATTGCCTATGCCGCGCGGGGCGATTAAGGGTCGGGGGCGCGGCGAACGGGGGGCGGCATGGAGCGGCAGTACTGGCTCGACAAATGGGCCTCGAACCAGATCGGGTTTCACCAGGAAGCGGTCAACCCGGCTCTGGCCGCCAAAATCGGGCGCATCGCCCCGCGCGGGGACGAGCGCGTCTTCCTGCCCCTGTGCGGCAAGACGCGCGATATCGGCTGGCTGCTGTCCCGGGGCCATCGCGTCTGCGGCGCGGAACTGAGCGAGCGGGCCGTCGCGCAGCTGTTCGAGGATCTGGCGGTCGAGCCGGCCCGCGCGCCGGTCGGGCCGCTCGTGCGCTGGAGCGCGCCGGGCCTCGACATCTTCACCGGCGATATCATGGCACTGGATCGGCAGACGCTCGGCCCGGTCGATGCCGTCTACGACCGCGCCGCCCTCGTCGCGCTGCCGGACGGGATGCGCGGGCGCTACGCGGCGCACCTGATGCGGATCACGGCCCGCGCGCCGCAGCTTCTGGTCTGCTACGTCTACGATCAGGAGGGGATGCGCGGCCCGCCCTTCTCGGTGGACGAGGCGCAGGTGCGGGATTTCTACGGACGGGACTACGCTCTGACCCTCCTGTCGCGCGAGGCGATGCCGGGCGGGTTGAAGACGATGGACGCGGCAACGCAGGATGTCTGGCTGCTGCAAGGGGAGACGAGGGAATGACCGACCGGACCACGGGAAGCGTACACGGCGTGCTCGACGACGCGGACGCGCGCAAGGCCAGGGCCGCCGCCTGGTTCCGCGAGCTGCGCGACGCGATCTGCGCGCGGTTCGAGGGGATCGAGGACGCCTATGCCGGCGAGCCGTTCGGCGACCTGCCCCCGGGCCGGTTCGAGCGGTCCGAGACCCACCGCGAGGGCGCGGCGGGCGAGGATGCGGGCGGCGGCGAGATGGCCGTGATGCGCGGCGGGCGCGTCTTCGAGAAGGTCGGCGTGAACATCTCCACCGTCCACGGCACCCTCGCCCCGCGCGCGCAGGCGATGATGGCCTCGCGCGGCATCCCCGGCGTGTCGGAGGACCCGCGCTTCTGGGCATCCGGCATCTCGCTGGTCGCGCACATGCGCTCGCCGAAGGTCCCGGCGGTGCACATGAACACCCGCCACTTCTGGACGCCCGCCGCCTGGTGGTTCGGGGGCGGCGGCGACCTGAACCCCATGGTGCCGGTCGACGAGGACACCGCCTTCTTCCACGCCGCCTACGAGGCCGCCTGCGACCGGCACGGCCCGGACTGGTACGCGCGCTACAAGGACTGGGCGGACGAGTACTTCATGATCCGTCATCGCGGCTTCGCGCGGGGCGTGGGCGGCATCTTCTACGACGACCACAACACGGGCGACTGGGATGCCGACTACGCGCTGACCCGCGACGTGGGCGCGGCCTTCCTCGACGCCTTCCCGCCTTTGGTTGAGAAGCGCATGCACGAGGCCTGGACCGAGGCCGACCGGGCGCATCAGCTCAAGCGCCGGGGCTACTACGCGGAGTTCAACCTCGTCTACGACCGGGGCACCAAGTTCGGGCTGGAGACGGGGCACAATATTGAGGCGGTGCTCATGTCCATGCCCCCCGTCGCCACCTGGCCGTGATCCGTGGCACGACGGAAAAGGGCGTCTACACCGTATAGGAGACGAGCGGGGCGTTCGAATCGCCCGATACGAAACCCTGACGGAGGAGGAACGACCATGTCATTCACGAGGATGCTGACCGGCGCGGCCACCATGGCGACGGCGACGCTCGCGGCGGGAAGCGCGCTGGCGCTGAGCTGCCTGCCGCCATCCATCGAGACGAGCTTCGAGCGGTGGCAGGACGCGCCCGAGCGGTACTACGTCGTCTCCGGCACCCTGACCCCCGCCGCGCCCCTGCCCCGCGTCCCCTCGCTGGCCGAGACGAACGGCATCGGGGTGGATACGTCGAACCTGCGCGGCGTCTACCGGGTGCAGGGCGAGGTGGTCTACGCCAACCAGACCGTGCCGATCGACCATTACGTCTGGGTCCGGGTCACCTGCGCCGGGCCATGGTGCGGCAGCTTTCCGGCGGCGGGCACGTCGGGCGTCATGGCGTTCGAGCAACTCCCGGACATGACGCTGGAGCTGACCGCCGGCGCCTGCCCGGGCGACATCTTCTCCGACCCCGGCGGGGCGACGGCGGCGCGGGTGCAGCAATGCCTGCGCGGCGAGGACTGCTCCCCGCCCGTCCCCTTCCGCTGATCCGGATGCGCCGCCCGCCCGTCCCTTGCGGACGGGCGGCGGGTCCGTTTCAAGATAATCGAAGAAGAACGGTCATCACCCGGCTTGACCGGGTGATCCAGAGCCACGGAGATCGGCTTTTGCTGTTCCGAAGCATCCGGTCGGGCACCACGCGCCGCATCCGGTAATGACGGATTTCATCCCTCGAAAATTCAAACCGACCTACTGCCTGCGGACGGGACGGGGGGCATTTGTCTAAAATTCCCGTTATGCATGAATCTTAACAGGGGCTTGGTCATCGGCCCGTAGGGTTCGCCGCATGAACACGAGTCGGAAGAGAACCGGGTCCCCGGGCGGGGCCGCGAGACGGGACCGGACGGGACGCGCGATGCGGGCCGCGTGCGGGGGCCTTCTGGTCGCCCTCGCCGGATGCGGGGCCTTGCAGGAGCCGCGCAACCGGGCCGACCTGGACCGGGGCCACGGCTACCAGCGCACCCTGGGCGATTTCGGCACGGAGCGGCAGGCGCGCGCCGACGATGCGCGCGTCTTCGCGACGGCCCTGCGCAGCCGACCGCCCCTGTCGGAATGCCGCGCGAACCGGCAGTACGACGACCTCCTCGTCCTCGCGCCGAATCGCGACGAGGCGCCGGTCTCGAAGGGCGACCTCCTGCGCGTGACGGTGAACGGGGACGACCGCCTCTCCGGCGATTTCGAGATCGAGGGCGAGGGGCTGCTGCGCCTGCCCGGAATGCCCGCCTTCCTCGCCCACGGGGTTCCGGTGCAGGTTCTGGAGCGGCGCATCCGCAGGGGGCTGGTGGAGGAGCGGCTCTACCGCGGGGACGGGCCGCCCGTGACCGTCGCCATCATCGAGCGCGCCGCGATCCGCGTGCATGTCACCGGGGCGGTCTTCGAGGAAGGGGTCGCCGAGATCAACGTGAAGCCTGGCGAGGGGCGCGATACCCTGCGTCAGGCGGCGAGCGGCGACCTGCCCTACGGGCGTACCCTCTCCGCCGCCCTGCGCGGCGTGGCGGGCGTGCGCCCCGATGCGGACATCCAGCGCATCGTCATCCGCCGCGCGGGCCGGGCCTACCGCGTGGACATGAAGCCGGCGGCGACGGGCCGGCGGTTCTTCGACCCCTACCTCCTCGCCGACGACGAGGTGGAGGTGCCGAGCATGGGCTGCTTCCAGCCCGGCCTCGCCAGACCCGGCCCGATCACCCGGGTCGGCATCAAGACGAACCTCTCGAACCTCACCGTTCCCGCCCTGCACAATTCCGCCTCGGCCATCGACGACGACGTGCGGGAGATGAAGTACGGCACCACCTTCCTTCAGGCGCTGTTCCGCATGAACTGCGTCGGCGGGGTCGCGGCGACCAACGCGCCGCGTCACGCGGTGCTCGCCACGCGCAATCCGGTCACGGGGGAGATGGAGGTCATCCGCCGGTCCATCGAGGACCTGATCCGCCGCGCCGACCGCGATGCGCACGATCCCGTCCTCATGCCCGGCGATTCCATAGGCTGCTACGACAGCACGGTCACGAACGTCCGCGACGTGCTCTCGTCCTTCGGCATCCTGACCGTTCCCCTCGGCGTACTCGGCCTGCTGTAAATGGAACGGCGCGTATCCCTCCGGCGCATCCTGCGATACGTCGCCACCGCGCTCCTGGCCATCGCGCCCATCTGGGCGCTGGCCGGCGGCTACCTCGCCGGGGCACCGACGCGCTACGCGACCGAGGTCATCATGATCCTGCCCGGCGAAGGCTCGTCGGCCAGCGTCAACCTCGACCGGGTCGGGCAGGCCTCCTCCGCCGCCGCGTCGCCCTGGGCGAGCAACCGGCTCAGCCCGGTCGAGGCGTACCGCACGCTCATCGCGACGGAGCGGGTGCATCGCGAGGCCGCCGCCCTGCGCGGCCTGTCGCCGGACGCGTTCCCCCGCCCGAAGATCAAGCTGACCGACCAGACGAGCTTCATCACCGTCGGCATCCGGGGCAACTCGCCCGACGGGGCGCGGGCGAACGGGCAGGCGCTGATCGACGCGTTCCGCACGGAGCTGGACCGTCTGCGCAATGGCTATGCCAGCGAGCGCGACGCCCCGGGCCGGGCCGCCATCCGCATGCATCAGGAGAAGGTGGACGCGACGCGCCAGGCGGTCGTCGATTTCCAGGTCCGCACCGGCCTCGTCTCGGAGGATCAGTTCAACGAGCGCATCCTGACCATCGAGCGCACGACCCGGCGCATCCGCGACGTGGAGACCGAGCTGAAGGGGTCGGAGCGCGAGGTGGCGAGCCTCATGGCCGCGCTCGGCACCGATGCGGCGGATGCGGCCCAGGCGCTCAAGCTGCGCGCCGATCCGATCTTCCAGGGGCTGCTGTCGGAGATGACGGAGACCAAGATCGCCTTCGAACGGGCGCGCATGACCTATGGCGACCAGCATCCCGACTATCTCGACGCCCGCCGCGCCTACGCGTCGATCACCGACGCGATGGTCGACCGGGGACGCGTCATCACGAAGAACGACGAGGCGGGCTTTCGCGCCATCGCCGATCTGGCGACCCACGGTGAGCGGGAGGAGATGCTGGGCGAGCTGGTGCGGCGCACGGCCCAGCGCGACGGCCTGCTGGCCACGCATGCGGGGCTGTACGACCGCCTCGTCCGGGTGCGGGAGGATGTGGGGCGGCTGGCCGGGCCGGCGGCGGAGCTGGACCATCTCGTGCGCGAGCATCAGGTGGCGCTCGCCGTCTTCACCTCGGCGCTCGCCAAGGCCGACACAACGAAGGCCGACAAGTTCGCCGCCTATCCCCTCGTGCAGGTGATCCAGCCGCCCCTCGCCAACCCCGTTCCCGTATCCCCGAACCGCAGGATCGCCCTTGTCGGGGCCGTGGCCGGGACGCTCTTCATGCTGTTCGGCCTGACGATGACGTGGGCGCGGGGGTCGATCCTCGGCCTTCTCGGACGGGCCTTCGCGCATCCGGCGACGGAGGCCGCCGCGGCCCCGCCCGCGCCGCCGGAACGACGCCGGGAGCCGCCCATGCCGGACAACCGCGCGCTCGACGACGAGCCGCTGATCGAGATACCCCGCCAAACGGAATATTCGATCTCCTACAGCTACGACGCCGGACTGCGCCGGAACCGGAAGGGCGGACGCGGATGATGCCGGTTCGCACCCTCGCCCCGCGCCTCCCGGAAAGGGATACGCCATGACCGCCCCGTCCCCGGCATCGCCGGACGGCAAGCGGGAGTTCCGCGCGGCCCTGCGCTCCGGACGCGGCCTGTTCCTTGCCGCGGCAGGGATGAGTTGCGTCGTGAATCTCCTCATGCTGACCGGCCCGCTCTTCATGCTCCAGGTCTACGACCGGGTGCTGGCGAGCAAGAGCCTGCCGACGCTCCAGGCGCTGTTCGTGCTGGTGACGGTCCTGTTCCTCGCCATGGGGCTGCTCGACTTCCTGCGCGGACGGGTGCTGGCCATCGCGGGCGCGCGGGTGCAGGCGCTCCTCGACGGGCGGATCTTCGCGGGCAGCCTGCGCGCGGCGCTGTCGCCGGCGGAGCGCGCCCGGCCGGCGACCGCCCTGCGCGATCTCGATGCGGTGCAGGGCTTCCTGTCCGGTCCCGCGCCGCATGCCTTCTTCGACATGCCATGGGTGCCGGTGTATCTCGGCGTCATCGTCGTCCTTCATCCATGGCTGGGTTTCTTCGCCGCCGGGGCCGCGCTGGTCCTGCTGGCGCTGGCGACGGCCAACCAGATGGCGACGCGGGAGCCGGAGGACGCGGCGCGCGCGGCGGCGACGGCGGCGGACAAGGCCGCCGACACGGCCCGGCGCGAGGCCGAGACGCTGCACGCGCTTGGCATGGCGGGGACGATGGCGGCGCGGTGGGGCGCACGGCGGGGCGAGGCACTGACCGCGCAGATGGTCCGAAGCGGGCGGGCGGGCCTGTTCCAGTCGATGTCGAAGGCTTTGCGCCTCTTCCTGCAATCGGCCATCCTCGCGCTCGGGGCCTGGCTCGCCGTGACGGACAGGCTCTCGCCGGGGGCGATGATCGCGTCCTCCATCCTCATGGGCCGCGCCCTGGCCCCGCTGGATCAGGCCATCGGGCAGTGGCGGGTCTTCCTGCGCGCGTGGCAGGCGCGGGGGGCCTTGCAGCGCTTCCTGGCCGAGAATCCGCCCCCCGAGGTGCGCACCGCCCTGCCCGTGCCCGCCGGGCGGCTGACGGTCGAGGGGCTGGCCGTCATGCCACCCGGCGCGCGGCAGCCGACCCTGCGCGGGGTCGCCTTCGACATCCGCCCCGGCGAGGCGGTCGGCGTGATCGGGCCGAGCGCGTCCGGCAAGTCCACCCTCGCCCGGGCGCTGACCGGCATCTGGCCCCCGGCGGCGGGCGATATCCGCCTCGGCGGGGCCGCCATCGACCAGTGGAGCGCGACCGGGTACGGGCGGCTGCTCGGCTATCTGCCCCAGGAGGTCGGGCTGTTCGACGGGACCGTGGCGCAGAACATCGCCCGCTTCCGCGACGACATGCCCCCGGAGGAGACCGTCCGCGCGGCGTCGCGCGCCGGGGCGCACGAGATGATCCTGCGCCTGCCGGACGGCTACGACACGCAGATCGGCGAGGGCGGCGCGCGCCTGTCGGGCGGCCAGCGCCAGCGGGTCGGGCTGGCCCGGGCGCTGTTCGGCGATCCGGTGCTGCTGATCTTCGACGAGCCGAACGCCAATCTCGATGCGGAGGGCGAGGAGGCGCTGCTGAAGGCGATCCGCCATGCGAAGGCGCGGGAGCGGGCCGTCCTCGTCATGGCGCACCGTCCCGGTGCCATCGCGCTGTGCGAGCGGCTGCTGGTGCTGCGGGGCGGCACCCCGGTCGCCTTCGGCCCGCGCGACGCGGTGCTGGCCCGTACCACGCAAAATCACGCCCCTCCCGCCGTCGCGGGGGGCGCGGCATGACCGAGGCATCTGTCTACGCCCACGATCCGGCCCGCTGGCGGGGCGGGCGGCATGTCCTCGCCGCGGGCCTCCTGACCCTCGCCCTCGTCGGGGGCGGCGGCTACTGGAGCGTGGCCGCCGAACTGGAAGGGGCCATCGTCGCGCAGGGGGAGCTGCGCGTGGAGACGCATTCCAAGCCCGTGCAGCACCCGACGGGCGGCATCGTCGGGGCAATCCTCGTGAAGGACGGGGACCGGGTCACGGCGGGCCAGCCGCTCCTGTCCCTCGACCGGACGACCGAGGAGGCGAGCCGCGCCATCGTCGCCGGGCAGCTCCTCGATCATCTGGCCCATCGCGAACGGCTGCTGGCGGAACGGGACGGACGCGAGGCGCTGCGCTTTCCCGATGCGATGCGCGACGAGGCGGCCCGGCATCCCGACCGCGCCGAATCGCTCGACGGACAGCGCGCGCTCTTCGCCTCCCGCCGTGCCGTCCACCGTCAGCAACGCGAGCAGATGGTCCGGCGCATCGCGCAACTGGTGCAGGAGACCCGCGCCACCCGCGCCCGGGGGATGGCCTACGACCGGCAACTCGCCTCCCTCGACGCCGACCTCGCCACCCAGCGCCACCTCCTCGCCCGGCATCTGGGCACGCGCCAGCGGGTCGAGCGCATCGTCCGCGAGCGGGCGCGGATCGGGGGCGAGCGCGAGGCGCTGCGGGCGGGGGAGGAGCGTTTGCGAGGCCGGATCGAGGAAACGCGCATCGAGATGGCCCGCCTCGCCGAGAGCCGCCGCGAGGAGGCGCTGGCAGGCCTGCGCGAGGTCGAGACCCGCATCGCCCAGCTTCGCCAGCAGAAGATCGTCGCGGACGAGGCCCTGCGCCGCATCGACCTGCGCGCGCCGGTGGACGGCATCGTGCAGGACATGCGCGTCTTCGCCCCCGGCGCGGTGGTCGGGCCGGGCGAGGCACTGCTGACGGTGGTGCCCGTCTCGGACCGGCTGATCCTGGAGGCGCGGGTCCCCGCCGCCAGGCGCGACCGCAT
>JAHDDY010000025.1:12540-29925 GCA_020629115.1 Paracoccaceae bacterium | reverse complement strand
ACCGAGGCGCGCAGCCCGCTGACCTACCTCCTGAAACCGCTGATCGACAATTTCGAGCCGGCGTTCAGGGAGTAGCTGGTCCCGGCCCGCCCACAGACATCTTGCGATGCACAATCTTGCCCGCTAAGGCTATCCGACTTTTCGAAAAGTACGCGGGGGACCGGCGATGCGCACCATACTCGAACAGCTCGAAGACCGGCGCGAGGATGCGCGGCTTGGCGGCGGCGCGGCGCGGATCGAGAAGCAGCACGCCAAGGGCAAGCTGACCGCGCGCGAGCGCATCGCGCTGCTGCTCGACGAGGGCAGCTTCGAGGAATACGACATGTTCGTCGCCCATCGCTGCACCGATTTCGGGATGGAGACGTCGCGGCCCGCGGGCGACGGGGTGGTGACCGGCTGGGGCACGATCAACGGGCGCATGGCCTACGTCTTCAGCCAGGACTTCACCGTCTTCGGCGGCTCGCTGTCCGAGACGCACGCGCAGAAGATCTGCAAGATCATGGACATGGCGGTCCAGAACGGCGCGCCGGTCATCGGGCTGAACGATTCGGGCGGCGCGCGCATCCAGGAGGGCGTCGCCTCGCTCGCCGGGTATGCGGACGTCTTCCTGCGCAACGTGAAGGCGTCCGGCGCGGTGCCGCAGATCAGCCTCATCATGGGGCCGTGCGCGGGGGGCGCGGTCTACTCGCCCGCGATGACGGATTTCATCTTCATGGTCGAGGACAGCTCCTACATGTTCGTCACCGGCCCCGACGTGGTGAAGACGGTCACGAACGAGATCGTCACCGCCGAGGAACTGGGCGGGGCGATGACGCATACGGCGAAATCCTCGGTCGCGGACGGCTCGTTCGAGAACGACGTGGTCGCGCTGGCGCAGGTGCGGCGCTTCTTCGACTACCTGCCGCTCAACGCGCGGGACGGCGTGCCCGAGCGCCCCTTCCACGACGATGCGAACCGGATCGAGACGAGCCTCGACACGCTCATCCCCGACAACCCGAACCAGCCCTACGACATGCGCGAGGTCATCCTGAAGGTCTCGGACGAGGCGGATTTCTTCGAGGTGCAGGCACGCTTCGCAAAGAACATGCTGACCGGCTTCATCCGGCTGGAGGGGCGCACGGTGGGCGTGGTGGCGAATCAGCCGCTGGTGCTGGCCGGGTGCCTCGATATCGACAGCTCGCGCAAGGCGGCGCGCTTCGTGCGCTTCTGCGACGCCTTCGACATTCCGCTGCTGACGCTGGTGGACGTGCCCGGCTTCCTGCCCGGCACGGCGCAGGAGTATAACGGCATCATCAAGCACGGCGCGAAGCTGCTGTTCGCCTTCGCGGAGGCGACGGTGCCCAAGGTCACGGTCATCACGCGCAAGGCCTATGGCGGGGCCTACGATGTGATGTCCTCCAAGCATATCGGCGCGGACGTGAACTACGCCTGGCCCACCGCCGAGATCGCGGTGATGGGGGCGAAGGGCGCGACGGAGATTCTCTACCGCTCCGAACTGGGCGACCCGGACAAGATCGCCGCGCGGACCGCCGAGTACGAGGACCGCTTCGCCAACCCCTTCGTCGCCGCCGAACGGGGCTTCATCGACGAGGTCATCATGCCGCACAGCACCCGCCGCCGCGTCTGCCGCGCCTTCGCGGCACTGCGCGGCAAGCGGGTGGAGAAGCCGTACAAGAAGCACGACAATATTCCGCTGTAGGAAACCCGGTTCCGCCCTTACCGATTGCCTATCCTTATAAGCCTCGCATCCCCGGATGCTGCGCGGCATGAAATGACGCGTTGCTGGTCCGGGGTCTCTCCGCTCTGCGAGACCCCGGACCAGCACGGCAATACTGCGTATTGCAGTGCATCCGGGGAAGCGAGAAAAACCGAAACGACTCGCGCTTGCGGCGCTACGGTTCGAGGCACCCTTCCACGAACCGCACCGGCGCGCCGCCCGCCTCGCCGACCAGCGCGTCGTCCCACATCACGCGCCGCCCCCGAATCACCGTCCCGACCGGCCAGCCGGTCACCTCGCGCCCGTCATAGGGCGTCCAACCGGGCTTCGAGGCGATCCAGCCGTTCTTGATGGTCCGCCGCGCCTTCATGTCGACGATGGTGAAATCGGCGTCGTAGCCCAGCGCCACGCGCCCCTTGCCCGCGATGCCGAACAGGCGGTTCGGGCCGGCGGAGGTGAGATCGACGAAGCGCTCCAGCGTCAGCCGACCCGCGTTCACGTGATCGAGCATGATCGGCACCAGCGTCTGCACCCCCGTCATGCCCGAGGGCGAGTTCGGATACCGCGCGGCCTTCTCCTCCAGCGTATGGGGCGCGTGGTCGGAGCCGAGCACGTCGATGGTGCCGTCGCGCACGCCCTGCCAGATCGCGTCCCGGTGGGAGCGGTCGCGGACGGGGGGGTTCATCTGCACCAGCGTGCCGAGCGTGTGGTAGTCGTCGGCGCTCAGCGTCAGGTGATGCGGCGTCGCCTCCGCCGTGACCAAGTCCTTGTGCGCGGCCAGAAGGGGCAGCTCGTCGCCCGTGGAGATGTGCAGCACGTGGATGCGCCGCCCCGTCTCGCGGGCGAGGCGGATGAGCCGGTCGGTGCACTGGTACGCCGCCACCGCGTCGCGCCAGACCGGATGCGAGGACGGATCGCCCTCGACGCGCAGATGCGCGCGTTCCTTCAGGCGCGTCTCCTCCTCGGAATGCACCGCGACCCGGCGGCGGCCGTTCGCCAGCACCCGGCGCACGTGCTCGCTCTCGTCCACAAGCAGGTCACCCGTGGACGACCCCATGAACATCTTGATCCCCGCCGACCCGGGCAGGCGCTCGGCCTCGGCCAGATGATCGACGTTCTCGGCGGTGGCCCCGAACCAGAAGGCGAAGTCGCAGACCATGCGGCCCGTCGCGCGCGTTATCTTGTCGGCCAGCGCGTCCGCATCGGTGGTGGTGGGCCTCGTGTTGGGCATCTCGAACACGGTCGTCACCCCGCCCATGGCGGCGGCGTGGGAGCCGGTGGCGAGGTCCTCCTTATGCTCCATTCCCGGCTCGCGGAAATGCACCTGGCTGTCGATGACGCCGGGCAGGACGGTCAGGCCGGTCGCGTCGATGACCTCGCCCGCGTCGCGGGTCGCCAGATCGCCGATGGCGGCGATGCGCCCGTCCCTCACGCCGATATCGGCCGCGCCGGTGCCGTTGTGATTGACGAGCGTGCCGTTTCGGACGATCAAGTCGAACGCGGTGGACATGGGGGCATCTCTCCTGTCTGCTGATGGCCACTCTCTACAGGAAGCGGATCGGCATGGCGAGTACGTCCCCCCTGTTCGGCGAACGGCTCGATGGCCGCAGCGTCGTCTCGCTGTCGGGCGCGGCGGGGGAGCAGGAGGAGTTCCTGCAATCGCTGGTGACGAACGACGTGGGCCGCGCCGCGCCCGACGCGATGGTCTACGCCGCCCTGCTGACGCCGCAGGGGAAGTATCTGGCGGATTTCCTCGTCTGGCGCGACGCGGAGCGGAACTTCCACCTCGATGTGGCGACCCCGTTGGCCGCCGATCTGGTAAAGCGGCTAACGATGTACCGCCTGCGCCGCCCCGTACAGCTTGCCATGCGCGAGACGGGGGTGACCGTCCTCTGGGGCCTCGGCGCCGAGCCGGGGCGGGGCCTGCGCGACCCGCGCCATCCCGATCTGGGATGGCGGGTCTACGACGACGATGGCCCGGAGGGCGTGGAACCGGGGGAGTACGACCTGCACCGCCTGCGCCTCGGCATCCCCGAGGGGAGCGTTGATCTGGTGGTGAACGAGACGTATTTGCTGGAAGCCGGGTTCGAGCGGCTGCACGGCGTCGATTTCCGCAAGGGCTGCTATGTCGGGCAGGAGATCGTCGCGCGGATGAAGTTCAAGACCGAGCTGCGCAAGGGCCTGCGCCGGGTCGCCGTCGAGGGCAAGGCCCCGGCCGGAACGCCGCTCTATGCGCCCGACGGCAAGCTCGCGGGCGCGCTGCTCAGCAACCGGGGCGGGTACGGCCTCGCCCATCTGCGCTTCGACCGGGCCGGGGGTGCCCTGCGCGACGGGGACGGGGCGGTCGAGGTCATGCTGGCGGACGGCTGACGCTGGCGGCGCGCGCGGCCCGTCCTATCTCCCCCGCCATGACCGATGCCCTGCTTCCCCCCGCCGACGTCGAGACCGTGTACCGCCGCATCGCCGAGGTGATGCCGGGGCGGACGCCGACCGCCAAGGGACCGAAGGGCCAGCCGGACGCCTTCCGCTCGTGCATCTCCTGCATGCTCTCGGCCCAGAGCCGCGACGCGAACACCGCCGCCGCCGCCAAGGCCCTGTTTGCGCTGGCGAGGACCCCCGAGGCGATGCTCGACCTGCGCGACGAGGAGATCGCGGCGGCCATCAAGCCCTGCGGCCTCTACAACATGAAGACACGCAACATCCGCAAGTTCTGCGAAAGCCTGCTCGCCGAGCACGCGGGCGTGGTGCCGGAGACGCGCAAGGGGCTGATGGGCCTGCCCGGCATCGGGCGCAAATGCGCCGACATCGTGCTTAGCTTCACCTTCGGCGAGGACGTGATCGCTGTCGACACGCACGTGCACCGAATCTGCAACCGCATCGGCCTCGCCGCCGGCAAGACGGAGGCGAAGACGGCGCAGTCGCTGGAGGAGCGCACGCCGGACTGGGCCTTGCACGAGGGGCATTTCTGGCTGCTGCAATTCGGCAAGCGCGTCTGCACCGCCCGCGCGCCGAAATGCGACCGCTGCCCGGTGAGCGATCTGTGCCTGTGGTACCGGGAACGACGCGATCCGGCCTGAAACCCATTCTTTCGCCGCAATGGCGGCGCACATCCCGTCCCGACCCCGAACCGGAGAGACCCGCCATGCGCCGCGCCGCCCTCGCCATCCTGTGCACCCTCGCCCTCGCGCCCCTGTCCGCCACCGCGCAGGACGGGCAGCGGATCAAGGCGAGCGGGGCGAATGCCGCCGGGGTCTGCGCCGGGGCGCTCGACATGCTGGGCCAGTATCTGAGCCGTGCGGACAGTCCGGACCCGGCCAAGCTGGGGCAGGTGCAGCAAGCGCGCGACTTCTTCGCCGATACGCCGCGCTTTCCGGCCTCGGAGGTCGCGGCGGCGGCGACGGCCTTCATCCAGTTCATGGGCGGACGCATACGCAGCGCGGCGACCGACGCGGATCGCCAGGCCGTACAGCGCGAGCTGGTCGATCTGGCGACCCGGTGCGGCAACACCTATGCCTCCGCCTCGCAGGCGCAGCCCCCCGCCGGGGGCGCGGTCGCCCCGCCCGTCACCGTTCTGCCGGCGCAGCCCGTGCCGGTGCAGCCGTCCTATTCGCTCGACCCGCTTCCCGTTCAGCCCATCCCGACGCAGCCTCTGCCAGCGCAACCCTACGACACGCAGCCGCTCGTCCTTGATCCCGTGACCCCGGCGCAGTAGGGCGACGCGGCGACGCGTCTTGGGGATTTCGCAAGGGTTGGGGGTGCAAGCCGGTGCGGAAGATTGTAGAACCTGCCGGACACAGGACACCTGATCCGCAGGACAGACCGGAGTACCGCCCATGCGCGCCCTGCTGAGCCGCCTTCTTCTCGCGACCGCCCTCCTCGCCACCCCCGCCCTCGCCCAGTCCGACGCGGATGCGCCCGCCGAGGCGGAGCCTGCGGACGCCGCGGTCGAGACCGGGGAAAGCGCCGGGACGACCGAGGCCGAGGATGACGGGGACGAGGAAGCGGAAGCCGAAGTTGAGGCTGAGACCGAGGAAAGCTGGAACGACAAGATGCGCCGCCGCCATCACGAGGGCGATGTGGCTCTTGGCGTCTGCGGCGCGCGCATGTCGGTGCTGATGTGGTTCTACCAGTCCTCCGTCGCGGATGGACGGGACGACCTCCAGTCCGCCTACGATGCCATCAGGGAATCGCGCACCGTGCTCAAGGAAGAGGCAGAGCGCCGGGCCATCGAGGACGGCGTCGGCACCAGCGTCTCGGTGATGAACGAGCAGAGCGAGAAGATGTGGCTCGAACTCGTGAAGGCATCGGAGGAAGCCGAGACCTTCCAGGCCGCGCACGACACCCTGTTCGCCGACGTGCAGGAATGCCTCTCCATCTTCTTCAATCGCGGCGCGACGCCTGAGGCTGAGGTCGAGACTGCACCCGTTGCCGCCGTCGAGGAAGCCGCGGACGAGGAAGAGGAAAGCGAGACGGCCGCCGACTGACGGCACCGCCCGCCATGCGCTCCCTCGCGATCGACCGGCTCGACCCCGTGACGGGGCATGGCGTCGTCTTCGACGACGGGGCGGCCCTCTCCGTGCCCCTGACCCTGCCAGGCGACATCGTCGCCGTCGAGGGCGGGGAAGTTCGCCTGATCGCCGCCGACAGCCCCCTGCGCCAGACGCCGCCCTGTCCCCATTTCGCTGCATGCGGCGGGTGCCAGCTTCAGCACATGCGCGATGACGCCCTCGCCGACTGGAAGCGCGGCATCGTGGCGGACGCTCTCGCGCGCCATGGGGTCGAGGCGGATATCCGGCCGACCGTCACCGTCCCCCCCGCTTCCCGCCGCCGGGCGCGGTTCACGCTCCAGCGGACGAAGAAGGGGGCGTCGTTCGGGTTCCTCGCTGCCGGGACGCATCGGGTGATCGACCTCGACGCCTGCCCGGTGCTCGACCCGGCCCTCCTTGCCGCCCTGCCGGACCTGAAGGCCATCGCCCTGGCGGGTGCGCCGCGCAAGCGGGCGGTGACGCTGCACGTCACCCGCACCGACAGCGGCCTCGACGTGCTGGCCGAGGGGATGAAGGCGCTCGACCTGCCCCTGCGCGAGACGCTGGCGCGTTTGGCGGACCGGGCGGATCTCGCCCGGCTGAGCTGGAACGGCGACATCCTCGCCGAGCGCCGGCCCCCGGCCCTGCGCTTCGGCCCCGCGACGGTACACCCCGCCCCCGGCGCGTTCCTCCAGGCGGTGCGGGAGACGGAGGGCATCGTCCTCGATCTGCTGCGCGATGCCCTGGACGGGGCGCGCGCCGTCGCCGATCTGTTCTGCGGCTGCGGCACCTTCGCCCTGCCCCTGGCCGAGCGGGCGGCGGTGACGGCGGTGGACAGCGAGGCGCCGGCTATCGCCGCGCTGGACCGCGCCGCCCGCGCCTGCCCCGCCCTGCGCCCGGTCACGGCCCGGGTCCGCGACCTCTTCCGCGCGCCGCTCATGCCCGACGAGCTGGCCGGGTTCGACGCCGTGGTCCTCGACCCGCCCCGTGCGGGGGCCAAGGCGCAGGTGGCCGCGCTGGCCGGGAGCCGGGTGCCGCTCGTCGCCATGGTCTCGTGCAACCCGGCCACCTTCGCCCGCGACGCGGCGGCGCTGACGGCGGGGGGATATCGCGCGGGAACGGTGGTTCCGATTGACCAGTTCCGCTGGTCGCCGCATACGGAGGTCGTCGGCCTCTTCCGCCACCCCTGACCCTTCGGAGCCTCGCGCCATGGCCCTTCTTCTCGGGATCGACACCGGCGGCACCTATACCGACGCCGTCCTCTTCGAGGAGGGCCGCGCGCCCGATCCGGTGGTCGCGAAGGCCAAGGCGCTGACCACGCGGGACGATCTCGCCATCGGCATCGACGGGGCCATCGGCGCGGTGCTGGACCGGGCGGAAACCGACCCCACCGCCATCGCGCTGTGCTCCCTCTCGACCACGCTGGCGACGAATGCGCTGGTGGAGGGCGTGCGGCGGCGCATCGCGCTGATCTTCGCGGGGTTCGACGCCGCCGATCTGGAACGGTCGGGCCTCGCGCAGGCGCTGGGCACCGATCCGGTCATCCGCATCCCCGGCGGCTTCCGCGCGACCGGCGAGGCGCGCGCGGCGCTCGACCTCGACGACCTGGCCGCGCGGATCGACGCGGTGAAGGACGGGGTGGAGGCCTTCGCGGTCGTCACCATCTTCGGCGGACGCAACCCGGCCCACGAGATCGCGATCCGCGACCTGATCCGCGCACGCTGCGACCTGCCCGTGACCTGCGGGCACGATCTGTCGGGCGAACTGGACGGGCCGCGCAACGCGCTGACCTGCGTGCTGAACGCTAGGCTCATCGGCACCATCTCTGCCCTTGTCGCCTCGACCCGGGCCGCGCTGGCCGCCCGGGGCATCGACGCGCCGCTGATGATCGTGCGGGGCGACGGCTCGCTCGTCTCGGCGGATTTCGCGCGGGAGAAGCCCATCGAGACCATCCTCTCCGGCCCGGCGGCGAGCCTCGTGGGGGCCGCGCACCTGTCGGGTGTCCCGGATGCCGTCATCTCCGATATCGGCGGGACGACGACCGACATCGCCATCCTGCGCGGCGGGCGGCCGATGCTCAGCGAGACGGGGGCGACGGTGGGCGGGCACCGGACGATGATCTCGGCGGTGGCGATGACGACCTACGGCCTCGGCGGGGACAGCGAGGTCCATGTGGACGACCGCGCCTTCCGCGCCGCGCTGACCCTGGGACCGCGCAAGCTCGTTCCCGTCAGCCTGCTCGCCCTAGACCGTCCCGCCCTCGTCGAGCGCACGCTGGCGGCGCAGGGGAGGGCGAGCCGGGCGAGCGAGACGGATGCGCGCTTCGTCCTGCCGACCCCCCTGCCCCGGCCCGAGGGGCTGCGCCGGATCGACCATGCGGTGCTGGACCGCATCGGCGACGCGCCGGTCGCGCAGGACGGGCTGGGACTGTCGCGGCTGGAGGCGGCGGCGCTGGGCGGGCTGGTCGGCCTCGGCCTCGTGCGGATCGCCGGGTTCACGCCCTCGGACGCCGCCCATGCGCTCGGCCTGCACGATGCCTGGCACGTGCCGACCGCGGGGGCCGCCGCCGCCCTGCTCGCCCGGCGCAAGGACCGCAGGGGCAAGGCGCTCGCCCCGGACGGGGAGACCCTCGCGCGGATGGTGATCGACACGCTCATCCGCCGCTCGGCGCAGGTGCTGCTCGACACGGCGCTCGCCCATGACGGCCTCGATCCTCTCCCCGCGCCGCTGCTCGACGCGACGCTCGCACGGGGGGGCGGGGCGGCGCGGGTGGATGTCGGGCTGGCCCTGCCGCTGATCGGGCTGGGGGCCTCCGCCGCCACCTACTACCCGCGCATCGGCGCGGCGCTGCGCACGGGCTGCCGGGTACCGGAACATGCGGACGTGGCGAATGCGGTCGGGGCGGTGGCCGGGCGGGTGACGCTGGAGCGGGCGGTGCGCATCACCAGCCCGTCCGAGGGCCGCTACCGCGCGCATCTCCCCGAGGCCGCGCGCGACTTCGCCACCCTCGACGCGGCGAAGGCGGCGGCGCGGGAGGCGCTGGCCGACGCCCTCTCGGCGGATGCCGCCCGGGCGGGGGCGGACGAACCGCGCCTGTCCTGGGACTACGTCGAGGCGGCCCCCGTGATCGAGGGGCGCCCGCTCTTCATCGAGGCGACCGTGACGGGGCGCGCCTCGGGCCGCCCCTCCCTGCGACGAACGGATTGAAACCGGCCCCTCGCGGGCCATGTCTTAGCGCGAACCGGAGCCACCGCCCATGCATTCACTCGTCGTCACCTTCGCGCTGATCGGCGTACTCGGCGTGGGGGCGCAATGGCTCGCGTGGCGATTGCGCCTGCCCGCCATCGTCCTGATGCTCGCGGCGGGCATCCTGGCCGGGCCCGTGACGGGCGTCCTCGATCCGGAGGCGGATTTCGGGGGAATGCTCGGCTCGCTCATCTCGATCGCGGTCGCGCTGATCCTGTTCGAGGGCGGGCTGAGCCTCGATATTCGGGGCCTGCGCGATGCGGGGCCGTCGGTGAAGCGCATCATCCTGCTCGGCGCGCCGCTGGGCTGGATCACGGGCACCCTCGCCTGCCGCTACGTCGCGGGCCTGTCGTGGGAGGTGTCGGCGGTGTTCGGCGGCATCCTCGTCGTGACCGGGCCGACCGTGGTCACGCCCCTCCTGAGGCAGGCGAATCTCTCCCAGCGTCCGGCGTCGATCCTGCGCTGGGAGGCCATCGTCAACGACTGCATCGGCGCGCTCTTCGCCGTGCTCGCCTTCGAATACGCGGCCACGGTAGCCCATTCGAGCGACCTGAGCGATGCGGCGGGGCACCTCGTGATCGGCGTGGTGCTGGCGGTGGCGTTCGGCGGGGCGGCGGGGCTGGCGCTCGCCTATGCCTTCCGCAGGGCCATCGTGCCCGAATACATGAAGATCCCCGTCCTCATCGCCGTGGTGCTGGGCGTCTTCGCGGCGTCGAACGAGTTTCTGGAGGAAAGCGGCCTGCTGGCGGTGACGTTAATGGGGATGATCCTCGGCAACGCGCACCTGCCCAGCATCGGCGAGCTGCGCCGGTTCAAGGAGCATGTCGCCGTGCTGCTCGTCTCCGGCGTCTTCGTCATCCTCGCGGCGACGCTGGACCGGGAGATGCTGTCGACGCTCGACTGGCGGGCGGGGCTGTTCGTGCTGGCCGTCATGCTGATCGCCCGGCCCGCCGCCATCTGGCTCAGCCTCGCGGGCACGGCGCTCGGCGCGTCCGAGAAGGGGCTGATCGCCTGGGTCGGGCCGCGCGGGGTGGTGGCGGTGGCGATCTCGGGCTTCTTCGGCGCGAAGCTCGTCGAGCTGGGCTACGCGGACGGCGCGGCCATCGCGCCGCTGGCCTTCGCCCTCGTCTTCGCGACGGTGGTGATCCAGGGGTTCAGCGTCGGCACGGTCGCCCGGCGGCTCGGCCTCGTCTCGACGGAGACGCCCGGCGTGCTGATCGTCGGGGCCTCCAACTGGACGGCGCAGCTCGCCAAGGCGCTGATGAGCCTCGACATTCCCGTCCTCGTCGTCGACCGCTCGTGGTCGGCCCTGCGCAAGCTGCGCCTCCAGAACATCGCGACCTGGCATGGGGAGGTGCTGTCCGAGACCGCCGAGCACACACTCGATCTCAGCCGGTTCGGCACCATCATCGCCGCGACGGACAACGATTCGTACAACGCCCTCATCTGCACCGATTTCGGACCGGAATTCGGGCGGACCAACGTGTTTCAGCTCGGCCGCTCCGAGGATGACGGCGAGAATCCGAACGCCCTGCCCGTCACGCTGGGCGGGCGCAAGCTGTTCCGGTCCGGCGTCTCCCACGCGGCGCTGGAGGCGCGCTCCTACAACGGCTGGGTCTTCACCCGCACGCGCCTGACCGATGAATACGGCATCGAGGACTACCGCGCCGACCGGGCCGAGGGCACCGAACTGCTCGCGGATCTGGGCAGGGACAACACCCTCTCCTTCGTCACCGTCTCCGACCGCCCCAGCGCCAAGCCGGGCGATGTGCTCCTGAGCTACGCGCCGCAGAAGTCGCAGCGCAAGGAGGCGAAGGAGGCCCCGAAACCCGATACGACCGCCAGCGAGGCCCCCGCCCCATGACCGCATCCGGCAGGCCCTGCGCCATCTTTGACCTCGACGGCACGCTCGTCCACACCGCCCCCGATCTGGTCGGGGCGGCGAACGACCTGTTCGCCGACCGCGGCTTCGCGCCGATGCCGGTCTCCATCGCCGAGGTCACGGCGGGATTCGGCGGCAAGGCGCTGATCCGCGCGGCGTTCGAGCATGCGGAGGAGCCGGTGGACGAGGCGGAGGTGGACGCGCTCTACCAGCCGTTCCTCGAACGGTACGAGCTGCGCATCTGCGACGAGTCGAAGGTCTATGACGGGGTGGTCGAGGTGCTGGAGGGGCTGAAGGCTGACGGATGGATCGTCGGCGTCTGCACCAACAAGCCGGAGGGCCTCGCGCGCACGCTGCTCACGCGGCTCGACCTGCTCCACCGCTTCGCCGCGATGGTGGGGGCCGATACGCTGCCGGTGCGCAAGCCCGACCCCGTGGCCCTGACCACGACCATCGCGCGATGCGGCGCGGAGCCGGCGACATCGGTGATGATCGGCGATACCGATACGGACCGGAACACCGCCCGCGCGGCGGGCATCCCCTGCATCCTCACGACCTTCGGCTATTCGGAGACGCCGGTCGCGGAACTTGAGCCGGAGGCGGTCGTGGGGAGTTTCGCGGAACTGCCGGAGGCGCTGGGGCGGGTGTTGCGATCTTGAAGAAGACGCTGCCCCGGACTTGCAGTTGCACTGCGCATCAGCGGGGCCTGTTGCAACGATGCACGCTGTTCGAAAAGGCCCCGGATGCTTTGCAGCGCTACGCGCCGCAAAGCATCCGGGGCAGAGCGACCCCTTACCCCTTCGGCCCGATCATCTTCTCGGGGCGGACGACCCGCTCGAAGGTCTCCTCGTCGCAGAAGCCCAGGGCCAGCGCCTCTTCCTTCAGCGTCGTGCCGTTCCGGTGGGCCGTCTTGGCCACCTTGGTGGCGTTGTCGTAGCCGATTTCCGGGGCGAGCGCCGTCACGAGCATCAGACTCTCGCGCATCAGTCTGGCGATGCGGTCCTCGTTCGCCTCGATGCCGGCGACGCAATTGTCGGTGAAGGCCGCCGCCGCGTCGCCGAGAAGCTGCATGGATTGCAGGAGGTTGTAAGCCATCATCGGCTTGAACACGTTCAGTTCGAAATGCCCCTGCGATCCGGCGAAGCCGATGGCCGCGTCGTTACCCATGACATGGGCGCAGACCTGCGTGAGCGCCTCGCACTGGGTGGGGTTGACCTTGCCAGGCATGATCGAGCTGCCCGGCTCGTTCTCCGGCAGGATCAGCTCGCCGAGGCCGCTGCGCGGGCCGGAGCCGAGGAAGCGGATGTCGTTGGCAATCTTGAACAGCGAGGCGGCGACGGTCTTGAGCGCGCCCGACATCTCGACGATGGCATCGTGCGCGGCGAGCGCCTCGAACTTGTTCTCCGCCGTCTCGAAAGGGAGACCCGTGATCGCGGCGATCTCGTCCGCGACCGCCTTCGCGAATCCCGCGCGCGTGTTCAGCCCCGTGCCGACCGCCGTGCCGCCCTGGGCGAGGGGGTAGATGGCCTCCAGCGCATGGTTGACCCGGGCGATGCCGAGACGGACCTGCGCCTCGTAGCCGCCGAATTCCTGCCCCAGCGTCAGGGGGGTCGCGTCCTGCGTATGGGTGCGGCCGATCTTGATGATCTCGGCGAAGGCGGCCGATTTCGCCTCCAGTTCCGCGCGCAGCTTCTCGAGCCCGGGGATCAGCACGTCGTGCGCGGTTCGCGCGGCGGCGATGTGCATGGCGGTGGGAAAGGTATCGTTCGAGGATTGCGAGCGGTTCACGTGGTCGTTGGGGTGCACGGGCGACTTGCTGCCCATCTCGCCGCCCAGCAGCTCGATCGACCGATTCGAGATGACCTCGTTCGCGTTCATGTTCGACTGGGTGCCCGATCCGGTCTGCCAGACGACGAGCGGGAAATGGCCGTCCATCGTCCCGTCGATCACCTCCTGCGCAGCGCGGTCGATGGCGTCGGCGAGGTCCTGCTCCAGGTCGCCGTTCGCCGCATTCACCCGGGCGCAGGCCTGCTTGACGACGCCCAGCGCGCGCACGATGGCGACGGGCTGGCGCTCCCACCCGATGGGGAAATTCTGGATCGAACGCTGGGTCTGCGCGCCCCAGTAGCGATCCGCCGGAACGTCCAGCGGGCCGAAGGAATCAGTTTCAACACGGATTTTCTGGTCGCTCACGGGCGGCTCCCTCGCACGGATGGTGATGTCGCGCGGGGTATAGCCCGTACGGCGGGCCGTGGCTACTTCTTGCGGAAGGCGTCGAGGCTGACCACCCGGTCCGCCGGATCGCCGGGCGGTTCCTCCGGCTCCGGCGGCTCTGCCGCCTCGACCGGCACGGGCAGGCCCGGCTCGGCCACGCTGGCGGGCGCGTCATCGCCGGGGGGAATGTCGATCTGGAAACCGACGCTCGGGTCCTTGAAGCTGCGCACCGCCGCGAAGGGCACCACGAGGACCGCCGGCTGCCCGCCGAAGCTCAGCTCAACCGAGAAGCGGTCGGCCATGACGGCGAGGTCCTCGTATTCGTGCTGGAGCACGATGGTGATCTCCTCCGGGAACTGCGCGCGCAGCCAGTCGGGCATCACGACGCCGGAATGGTCGGTGACGAAGGAGATGTAGAAATGCTGCTCGCCGTAGAGGCCCTGCTCGACCGTATGGGCAAGGGCGCGCGCCATGACGCTGCGCAAGCCATCTCGGATGAGGCTTCCGTAATCTATGGGGCCGGGCGGCATGGGGTTCCCTGTCATGCAGGGGATAATAGGTAAAAACCGGACGGCGGAAAGGCTTTTATAGGGAATAAATCAACTGCGCCGAAGCGGGGACAGGTTCGGCGATCCTGCGCCCCCGAACGAGCCGCGAATGCCTGTCGCGTCACTGCCGAAACGGCATGGGAAGCTGAAGTGAAGGCTTCTGTTGCCAGGTGCCTCCGGACCCCGCTTAGACCGGCTAGGGCCTAAGACTTAAGTTCCAGTCTTCCGCACCGCTTACGCGGCGAGGGCGACCGGAGCACGATTGTCGTTTGCAATTGTGCGTACGGCCCGATGACGGCGGAACCATGCCGGGTAAAAGCAACGCCTTTAGACGTCTGTCGATCCTGTTTCGGCCCCGTCCATCCCGCAAACGACGGGAGTATTGGTGGAGCCGCCGGGTACCGCCCCCGGGTCCAATCCGCTTATTACACGCGCGTTTATCACCATAGTCTACCGAAGCAGACAGCGGTAACATAGGCCATCGAAAGCCTCTTGAGAAGGGGCGATGCACGGTTTTTCGCACCGGGAGGCATACATGGACGGCGCGCGGTGGCGACGGGCGGGAATGCGCGTCGAGGTGCTGACCGGAGAGGACGCCATCGCCGGGGCGATACCGGACGTGGCGGCGCTGCGGATCGCGGTGTTCCGGGATTTTCCGTATCTCTACGACGGCGATGCCGACTACGAGCGGGCGTATCTGGCGGATTTCGCCGTCGCGGCGGGGGCCGTCGTCGTCGTCGCGCGGGCGGGGGCGCGGGTGGTCGGGGCGGCGACCGGAGTGCCGCTGGCCGCGGCGGAACCCGAATGGGCCGCCCCGTTCGAGGCGCGGGGCCTGCCGGTCGATACGCGGTTCTACTGCGCGGAATCGGTGCTGCTGCCCGACTGGCGCGGCCTCGGCATCGGCCACGCCTTCTTCGACGCGCGGGAGGCCCATGCGCGAAGGCTCGGGTTGTCGCATTCATGCTTCTGCAGCGTGATCCGCCCCGGGAACCATCCGGCACGACCGGATGCGTACCGCTCGAACGACGCCTTCTGGCGCAAGCGCGGCTATCGCCCGCTGGACGGGGTGACCGCGCGGTTCTCCTGGCGCGACATCGGCGACGCGGAGGAAACCCGGAAGATGCTCCAATTCTGGGAACGCACGCTATCCTAGCGGGTGATCTTCGTGCGCGCGTACTGGCCGGAGGCACGGTAGCGGTAGAGGTAGGTCGGTAGGATCGCATCGAGGGTCGTCGGCTTGACGCCGAGATCCTCCAGCGTCTTCGCGCCCTCCCCGACCACGTTGTCCTCGTCGAGCATGGCCACCTGGTCGCGGGTGAGGAGCGGGGGCAGGCCGAGGAGCTTGTTCGGCAGTTCGAGCACCGCCGCCTGGAGCCGCGCGATCCAGTCCGGGACGGGGAGGATGGCGCGGTTGCGGCCCGTCTCCTCCATGATCCGCTCGTAGACCTCGCGCATGGTCACGACCTCCGGCCCGCCCAGCTCGAAGGTCTGGCCGCGCGCGGACGGGTCCTCCAGCGCGCGCACCGCCGCCTCGGCCACGTCGCCGACATAGACGGGCTGGAACCGGGTATCCCCGCCGATGAGCGGCATGACGGGCGCCATGCGGGCCATGCCGGCGAAGCGATTGAAGAACGCGTCCTCCGGCCCGAACACGAGCGAGGGGCGCAGGACGGTCGCGGACGGCACGTGCAGGCGCATCGCCTCCTCGGCCTCGGCCTTCGTGCGCTGGTAGGCGACCTCGGACCCGGCATCGGCCCCGATGGCGGAGACGTGGACGACGCGCTCGATGCCGTGGGCGGCGGCGAAGCGAGCGATGCGCTCGGCCCCGTCCCGCTGCACGGCGTCGAAGGTCTGCTTTCCGGTGGGGAAGAGGATGCCGACGAGGTTGATGACCGCGTCCGACCCTGCGATGGCGCGCTCGGTCGAGGCGTCGTCGCGGATGTTGGCCTGGATCGTCTCGACCTGGCCCACGTCGCCGGCGGTGCGCAGGAACATCGCCTCGTTGGGGCGGCGCACGGCGACCCGGACGCGCCAGCCGCGCTTGGCCAGCTTGCGAACCGCGTAGCGGCCGATGAAGCCGGAGCCGCCGAAGACGGTGACGATAGGCATGGGTGTTCCTCCCGCGATGATCCCGGGGCGTCATATAGCGCCCGGCCCGCAAACGGAAGGGGCGCATCGCCGCTCTCCTACGGGAAAGCGGCAATGCGGCGGCGGATCACTGCACGAGAATTTCGATGCGGCGGTTCTGGGCGCGACCCGCGCGGGTCCGGTTGTCGGCGATCGGCTCGTCCGGGCCGACGCCGACCGAGGTGATGCGGGTCGGCGGGATGCCGTTGCGGGTCATGTAGTCGACCACCGCCGCGGCGCGCAGCTCGGACAGGTAGACGTTGTAGGATCGCTCGCCCATCGAATCGGTATGCCCGCGCACGGTGATGTCCGCATCCTCGCAGCCCCGCGCCACGGCGACGAGACGGTTGATGACGAGGGCGGCGTCGGGACGGATCTCGGATTTGTTGTTGTCGAACTGGATGCCGTTCTCCGAGACGATCTCGGTCATGCGGTCCTGACAGCTCTGGGCACCGGCGACCTGGGCGACGCGGCGCAGGCTGCGCACCTCGTTCTCGAGGTCGCGGATCTGCGCGCGCTGGCCGGAGACCGTATCGGCCACGCGAGCCGAGCGGTCGCGCTGGTTGTCGAGCAGGCGCTGGAGGCGCTCGCTCGTCGCGGCCGCCTCGTCGCCGGATGCCGCGCCCTCCTCCATCTGTGCGGTCAGGCGCGCGATCTCCTCGCCGGACAGCGTGCGCGCCTCGACCATGGCGTCCTGCAGCGCCATGATTCGGGTGCGGGCATTGGCGAGGTTGGCCTCCGTGCGGGCGGCATCCGCCCGCATCGCGCGCGCGGCGTCGCGGCTGTTGCGGAGGCGGGCGCTCAGGTTCTCGATCCGCGATTGCGCCACGCCGAGCTGATCCTGCAACGCGGCGACCTCGGCGTCGGGGGCCTGCGCCATGGCCTCCATGGCGGCATTCTGCTCCTGGAGCGTCCGCAGGGAATCGCGGTTGCCGCGCAGGCGGGTGGCGAGGTTCTCGATCCGCGAGCGGGCGACGTCGAGCTGGGTCTCCAGCGCGGCGACCCGGGAATCGGGTGCCTCCGCCGCCGCTTCCATGGCGGCGTTCTCCTGCCGCAGCGCGCCCACGGCATCGCGGCTGCTGCGCAACCGGGCGCTCAGGTTCTCGATACGCGATTGCGCCACGC
>JAHDDY010000025.1:0-12440 GCA_020629115.1 Paracoccaceae bacterium | reverse complement strand
TCGCGGCTGCTGCGCAACCGGGCGCTCAGGTTCTCGATACGCGATTGCGCCACGCCGAGCTGATCCTGCAGCGCGGCGACCTCGGCGTCAGGGGCCTGTGCCGCCGCCTCCATGGCGGCGCTCTCCCGCTGCAGCGTGCGCATGGCATCGCGACTGCTGCGCAGACGGGCGCTCAGGTTCTCGATACGCGACTGCGCCACGTCGAGCTGATCCCGCAGCGTGACGGTCTCGGGATCGGGGGTCTCCGCCGTCGCCGCCATCGCGGCGTTCTCCCGCTGCAGCGCGCGCATGGCATCGCGGCTGTTGCGCAGCCGGGTGCTCAGGTTCTCGATACGCGATTGCGCCACGCCGAGCTGATCCTGCAGCGCGGCGACCGCCGGCTGTGCGTCGGAGGCATCGGTCACCGCCTGCGCGTCGTCCGACGCGGCGTCGTCCATGGCGGCGACGAGGCGCTGCTGCAATCCTTCGATCCGGGCCGCGCTGCGCGCGCCCTCGGTCTCGGCCGTGGCGAGCGCGGTTTCGAGTTCCGCGATGCGGACGGCGCTCTCGTCCGGGGCCTCGGCCTCGGCGGCCCGGGCGTCGGCCATCTCGACGAGGCGGGCCTGCAGACCCTCGATCCGGGCGGCGCTGCGCCTGGCTTCGGTATCGGCCTTCTCCAGCGACGCCTCCAGCTCGGCGACGCGGGCGCTTTCCGTCTCGCCGTCCGTCTCGGCGGCGGCGGTCATCTCCCGGAGCGTGGTCGCCAGCGCGTTCGAGCGGAATTCGGCGGCCCGGGCGCGGGAGACGGCCTTGTCCAGATCGGCCTCCATCGCCGCCATCCGCGTATCGGCCTCGCCGGACGCCGCGTCCTGGGCATCCATCAGACGCTGTTGCAGGCCCTCGATGCGCGACTGGGCGCGCTGCTGCTCGGTCGTGGCCGTCGCCAATTCGGCTTCCAGCTCGGCCACGCGGTCCTGGCCCTTGACCTCGGCCTCGGCAAGGCGGGCGCGCAGGGAGTCGAGCTCCGCGCGCAGGGTCTCGATCTCGCCCGGCGTCACCGTGTCGGTGGCCACCTGCGCGACCTGCACGCCCTCGACGCTCGGCGGGCGGGCGGCCTCGGCGAGGCAGTTGCCGAAGAGACGCCAGCTCGTCTCCCCGTCCTCCGCGCTCGACGTCAGGCAGCGTTCGCGGACGAGGGAGGGGATGAACTGCCACTGCTGGGATATCTGGCCGCGCGCCCTGGTTTCGAGGAAGCCGCAATGCTCGGGCGTCGCGTCCTGAGCGCAGATCGTCTGCGGGTTCCAGGCGGGCAGGTTCTGCGCGCTTGCCTGCATGCCGGTGCTGAGCGCGAGCACGGCGCCGGCCATCAAGAATCTCGAAGTCATGCCTTGTTCATCCTTATGCCTTCGGGCGAAGGCCCTGCCATGGGTCGGGACGGTGCGGGGTCGGATACCGCGCCGGTTCGTTTTGCACGGTACGGGAAGGGAACGGAAAGCGTCAACATCCCGCAACCCCCGGATGGCAGGAAATGACGGGTTCGGGCGCTCAGAAGTCGTCGAACAGGTCCGGGACGTCGATATCCGCCTTAGCCGGCGCGGGCTTGCGGGGACGCGGACGCGGACGGCCCCCCTTGCCCGCCACGGCGTCGAGCCGCTTCGATCCGGCGAACTCGATGCTGAGGGCATCGCCGGGCGTCACGCCGTCGGCGGCGCTGACGACGCGCCCCTCGTCGTCGCGCACGACGGCGAACCCCCGGTCGAGGATGCGCCGGTAGGAAAGCGCCTCGATGGTGCGGGTCAGCCCGGCGAGCCGGTCGCGGCGGCGGGTCAGCGACAGGTTGCCCGCGCGCCCCAGGGCCGCCTCCAGGTTTCGCAGGCGCTCGCGCCGCTCGGTCGTCATGCGCGACAGGCGGCCGGGCGACAGGCGCGCGGCCACCGTCCGCAAGCCGCGCTCCGCCTCGCGCAGCCGCGCCTGCATCGTGGCCGGGCGCAGGCGTGCGGCGCTTTCGGCCATGGCGCGGCGATGGCGGTCGAGGCGCTCGCGCAGGCCCCGGGCGAGGGACTGCCCGGCGAAGTCGAGCCGCTGGCGACGGTCGCCGATCAGGGCATCGGGCCGGGGCAGCAGGCGCGCGGCCTGACCCGACCGCTCGCGCAGGCGGGCGAGGTAGCGTTCCATCCCGCGCAGCCGCCGCCCCCGCCGCTCGGCCAGCGCGGCGAGGAGATCGGTGCGCACGGGCACCGCCTTCTCCGCCGCGCCGGTGGGCGTGGGCGCGCGCAGGTCGGCGACGTGGTCGAGCAGCGTCACGTCGGTCTCGTGCCCGATGGCCGAGATGAGAGGGATGCGGCAGTCGGCAGCGGCGCGGACGACCGCCTCCTCGTTGAAGCCCCAGAGATCCTCCAGCGATCCGCCCCCCCGCGCGACGATCAGCAGGTCGGGCCGGGCGAGCGGGCCGCCGGGCGCGATGGCGTCGAAGCCGCGAATCGCCGCCGACACCTCGGGCGCGCAGCTCTTGCCCTGTACCGCCACCGGCCAGACCAGCACGTTGCAGGGAAACCGCTCGGACAGGCGGTGCAGGATATCGCGGATGACCGCGCCCGAGGGCGAGGTGACGATGCCGATCGTCCTCGGAATCAGGGGGATGGCGCGCTTTCTGTCGCGCGCGAACAGGCCCTCGGCCTCCATCGCCCGCCGCCGCGCGTCGAGCATCGCCATCAGCGCGCCGGCTCCGGCGGGGGCGAGGTGATCCACGACGATCTGGTATTTCGACTGCCCGCCGAAGGTGGTCAGCCGCCCCGTGGCGACGACCTCCATCCCCTCCTCGGGCTGGACGGCGAGGCGGCTCGCGACGCCCTTCCACAGCACGCCGTCGATGACGGACTTCTCGTCCTTGAGGCTCAGGTAGACGTGCCCGGAACGCGGGCGCGAGACCCGACCGATCTCGCCGCGCACGCGCACGAGGCCGAAGCGGTCCTCCACCGTTCGCTTGATGGCGTTGGACAGCTCCGTAACCGATTGTTCGGACAGGTTTCCCTGATCCTCGCCCTCGTCTTCGCCGTCGTCGTCCCGGTCGATGACCATGCCCGCTCCTTGCCGCCCTGCGCCCGGCATCATAGAACACCCCCCGTCACGGGGTCCATGGGAGAAGAGCGATGCGGGTGCTGGTGCTGGGAAGCGGGGGGCGCGAACATGCGCTATGCTGGTCGATCGCGCGCAGTCCGCTTCTGAGGAAGCTCTGGTGCGCCCCTGGAAACGCTGGGATATCGCAGATCGCCGAGTGCCTCGACCTCGACCCGTGCGACGGGGGGGCGGTGGTGGCCTTCTGCGCGCGCGAGGGGGTCGACCTGCTCGTCGTCGGGCCGGAGGCACCGCTGGAGGCCGGCGTGTCGGATGCGGCGCGGGCGGCGGGCATCCGCGTCTTCGGGCCGAGCCGGGCGGCGGCGATGCTGGAGGTGTCGAAGACCTTCGCCAAGGAGGTCTGCCTCGCCGCGAAGGCACCGACCGCCGCCCATGCCGCCTTCGGCACCCCCGACCTGGCGAAGGCGTACCTGACGGAGCGCGGCGCGCCGATGGTGGTCAAGGCGGACGGCCTGGCCGCGGGCAAGGGGGTCGTGGTCGCGGAGACGACGGACGAGGGACTCGCCGCCATCGACGCGATCTTCGACGGTCCCGGCGGGGGCGCGGTGGTGATGGAGGAGAAGCTGGTCGGCGAGGAGGCGAGCTACTTCGTCCTGACCGACGGCGAGACTGTCCTGCCGCTGGCCGGCGCGCAGGACCACAAGCGCGCCTTCGACGGCGACGACGGCCCGAACACGGGCGGCATGGGCGCCTATTCGCCCGCCCCGGCCTTCACGGACGCGATCGAGCGGCGCGTCCTGGCGGAGATCGTGGAGCCGGTGCTGGCGGAGATGCGGGCGCGGGGGACGCCCTATTCCGGCGTGCTCTATATCGGGCTGATGCTGACCGGGGCGGGACCGCAGGTCATCGAGTTCAACGCCCGCTTCGGCGACCCGGAATGCCAGTGCATCCTGCCGAGGCTCGACACCGATCTCCTGCCCCTCCTCGTCGCCTGCGCGGACGGGTCGCTGGCCGGGCAGCGCGCCGCGTGGAAGGACGCGGCCTGCCTGACGGTGGTGGTGGCGGCGCGGGGCTATCCCGGTGCCTATGCCAAGGGCGAGGCCATCGGCGGGATCACGGCGGCAGAAGCGGCCGAGGGCGTGACGGTGTTCCATGCGGGCACGGCGGCGCGCGACGGCGGCATCGCCTCGAATGGCGGGCGCGTCCTCGGGGTGACGGCGCTGGGACCGGATATCGCGGCGGCGCGGGAGCGGGCCTACGGGGCCGTCGCGCGTATCGACTGGCCGGGGGGCTTTCACCGGGCCGATATCGGCTGGCGCGCGCTGTAGTGGCTTTTCGGCGCGGCGTCCTAAGTGGCACGCGATGCAGACCTTCATCCCGACCCGCGCCGCCGCCCTGAGCCGCCTGACCGCCTTCGTCCCGAAGGCGGGACGGGCCTACGCCCACGGCCGCAATACCGATTTCGGGCGGGGCGGCCACGATGCCGTCTCGACCCTCTCGCCCTATACCCGCCGCCGTCTGCTGACGGAGCGGGAGATCGTGGAGGCGGCGGTCGCGGCGCATGGGCGCGAGGAGGCGGAGAAGTACGTCTCGGAAGTCTTCTGGCGCACCTATTTCAAGGGCTGGCTGGAGCGCCGCCCGGGCGTCTGGGACCATTACACGACCACGCGCGACGCGATGCTCCCCGCCTGGGAGGGCAAGCCCTTCCTGCGCCGGGCCGAGGAGGGACGCACGGATATCGCCCTCTTCAACGACTGGGTCGAGGAGTTGGTCGAGACGAACTACCTGCACAATCATGCCCGTATGTGGTTCGCCTCGATCTGGATCTTCACCCTGCGCCTGCCGTGGCAACTCGGCGCGGATTTCTTCGCGCGGCACCTGCTGGACGGGGACCCGGCGTCGAACACGCTGAGCTGGCGCTGGGTCGCGGGTCTTCACACGAAGGGCAAGCATTACCTCGCACAGCGCAGCAATATCGACCGTTTCACCCGGGGGCGGCCCGCCGTCGATCCGGGCCAGCTCGACGAGACCGCCGAGCCGCTCGACGAGACGTTCGACCCCGGCCCCGCCCTTCCGGTCCGCGACCATCGCGCGCCGGAGCCGGGGCGGAGGAGCGTGCTGCTGCTGACGATGGAGGATTGCCACCCGGAGTCGCTCGACCTGCCGGAGACGGCGGCGACGGCGATCCTGTCCGTCGACGACCGTTCCCCGCGCCCGACGGCGCGGGCGGTGCTCGATTTCGACGCGGCGGCGCTGGACGATACCGCGCGGCGGCTGGGTGTCGCGGCAGAGCGGGTGGCGGACGGGGAGGCGCTCGCGGCCTTCGCGACGCGTCACGACGCGACGCAGATCGTCACCCCCTTCGTCCCGCGCGGCCCGACCCACGACCGCCTGACCGCCGCCCGTCCGTCCCTCGATGCCGCCGGAATCGCGCTTGCGGAGGTGCGCCGCGACTGGGATGCGCAGGTCTGGCCAAAGGCGACGGCGGGGTTCTTCAAGATAAAGAAAGCGATACCCAGGATACTTGATACGATGGATGTATAGTTCGATTACATGCACATCGTATACTGTGGCTTTTTAACCTCGATATTATGGTTAACATCAGCATAACAACTTCTTACCAAATACAGAATTTCTTTCGATTTGCGTTCTTGGCCTCTTCCTTGCGACGGTACGCGGCATGTATCAGAAAGAGAGGCATCCCATGCTCCGTTCCTTCCTTCTCACCACGGCTCTCGTCGGCGTCGCCGGTGCCGCCGCCGCGCAGGATGTCCATATGGGCGGGGCCTACGTGGCCACCGACGGCATCGTCACCCTCGGGGAACCCATCTCCGCGTCGAGCCTACCCCGTAGCGGAATACCCGTTCACCACATCGACGCGATGTCCCACGGTGGCACGATGCCCCATGGTGGCACGATCCATGGCGGTTCGTACGAGGTCCTTGGCGGTCAGTACGAGGTCGTCGGTCCGCAGGAGATCGTTCAGCCCATCGCGGCCCCCGCGCTCCTGCCCGCCCCCGCGACGACGCAGACCGTCACGATGACGCCCGGCACGCCGCAGAGCTTCACGATGCCGCACGGGCAGAACGCGACCTACAACATCGTCGTGCCCGCCGCGACGGCTCCGGCCGTGACCTACGCGCCCACCGCGCCGGTCTACGCGGCCCCCGCTCCCGCCGCGGTCGGCTGGAAGGCGCGCGGCGTCTATGTCGGCGCGCGCGCGGGCGTCGTCTCGCAGCGCGACACGGATTTCGACATCCGCGATCTCGAGACCGGGAAGATCGGCACCATCGAGAGCAGCTACGACGATCCGGGCTATACCGGCTCGCTCGTCGTCGGTTACGGCGCGCGCTCGAAGGCCGGGTGGGGCTATCGCGTCGAACTGGAGGGCGGGTACCAGAGCGCCGAGGTCGACCGGCACACCATCGGCAAGACCAAGGTCTCCAGCCGCGAATCGGTCGGTGATGTGAATGTGACGTACGGCTTCGTCAATGCCTACGGCGATATCGCCCTCACCGACCGCATCGCCCTGACCGCCGGCGGCGGGGTCGGCGCGGGCCATGTGTCGTTCGACAAGTTCGGCACGCGCAGCACCGGAACCGCGCTCGACGATTCGGACACGGCCTTCGGGTATCACCTCGATGCGGGCGTCGCCTACCAGTTGACGGACAAGGTCGCCCTCGAAGCCCTCTACCGCTATCAGAGCTTCATGGACGTCGAGGTCCGCACGGAGAACGGAAACCGGGACAAGATCGACCTCGACAACCACAGCATCCTCGTGGGCGCGCGCGTCGGTCTCTGATCGCGCGTTCCGACGACGGCGAACGGGGGCGGACGGGGTCTACCCGCCCGCCCTCTCGATCGTCGCGCAGATATCGCCGACGATCTCCCGCACCAGGGGCGCGCTCTCGCCCTCGCCCATGACGCGGATCACCGGCTCGGTGCCGGACTTGCGGATGACGAGGCGGCCCGTCTCCGACAGGCGCGTCTCCCCGTCCGTGATCGCCTTGCGGACCGTGTCGTTCTCCAGGGGCTGCGAATCGCGCTTGAAGCGGACGTTCTTCAGGATCTGCGGCATCGGTTCGAACAGGGTGCAGACCTCGCTCGCGGGCCGTCCCGCGCGCACGATCTCGGCGATGACCTGGAGCGCGGTGATCGTCCCGTCGCCCGTGGTGACGAAATCGCTCAGGACGACGTGGCCCGACTGCTCGCCGCCGACGTTGAACCCGTCCGCGCGCATCCGCTCCACCACGTAGCGGTCGCCGACCTTGGTGCGCACCAGCGACAGGCCCTTGCCTTCGAGGTATCGTTCCAGCCCCAGGTTCGACATGACGGTCGAGACCAGCCCGCCCCCGCGCAGACGCTCGTCGCGCGCCCAGGCGGTCGTGATGAGGGCCATGATCTGGTCCCCGTCCACGATGCGGCCCTTCTCGTCGATGATGTGCACCCGGTCGGCGTCGCCGTCGAGGCAGATGCCGAGGTCCGCGCGGGTCTCGATGACCTTGGCCTGGGCGGCGGAGGGGCTGGTGGAGCCGCATTCGTGGTTGATGTTCAGGCCGTTCGGCGACACGCCGACGGGGATGATCTCGGCGCCCAGCTCCCACAGCATGTCCGGCGCGGTGCGATAGGCCGCCCCGTTCGCGCAGTCGACCACGATGCGCAGGCCGTCGAAATCCATCCGGCGCGACAGGGTGCCCTTGGCGAACTCGATGTAGCGCGCGCGCCCGTCCTCCAGCCGCTTGACGGAGCCGAGACGCTCGGGCTGGGTCAGGAACTCCTCCGTCCCGTTGGCGACGTAGGCCTCGATGATGCGCTCCACGTCATCGGAGAGCTTGAACCCGTCCGGGCCGAAGAGCTTGATGCCGTTGTCGTGGTGCAGGTTGTGCGAGGCGGAGATCATCACGCCGAGATCGGCGCGCAGCGACCTGACCAGCATCCCCACGGCCGGGGTCGGCACGGGGCCGAGGGTGGTCACGTCGAGGCCCATCGAGGTGAACCCGGCGGTCAGGGCCGTCTCCAGCATGTAGGAGGAGCGCCGCGTATCCTTGCCGATGACGACGCGGTGGCGATGCGCGCCGCGCGTGAAGTGGCGCCCGGCGGCCATGCCGACCCGCAGAGCGAGATCGGCGGTGATGGGCCAGGCATTCGCGCGCCCGCGAATGCCGTCCGTGCCGAAGAGCTTGCGCGGTGCGCTCATGCGTCCTGTCTCCTTGATAAGGCGCACTGATACGGGGGGAAAGCGGTTTCCCGTCGCTCGGGATACCATGAACAGATTGACTGTTTCGGAACCTCGCCCATCGCCATCGCCGAACCGCTCCCCGATATCGAACCATCCGGGACCCTCGTGCGACGCGCGGATTGCCTTCGCGGGACAAATTGCACATCTTTTCGCGGTAAGAAACCCGAAAACGCGCACTTCCGCATTCGGACGATGGCGGCGAAGGAGACTGGCCCATGGCAAAACCGGCGCTCGACGCCCTCGACCGGCGCATCCTGAACGAGCTGCAGATCGACGCGACGGTGCCCCTGGAGGAGATCGCGCGGCGGGTCGGGTCGTCCAAGACGCCCGTATGGAACCGCATCCGGCGGATGCGCGAGGCCGGGGTGATCGAGCGCCAGGTCGCCATCGTCTCGCCCGAGGCCGTAGGGCTGGACGCCTGCTTCTTCGTACTGGTGCGCACCTCGCAGCACAGCGCGGACTGGCTGGAGCGGTTCGTCACGGCGGTGAACAGACATCCCGAGATCTGCGCGGCGCATCGGCTGGCGGGGGATATCGACTACATCCTCCAGGTGCGTGTCGCCGACGCCCGGGCATTCGATACATTCTACCGCCGGTTGATCGACGACGTGGAAATCTTCAACGTCACCTCGCTCATGTCGATGGAGGAGATTCGGAGCGAGACGGCGCTGCCGGTCCTTCCCCCACCCCATCCTCCCGCGTGAGCGCGGCGACCTGCGCCTCCAGCGCCGCGATGCGCGCGCCCATGCGTGCGATGAGGGCGGCGACGTCCTCCTCCGTGTAGCGCGGGACGATATGCTGCGGACAGTTCCAGTCGAACGCCTCGACGGTGAACCGCATCGCCCGCTCCACCCTCGCCGTCGGGTCGTGTGAGGCAAGGGCGGCCAGCGCGTCGGCATCCTCCGTCACGGCGACCCGGACGTAGAGCTTGAGCCGGGCGCGGCGGGGATAGTCCATCAGGAACAGCGCCGCGCGGTCGTTTCCGGCAAGATTGCCGAGGCTGACATACTGCCGGTTGCCGCGATAGTCGGGCATGACGAGGGTGCGCGGCCCGGTGACGCGCAGGAAGCCGGGCCGCCCGCCCCGGTGCTGCATGTAGGGCCATCCCGTCTCCGACACGGTGGCCATGTAGAGGCCGTCCCGGCTGCGGATGAAGGCGACCTCGTCCTCGCCCAGCGCGTCCGGCTCCGTCTCGCGGGCGCGATAGGCCGCCGGACTGCCGAGGCGCTCCTGCATCTCGCGCACGGTCTCCGTGAAGGCGACGGTCCAGTATCGGGCGGTCATGGTCGGAACTCCTCGGAGCGCGGGCGCGGGCGTCTGAAAGACGGAGCGTAAGTCTTTCCGGTCACGTACAGAATCTCTCCCATCGGGAATTGCTTTTCGCTACCGCTTGCCGTCGTACATCGTTAGTGTAGGCTGCGCTCGCACTCAGATGAAGACCGGGAACGCCTGCCATGACGAAACGTGACCTGCACGACGAACCGCTTGTGCTGTCCGCCGACGCAGACCCGCTCGACGATCTGTTCGATCAGCCGGAGAGCCGCGGCGCGGCCCGGTCGGGCGCGCGGGCGCGGACCGCGAGCGGCGGATCGAGCGCGTTCGTGATCGCCGCCGCCGCCTCCCTCGTCTGGATCGCGGCGGTCGCCGCCTTCTGCTGGTCGCGTTTCTCGCTGCCGGACAATCCGGGCGATGCGATGGACGTGGTCGGCGCGCGCATCACGAGCGACGACTGGATGCTGATCGCCGCCGCCATCCTCGGCCCTCTCGCGCTGATCTGGATCATCGCGTGGCTCATGCGCCGGACCGCCGAACTCAAGCGCCAGTCGCAGGAACTGGCCAACGCGGCCCTGCGCCTGACCCAGGCGGTGCAGACCGCCGAGGCGTCGGGTGCGCCCCTCGCCCTGGCCGGGCGGAGCGGCAGCGGTGCCGAAGTGACGGACGAGACGCCGCGTCACCTGCGCCGGGAGGTGGAGCGGGCCACCCATGCCATCAGCGCCCTGCATTCCCAGATGCGCGCCATCGAGGAGGCGCTCTCGACCCAGGCGCGCAATATCGACGACGTGGCCGAGCGCGCCGAGAAGCGCGCGCGCACCATCGCCAGCACCCTGCGCTCCGAGCGCGAGGCGCTGGAGAAGGTGACCGCGCGGTCCGCCGCCCCGCGGACGGACGAGACGATGACCGTCGCGCCCGCCGCCCTCGGCGCGGTGGGGACGGGACTGGCCGGTGCGGCGATTGCAGGAACCGCCGCCGTGGCGGCGGAGGACGACCGAATGCCGCCTCCCCCGCCGCCACCGTCGGACGTGACCGATTTCGCGTTGGACGAGGCGCGCGTCGAGGCCGCCGTCCGCAGCGACGAGGAGACCCTGACCCCGGCGCCGACCTTCGCGCGCGAGGAGGAGGATGCGCCCGCCCCCGGCGATAGCGAGAAAGAGGACGAGATCGCGGCCCTGCGCGCCCGTCTGGCCGAGGCGCGCGCGAACGCGACGTGGGAGACGCCGGAGCCGATAGAACCGGAGGCCGGACCGGATTTCGGCACCGAACTCGCCGCCGAGGCGCTCGAACCCTTCGACGACACCGCCGCCCCCGCGCTGGAGGGCGACGACCGCATGGCGATCGGGGCCGCGCCGGGCATCCTGCCATCGGACGCCTATGACGATCTCGGGTCCGACCGGGCCGGGGACGTCCCGCCCCTCAACCTGGAGCGTCGGCACAGCATCGACTGGGGGAAATTCACCCGCGCCGCGAACTTTCCCGAGAGCGAGGACGACATCGAGACGCTGGACGCGCTCTACGACGTGCTGACGGACCCCGAGGCCGCGTCCCTGCTGCAATGCGCGGAGGATACGCTCGCGTCGCTGGCCGATATCGACCTCTACATGGAGGACTTCACGCCGCCGCGCGGCACGGTCGACGCGTGGCGCGCGCATCTCGACGGATCGGGCGGCAGGGCCATCGACGGGATCGACGCGAGCGTCGAGCAGAGCCGCATCCGCGCCAAGCTCAACGCGGACAAGGGCTTCGAGCATCTGGCGGCCAAGTTCCTCGACCGCTACGAGGAGATGGGGCGGCGGCTGCTGGCGGAAGCGGAGGAACCGGGCCTCATCACCGACCTGTCGAACACCCGGACGGGCCGCGCCTATCTGATGATCGCGGGGCCGGCGGGGCGTCTGTCGGCATAGGCGGAAATCGGGGTCAGGCGTTCCGGCGCGCCGCTTCCGCCTCTGCCTCGGCCACCGCTCCCCAGGGCGGCGTGACGAGACCGGCGGAGATGACGAGCTTGGCCGCATCCTCCACGCTCATGTCGAGGACGATCACGTCCCGCGCGGGCAGGAAGAGGAGGAACCCGGAAGTCGGGTTCGGCGTGGTGGGCAGGAAGACGCTCATCATCGCGTCCTCCCCCGACCGCGCGAGCACCTCGCCGCTCGTATCGGTCGAGATGAAGGCCAGCGCCCAGATGCCCCGGCGCGGATACTCGATCAGGCACACCTTCTCGAAGCTGTCCTTGCCGCCCTGGGCGAAGATCGTCTCCACGATCTGCTTGAGCGTGTTGTAGATCGAGCGCACGACCGGCATCCGGTCGACCAGACGCTCGCCCACGCGAAAGATCTGCCGCCCGAACAGGCCCTTGAAGAGCGCGCCAAGGCCCGCGACGAAGAAGAAGAACACCACCACCCCGAGGCCGGGCAGCGAGATGGGAATGTAGTCCTCCAGCCGGTAGACCCCCGGCACGAGGGGCAGGACCCGCGCGTCGACGAACTCGGCAAAGGTCCAGACGAGGTAGATGGTGATCGAGATCGGCGCGAAGACGACGAAGCCGGTCAGGAAGTTGGAGCGCAGGTTCTCCCACCAGCGCGCCTTTCTCGGCGGCTCAAGGAAGGTGACGCCGCGCGCTTCCTTCTTGTCCGGCTCTTCGTCGCTCATCGCCGTCCGCCCGTCCTTCGCATGCCCGTCTCTTTGCAGTGCAACATAACATGGCCCGCCAGGCACGACAATTCTGCACGACGCGCCATCAATACCCCCTCGACCTGTCCACCGCATGCGCGAACGGCTCGCCGCGCTCGTGACGCGCGATCTGCTCGACGACGGCCCGCGCGGCGGTCTCGGGCCGCGTGATGCTGGCGATATGCGGGGTGAGCGTGACGGAAGG
>JAHDDY010000137.1 GCA_020629115.1 Paracoccaceae bacterium | reverse complement strand
GATCCCGACCCGGTCGCCGTCGAGTCGGGGTTCGGCAGCGACGGCCGCATCGAGCGCCGCCAGTAGGTCGAGGGCGTCGGGCGGCTGTTCCTCCCCCCACACCCCGACGCAGCCCTTCATGAACGCGTCGCCGGCACCCGAGGCACCACGGGGGTTCGTGGCCACGACGCCGTAGCCGGCGCCGACCCACACCTGGAACTCGTCGAACGGGAACCAGCCGTACTGCGCCGCCGGACCACCGTGGATGTTGAACAGCACGGGCACCGGCTCGTCGCCGGGTGGGAGGTAGGTCCAGACGTCGAGCTCGACGCCGTCCCGTTCGATCACCAGGTGCTGTGGCGCGACGAGCGGCACGCCGGCCTCGGTGTTGATCGTGGTCAGTTCGGTCGCCACGCCGTCGGTGAACTCGACGAGTTCGCCGCCACGGTCGACGTGCTCGAGCACACCGACGAGTCGCCCACCACCAGCGGCGAGTGCCGTCACGAAGGCGTCCTTCCGGAACAACTCGCGGTGGCCACCGTCGGCGGCGAGTTCCACGACGATCTGGCGGCCACGGTCCTGGGCGATCATCGTGAGGGCGCCGTCGTCCGACCAGATCGGTGACGATGTGGCGGCGATGTCACGGTCGAGGCTCGTGCCCAGGGCGACGGGTGCGCCGTCGTCGACCCGGTACAGCTCGGCGGCGCACGGCAGATTCGAGGGGTCGGCGGTTCCGAGCAGATGGGCGACACCATCGGGCCGATAGATCAGCTGGCTCCACGCCGCCTCGCCGACGAGCGGGGTCGAGGCGCCGCCGCCGACCGGGACCTCGTGGACCTCGACGACACCCCGCATCGAGTAGCTGTCGCCGACCTCGGTGATCACGCCGACGGCCCGACCGTCCGGTCGCCAGCCGATCGACAGCGGGCGCCAGTCGGCGGGCGACACCACCGTCGGCTCGCCACCGTCGGCCGACATCAGGGCGACCGCCTTGACCTTGTCGTAGCGGAAGCCCTGGTTGTCGAAGCGCCACATCGGGCTGGTGATCCGGCGCGGTCGTCGGGCGCGCTCCTCGGCGTCGAGGTCGTCGCCGTGCTCGGCCCAGCCGATCGTCACCATGGCGAAGCTCGCCCCGTCAGGTGACCATTCGAAGCCGCCGAGCCCGAGCTCGACATCGGTCAGCACCCGGGCTTCACCGCCGGCGACCGGCATCACGGCCAACTGGGCGCCCCGCTGCTCGTCGTCCCCGGGGCGGAGGAAGGCCAGGGTGCGACTGTCCGGTGACCAGCGCGGGTGAGCGTCCTTCGTGCCGGCGGTGAACGGTGCCGCCGCCCCGTCGCGCCACATCCAGATCGACGACCGGTACTCGTCGTCCTCGACCGAGGTCTCGGTCACGACGAACGCGATCGCCGAACCGTCCGGTGACACCGCCGGATCACTGATCGAGCGGAGTCGGGTGATGTCGAGGGGCTGCATGGCGGGAACCTACTCGGGCCCGCCATCCGGCCGGTCCCGAGGTCAGATCTCGAGCAGGCTGGGGCGGTAGTCCTCGGGGGCTTCGAAACCGAGCAGGTTGAACACCGTCGCGGCGACGTTCGAGAGGCCAGCGTCGTCGCCGCCGACCACGCGGTAGCGGCCGTCGTTCGACGGGTCGTGGACCGCGAACGGCACCGGTGAGAGCGTGTGCGACGTCTTCGGCGACCGCACCCCGTCGACCTCGGTGAACATGATGTCGGCGTTGCCGTGGTCGGCGGTGTAGACGAGCACCCCGCCGAGCTCCTCGATCACGGTCACGAGCCGGGCCATGCACTCGTCGAGCACCTTCATCGCCTGGATCGTGGCCTCGAGGTCGCCGGTGTGGCCGACCATGTCCCCGTTGGGGAAGTTGAGCCGGCCCCAGTCGTAGTCACCCGAGCGAAGCAGCTTGATGGTCTGCTCGGTGATCTCGTAGAGCTTCATCGCCGGGGTCAGGTTGAACTCGACGTTGTCGGACGGGATCTCGACGTAGGTCTCGAGCGACTCGTCGAGGAAGCCGGATCGATTGCCGTTCCAGAAGTAGGTGACGTGGCCGAACTTCTGGGTCTCGGAGATCGCGAAGCTGCGGAGCCCCTCGGCGACGCAGAACTCTCCCATCGTGCGATCGATCGCCGGCGGTTCGACGAGGTAGTTCGACGGCACCTGCAGGTCGCCGTCGTACTGGAGCATCCCGGCGTAGTAGACGTCCGGGTGCTGGCCTCGGTCGAACGCGGCGAACTCCTCACCGGCCTCGTAGGCCTGCGAGATCTCGATGGCCCGGTCGCCGCGGAAGTTGAAGAAGACCACGGCGTCACCGTCGACCATGCGCCCGATCGGCCCGTCGGCGTCGTGGATCACGAACTCGCCGAGGTACTGGTCGCCCGCATCGGACTCCGCGTACATCGTCTCGACCGCTTCGGTGGCGGAGCTGAAGGCCCGGCCGATGCCGTGGGTGTGGGCGTTGTAGCCCCGCTTCACCATCGGCCAGTCGGCCTCGTAGCGGTCCATCGTGATGGTCATCCGGCCGCCGCCGGAGGCGATGCGGTAGTCGGCGTCGTGGCCCGACTCGACGAGGCAGTGCTCACACGCCTTCTGCAGGGCCTGCTCGGTCTGGGCGATGTAGTCGAGGGCGGACCGTGCGGCGACGTCGCGACCGTCGAGCAGGATGTGCACCCGGATGTGCTCGACCCCCTCCTCCGCCGCCCGCTCGATGAGCTGGTAGAGGTGGTCGGTGTGGCTGTGCACGTTGCCGTCGGAGTGCAGCCCGACGAGGTGGAGGGTGCCCGCCCGGCCGGCCTTCATGGCCTGCTGCCAGACATCGGACTCGTAGATCGAGCCGGAGGCGAGTGCCTGGTTCACGAGCTTCGCACCCTGGGCGAAGATGCGACCGGCGCCGAGCGCGTTGTGGCCGACCTCGGAGTTGCCCATGTCGTCCTCCGACGGCAGGCCGACGGCCGGGCCGTGGGCGAGCAGCGTGGTCGCCATGCCCGGGGCCGAGGTGAGGCGATCGAGGGTCGGCGTGTCGGCCTCGGTCACGGCGTTCTGCGCGCCTTCCGGAGCCACACCGACGCCGTCGGCGACGACGATCAGGAGCGGCCCCTCCGGCGGTGCGAAGGTGGTCGACTTCTCGAGGGACAGGCCGTCGGTCATGAATCCATTCTAGGGAAGGCGACCCCGCGCCTAGGGTCCGCCGGTGACCTCGAACCCCCCGTCGAGACGAGATCCGGTCCGGCTCTTCCTGTGGTGGAGCCTGGCGTGGGCGGTGCTCCTGCGAGCCTTCTTCCTCGGCATCGTCGTGTACTTCGGGATCGAGGCCGACCTGTCGAACGCCCAGATCGTGTTGCTCGGCACGGGCCTCGAGATCGCCGTGTTGGTGTCGGAGATCCCGACGGGTGTCGTCGCCGACACGATCAGCCGAAAACTGTCGCTCGTCATCGGCCACCTCGTCATGGGTGTCGGCGTGATCCTCACGGGCTCGACCGATTCGTTCGGGCTGCTCCTGCTCTCGCAGATGATCTGGGGCTGCGGCTGGACGTTCACCTCAGGTGCCGATGTCGCCTGGATCACCGACGAGCTGAACGACGAGTCACGGATCGACGGCGTGCTCACCAAGCGGGCCCGTTGGCAGCAGTACGGGGCCATCATCGGGTACGCCCTGTTCGGGCTCGTGGCCTGGGCGAGCGACATGGCCCGGGCGTTGCAGGTGGCCGGTGTCGCATCGATCGTCCTCGGTCTGATCATCGCCGTGGTGTTCACCGAGCACGGGTTCCAGGCGCATCGGGAGAACAAGCTGGCCGCGTCGAAGGAGATCTTCCTGACCGGCACCCGCCTCGTCCGCTCCGATCGGGCGCTCTTCCTGGTGCTGCTCGCCACCCTGCTGCTCAACGCCGGGGCCGAGGCGATCGATCGCCTCTATCCGACCCAGCTCCAGGACGCCTTCGGCCTCGGCGACGACCCGATCGTGCCGCTCACGATCCTGTCGATCGTCGGGTTCCTCGTCGGAGCGCTGATCCTGTGGCGGCTCGAGTCGCGGATCGATCGCCCGGGCATGCCCGGCCGGGTCTACGCCGGGGCCGCCGCTCTGGCGGCGGTCGGCACCATCTTCATCGCCTTCGGCCCCGGGCTCGCCGGTGCCGTTGTCGGTGTCTTCCTCGTCCGGGGCATCGCCTGGGCCGTGATCGGTGCCGTCGCCACGGCGTGGGTCAACCGCCGTGCGCCGAGTGAGGCCCGGGCCACCGTGAACTCGTTCCTCGGCCAGGCCGAGTCGATCGGTGAGGTGAACGGCGGGATCGCCCTCGCGATCGTCGCGGAGTCGGCGGGGATCCCGACGGCGTTCGTCGTCTCGGCCGCGCTGTTCGCCCTCACCGCCGTGGTGGTGGCCCGCTCGCCGGCCCGGGCCGATTCGGCGACGGCGGTCTGAGCTCTAGGGTCGCGGGTATGTGCCGCAACATCACGATCCTCCGTGGGCTCGAGCCGTCGGCGACCCCAGACGAGATCCGCGCCGCCGCCACGCAGTACGTGCGCAAGGTGTCGGGTGTGTCGAAGCCGACCGCGCCGACGGCCGAGGCGTTCGAGGCCGCCGTCGACGTGATCGCCGCGGCGACGGCGACGCTGCTCGCCGATCTCCCGCCGCGGCGCAACCCGCCCACGAAGGTGCCGCCGATGCGCCTGCACGGGGGGCGGGCATGAGGGACATCCTGATCATCTCGCTCGTCGGTTCGTTCGTGCTGACCGTGGTGCTCAACACGCTGCCGAAGGCGTTCCCCGGGGCGGCGAAGCGGGCTGAACAGGCGGTCCATCGTCAGCTCGATCGGATGCAGCCCTCGGGGGGCTCGGGTGGCGGCGGCACGAAGGTCGTCTTCCCGTGGAAGGCGATGATCATCGTGAGCGTGGGGCTGACGATCCTGATCAACGTGATCGGCGCCCTCGCCGGCTGAGCTCAGGACAGTCGTCCCAGCCGACCCTTGCGATCGTCTGGCCCGGCCAGGGCAGAGGGATCGATGCTCCACGCCGCGGCGATGCCGAGCACGGTGCCCTCGTCCGGCCATGTCTCGACCTCCGACTCGTCGGGTCCCTCGGGAAGCGAGAGGAACTCGGCCGCCGGCGAGGCGTGCTCCGCCGGCGTGAGTGCGCCGACGCTGCGGACGATCTCCCCTTGCTCGCCGACGTACTCGAACGCTCGGACGAGCACGCCGTTTCGTGCCATCGACCAGCTGTAGGCATCGACGACGCGGTGGGAGGAGAACTGTTGTGCTTCGGTCCGAAGTGTCGTCGAGAGCGTCGCGATGTCGATCGGGTGGTCGAGCAGGAGGTCGTTGCCGACCGCCAACGTCCAGCCGTCGACGGGCGGGCACACGAACACACCTGCCTCCGTCGCCGCTGGGAGCCCCTCGTCCCAACGTCTCCGACGGACCCCGGATAGGTGAAGCGCCCCGGCGACGCCCTCGTCATCGTCCGACTGGACGGCGATCCAGGCGGTCTTGAATCCGAACGGCTGGCGAACGGCGGGGCCACGTCGCGAGAAGAGTCCCATGTGCCGACGGTACCGGCGGCGGATCAGGCGGGTTCGAGCTCAGGCTTGTCGAGGGGTGCCTTCGCCGCCTTGAACGACGACCACAGCGTTGCATGAAGGCTGTCAATCAGAGGGCTGCGGCTCGGAGCGCGGTTTCTTCGGAGAGGCGAACACGGCGACCAGGGCGGTCACGGCGCCGCCGATCATGAGGAGGCGGGGGGACGGCCCGGCGTCGTCCCGCAAGATCAGGAAGACGACGATGCCGGCGACGAACGACGTCGCTCCGACCAGTGCCTGGAGGGTGCGGCCTCGCTCGACGTCGTGATCCTCGTCCACGACGTGACCGTAGATGCTCCAGTGGGGTGGGAGAGGTGAGACGCTCTGCAGCGTGGACCCCCGACACCAGACCGAGTTCCCGCCGGGCTTCTTCTCCCGGTCCGACGAGTCGGACGACGCCGGCTTCTACGCCTTCGATCGGTTCGTCACCCACATCGACGACGGCGCGATCGCCGCCGTCGGTGAGCTGTATACGGAGCTC
>JAHDDY010000136.1:1835-6091 GCA_020629115.1 Paracoccaceae bacterium | reverse complement strand
GCGCACTGGCTGGCGCGGTACGGGCTGCGCGGGCATTACGTGCCGCTCGGGGTCCAGGAGGCGGATTTCGGGGCCGTGCTCGCCGCCCTGCCCCGGATGGGCTTCGTCGGGGCCAACGTGACCATGCCGCACAAGGAGCGCGCCTTCGCGCTGGCCGACGAACGGTCGGAGATCGCGCGGACGCTGGGCGCGGCGAACACGCTGACCTTCGACGCGGAGCGCGGGGTGGTGGCCGACAATACCGACGGGTTCGGCTTCATCGAGAACCTGCGCGAGGCGCGGCCCGGATGGGACGCGGGCGCGGGGCCGGTGACGGTGCTGGGCGCGGGGGGGGCGTCGCGGGCGGTGATCGTGGCGCTGCTGGAGGCGGGGGTGCTGGAGCTGCGCCTCGCCAACCGCACGAAGGCCCGGGCCGAGGCGCTGCGCGACGAAATCGCCCCGTCGGTGACGGTGGTGGACTGGGCCGAGGCCGAGGACGCGCTGGTCGGGGCCGCGCTGGTGGTGAACGCGACGAGCATGGGCATGGCGGGCGGGCCGGAGATGACGCTGCACATGGACGGCATCGGCCCCGGCACCGTCGCGACGGATATCGTCTACGGGCGCGGCGAGACGCCGTTCCTGACGGCGGCGCGGGCGCGGGGGGCGCAGGTGGTCGACGGGTTCGGGATGCTGCTGCACCAGGCGCGACCCGGCTTCGAGCGGTGGTTCGGGCGCGCGCCGGCGGTGGACGAGGACCTGCGCCGCACGGTCCTGCGATGATCGTGCTCGGGCTGACCGGCTCCATCGCGATGGGGAAATCCACCACCGCCGCGATGTTCGCCGAGGCCGGGGTGCCGGTCTGGGACGCCGACGCCGCCGTGCACCGCGCCTACGGCCATGGCGGGGCGGCGGTCGAGCCGGTCGGGGCGCTGGTGCCGGACGCGCGCGGGCCGGGCGGCCTGGACCGCGAGGCGCTGCGCCGGGCCATCGCCGGGGATGCGGACCTGCTGACGCGGATCGAGCGCATCGTCCATCCCATCGTCGGGGCGGATCGCAAGGCGTTTCTGGAGGCGGCGCGGGCGGCGGGGGCGCCGGTCGCGGTACTCGACATCCCGCTCCTGTTCGAGACGGGGGCGGACGCGCATGTGGACCGCACGGTCGTCGTCACCTGCGATCCCGATGAGCAGCGCCGCCGGGCGCTGGCCCGGGAGGGGATGACGCCGGCGCGGTTCGACGCCATCCTCGCGCGCCAGACACCCGATGCGGAAAAGCGCGCCCGCGCCGACCACATCATAGAGACCGACCACGGGCTGGACGCGGCACGCGCGCAGGTGACCGCGATACTGGAGGACATGCGATGAGAAAGAGATGGATCGCGGGGGCGATGGGCGCGGCGGGGCTGGCCCTCGCGCTCGCCGCCTGCGCCGACAATGCCGCCCTGCCCGTCTCCGCCGGGTTCGGGACCGATCCGGTCCTGCCGGAGCCTGAGCGACGTCTGCTGCCCACGGTCGCCATCGCGCCCGTCGACGGCTGGGCCGCGGGGGAGACGCCGGTCGCGGCGGCGGGGCTGGAGGTGCGCGCCTTCGCCCGGGGCCTCGATTACCCGCGCTGGCTGCACGTCCTGCCCAACGGCGACGTGCTGGTCGCCGAAAGCCGCAAGCAGCCGCAGAAGGCGGACAGCCTGCGCGCGGCGGTCGAGAATCGGGTGATGACGCTGGCCGGGTCGGCGGGGGTCAGCGCGGATCGCATCACGCTGCTGCGGGACGCCGACGGCGACGGGGTGGCGGAGGAGCGGCATGTCCTCCTCTCCGATCTCGTGTCGCCCTTCGGTATGGCGCTGGTGGGGGACGATCTCTACGTCGCCAATACCGATGCGCTGCTGCGCTTTCCCTACCGGACGGGCGACACGCGGATCGACGCGCCCGGCGAGGTGGTGGCCGCCCTGCCCGCCGCCGGGACGAACCGGCACTGGACCAAGGGCCTGATCGCGGGGCCGGACGGCACGCTCTACGTCGCGGTGGGCGCCGACAGCGACCACGCGGAGAACGGGCTGGAGGCGGAGGCGGGCCGCGCGATGATCCACGCCGTCGATCCGGCGACGGGGACGATGCGCCCCTTCGCAACGGGTCTGCGCAACCCCGTCGGCATGGATTTCGAGCCGGCGACCGGCACGCTCTGGACCGCCGTGAACGAGCGCGACGAGCTGGGCGGGGATCTGGTGCCCGACTACATGACGTCCGTGCGCGACGGGGGCTTCTACGGCTGGCCCTGGGTCTATTACGGTGACCGGCCCGACCCGCGCGTGACCCCGCCGCGCCCGGACAGGGTGGCCGAGGCCATCGCGCCCGACTACGCGCTCGGCTCGCATACCGCCTCGCTGGGGCTGGCCTTCGCGGAGGGCGCGCGGCTGGGACCGCGATTCGCGGACGGGGCCTTCATCGGCCAGCACGGAAGCTGGAACCGCAGGCCGCGCAGCGGGTACAAGGTCATCTTCGTCCCCTTCGCGGACGGCCGCCCGGCGGGCGGGCCGGTGGACGTGCTGACGGGGTTCCTGGCGGAGGACCGCGCGAAGGGCCGCCCCGCCGGGGTCGCCATCGCGCGGGACGGCGCGCTCTTGGTCGCGGACGATGCGGGGGATACGGTCTGGCGCGTCGCGCTGCCCCGGGATAGGAAGACCCCATGAGCGACATCCGCGAAATCGTCATGGATACCGAGACGACGGGCCTCGACCCGTCCGAGGGGCACCGGATCGTCGAGATCGGCGCGCTGGAGCTGATGAACCACGTGCCGACCGGGCGCACCTACCACCAGTACATCAACCCGCGCCGGTCCATGCCCGCGGAGGCGTTCGCGGTGCACGGCATCTCGGACGACGACCTGGCGGACAAGCCGTTCTTCGAGGACGTGGCGCAGGCGTTCGTGGATTTCGTCGCGGGCGGGACGCTGGTCATCCACAATGCCGCCTTCGACATCCGCTTCCTCAACGCCGAGCTGGCGCGCACCGGCCACGAGGCGCTCAGGCTGGAGGAGGCGGTCGATACGCTCCAGATCGCGCGCCGGCGGTTTCCGGGGGCGCAGAACACGCTCGACGGCCTGTGCCGCCGCTTCGGCATCGACAACGGACGGCGGGTCAAGCACGGGGCGCTGCTCGACAGCGAGATCCTCGCCGACGTCTATCTCGAACTGTGCGGCGGGCGGCAATCGCGCCTGACCATGGAGGTCGAGGAGGCGAATGACGGGACGACCCCCGCCGCCCGCTACCGCGCCCCGGCCCGCCCCGGCCCGCGCCCGGCCCTCCTGACCGACGACGAGCGCGCGCGCCATGCGGCCTTCGTCGCGGAGATGGGCGAGGCGGCGCTCTGGTCCGGGGCCGACTGATCCGGCATCCGCGTCAGTGCAGGTGGATGCCCCCGGTCTTCTCCGGGTAGCACGAGGGCACGCGCAGGGCGGCGGCGAAGCGGGCGCGGGCGGTCTTCTTGACCGGGGCGGTGCGGGCGGGCTGCGAAACGGTCTTCATGGTCGGGGTTCCTTCTCGTTCGGTGATGACCTGACGTTAGGTCGGCCCGCCCCCCTGCAGGTAGCGCTTCATTGCGAATAGAGGATATGCGATCGGTGCATGGATCGCCCTGTCGCGTATGACGGGTTGCACGGCATTTTACGTAAATAGACTCCCCTGCGGACCGGCGGTGACGGTCCGCTAGGCATGATGCTTCGCATATTGTCGAGGCTGTCGCGCGACAACGGACGGAACCGCGTTTCGGACGGGCCGGAGCGCGTACCAGCCCGCGCAAGGTTCCCATGGCCGATACCGATGCTGCGACCGAGACGACGATCATCACCGCCCCCACGGAAGGCGAGATCAAGAAGGTCGATATCGGCGAAGGGGAGGAGATCAACCTCGATTTCTCCATTGACGAGGCGCAGGTCGAGCTGGTCGACGTCGATCTGGTGATGACCTGGCCCGACGGGTCGACGCTCATCCTCGTCTCCTACGGCATCACGATGCTGATGGAGGATTCCCGGCCCCTGCGCGTGCAGGACGAGGTGGTGGAGGCCGAGGACCTGCTCAGCCGCGTGGGCCGCTTCGTGGAATCCGACCTGCCGACGACGAGCGAGTTCTCCTCCCAGCCGCGCGAGATCCCGGAGGATGCGGGCGGCGACGAGGGCGACGGCCGCTCCGAGGAGGAGGACGAGGCCGCCGAGGACGAGGTCGAGCCGGAACCGGAACCGGAGGTGGTGGTCGAGATCGTGGAGGTCGAGGTGGAGGCCACCGCCAC
>JAHDDY010000136.1:0-1735 GCA_020629115.1 Paracoccaceae bacterium | reverse complement strand
CATCGAGGAGAACAGCGCGCGCGGCACGGTGGCGGTGGAATTCTTCGCGACCGACCCGAACGAGGAGGACGTGCTTACCTTTACGCTGACCGGCGACCCGGATTTCGTGATCTCCGGCAACCGGATCGTCGTGGCCGCCGGGGCCGATCTCGACTACGAGACCGCGACCTCGCGCACCGTGACCCTGACCGCCGACGACGGCAACGGCGGCAGGACCTCCGAGACCATCGTCATCGACCTGAGCAACGTCAACGAGTTCGACCCCGAACTGGTCGTCTCGAACCTGACGGCCATCGACGAGAACAGCCCCGGCGGCACGGTCGTCGCGGAACTGAGCGCGACCGATGGCGACGCGGACGAGAGCTTCACCTACAGCCTGTCCGGTGCCGACGCGGCGGCCTTCGAGGTGGTGGACGGACGCATCGTCGTGCGCGAGGGCGCGGAGCTGGACTACGAGGCGGGCGCGACCCCCCGCCTCTGACCGTGACCGACAGCGGCGGGCGCACCGATACCCAGCGCATCGCCATCGAGCTGAACGACGTGAACGAGGCCCCCGTCCTCGACATCCCCCCCGTCTCGCCCCTGCCCGAGAACAGCCCCGGGGGAATGGTGGTGTTCGGCTTCGAGGCGTTCGATCAGGACGAGGGCGATTCGCTCACCGTTGCGCTGGGCGGCCGGGACGCCGCGCTCTTCCGCCTCGACGGCGATACGGTCGTGGTCGCGCCGGGCGCGGATATCGACTACGAGGCGGGCACGAGCCGGGAGGTGACGCTGACCGTCACCGACGCGGCGGGCCTCGAATCGCGCGTCGACGTGGCCATCCCCATCGCCGACGAAAACGACGTGACCCCCGAACTGACCATCGAGAACCGCAGCCCATCGCGGAGAACGGCCCCGGCGGCATCGTGGTCGCGACCCTCTCCGTCACCGACCCCGATACGAACGACAGCCACCGCTTCATCCTGGACGGCGCGGATGCCGACCTGTTCGAGGTGGTGGGCACGCAGATCCTGGTGCGCGGCGGCGCGGCGCTCGACTTCGAGACGCGCTCGACCCTGCAACTGACCGTCACGGTGGCCGATGCCGCCGACAACCGCTCGACCGAGCCGCTCGCCGTCACCCTGCGCGACGTGGCCGAGGCCTCGGTCCTGACCGCGACCGCCGAGTTCGGCATCACCGAGAACAGCCCGGCGGGTACCGTCGTCGGTCGCTTCTCGGCGGAGGACCAGGATCGCGGCGACGAGATCGCCTTCTCCCTCTCCGGCCCCGATGCCCTGCTGTTTGAACTGACGGATACGGGCGAGATCCGCCTGCGCCCCGGCGCGGAGCTGGACTACGAGGCCGGCCCGACCCGCACGTTCACCATAACCGCGACCGACAATACCGGCCTCACCGACAGCGAGACGCTGACCGTCCAGCTCGTCGACGAGAACGACGTAACGCCGGAGCTGTCGATCGACACGCTGAACGTGGTCGCGGAGAACTCGAACGCGGGGACGGAGGTGGCGACCTTCTCGGTGTCGGACCCGGATACGAACGACGCGCACGACTACGCGCTGTCGGGTCCGGACGCGGCGCTGTTCGCGCTGGACGGGGAGCGGATCGTGGTGGCGGCGGGGGCGGAGCTGGACTTCGAGGCCGGGGCGACGCGGTCGATCGTGCTGACGGCGACGGACGCGGCGGGCCACGCGACGTCCGAGACCATCACGGTGCAGCTCGCCGACCTGAACGACGA
>JAHDDY010000135.1 GCA_020629115.1 Paracoccaceae bacterium | reverse complement strand
CGGTCTTGTCGTTGCCGCCCATGTCGTTGTTGCCGGACGCGTTCCCACTCTGCTGCAAGGTGGTGAACTCCATCTTGCCAAGTTCGGTGATGCTCGGTGCTTCGTAACCCACAGTACGTTCCTTTTCGTCACACTCATATCTTGAGCGAGCCCGCCGTCAGGCTTGATGGTTACATTACGCTGCGTTGCTACCCGAAGAAACGTATGGCACCGACATTGGGGAATCGATGATCACGACGGTCGAAGCGACGATCTGGGCGCTGCTCGCTCGTCTCGGGATCAGGACGATCGGATTCGATCGCACGCTTCGGATCTTCGACGCCGTTCCGGTCGCACGGCGCGAGCGTCCTGTCGATCTGAGTGGCGCGCGCTTCCGCGGGGCCGGAGCTTGTCTGGCCCTCAGCCTCGCACAATCCCAGGTCCATCACGTGAGGCGCGCTTCCTCCCGGATCGCCATCGGGGTGACGGGGCCACTCGACCGATTCACCGCGCATGCCTGGCTCGTGGGACACGGCGATGACCAAGGCCATGATCCGCTCCGCGTGATCGAACGTCGCGGCGGGTCACGCTCGTTCGACTGAAGCTGCGTGGAGCTCGGCGTAGAGGCCGTTGCCTGCGATCAACTCGGTGTGCGTACCGTCTTCGATCAGCTCGCCGCCGTCCATCACGAGAATGCGGTCGGCCGCCTCGACCGTCGTGAAACGGTGGCTGATGTAGATCGTGGTCTTCCCAGCAGCGAGGGCGCGAAGTCGTGAGAAGAGCCGACGCTCCGCGATCGGATCGAGGGCGGCCGACGGTTCGTCCAGTACGAGCAGTCCGCCGTGGCGATACATCGCCCGGGCGAGTCCGATGGACTGCCACTCTCCGCCGGACAACTCCACGCCACCGTCGAACACCACGGACAGCAAGGTGTCGATTCCTTGGGGTAGACGTTGGACGAGCGGCGCCGCTCCGGCCGCTTCGAGGCTCTCCGTCAGATTCCCGACTCGGGCGGGGTCGCCCATCCGGACGTTCTCCTCGAGCGTGAGCGGGTAGTGGATGTAGTTCTGGAACAAGGCCGTGGTCGACGCTCGGCGCTCGGACGCAGTACGAACGACTCCGTTCCAACGGATGCGCCCGGCGTCGGGTTCGTACACCCCGGCGAGAAGGCGAACGAGCGTCGTCTTGCCCGATCCGTTCCGTCCGACGATGGCAACGATCTCGCCCGCCCGGATCGAGAGATCCAGGTCTCGGACGGCCGGCTCCGTCGAGGAGGGGTAGGAGAAGCTGATCCCGTTCACCACGATCTCGGCGGGAGACGTGTCTCGATCGGCGGGGAGCTCGGGTTCAGAGGGGAATTCGGCAGCGAATGTGTACATGTCGTCGAGGAAGAGCGCGGCCTCCTCCAAGTCGCCGTACGCCGTCGCTGCGGTGCGAAGCCGTGCAGCGACCTGCTGGAGTGCGACCAGCGCCACGGCCGTCTCGGCCACGGCATCCGGTCGGCCCATGACGTCGGCGATGGTCACACCGATCACGACGGCGATGACGAGAGCGCCCGCCAGTACGCCGACAGATGCGGTCTTGATTCGTCGAACAGCGAGACGCCGGATCTCTGCCCGACGCTCGTCGAAGAGTGAGTCGATTCGTCGGCGGAGAAGCGGTCCCGAACCCATCAGGCGAATCTCCGGAGCGGCGTGACGAGAGCGGAACAACGCCATGAGGGCGCCCCGCTGACGGTCCCCGACCGTGAGCGCATAGGTCGACTCGTGCAACAGTCGCCCGTTTCGCCGGGCGACGAACACTGCGGGGAGCGCAGCCAGAACGGCCGCCGCCAGGCCCGTGGGCGAGATCAAGAACAACACGACAGCCGCAGCACTGGCCGTCAGCAGTGAGGTCGTGATACTGACTGCGCCCCAGACGGCGTCCCACGCCCGATTCGATGCGTTCTCGAAGGAGCGTCTCAACCGATCGTGGAATTCGGGTTCGTCGAAACGCACCGGCTCGACGCGGTCTGCGACCGCGAGCAGGTCGCGCAGCACGACCTGCATCGATGCTTCCCGTGCGAGCCGGCTGATCTCTCCGACGGCGGTCGTCGTCGCCGTCGACAGCGTGAACGCGACGAGGAAGAGTCCGAGTGCGAAGAGCAGTGCCCGGTCGGTGGTGCTCGAGGCCTCGGGCAGCACGGCGAGGATTCGCCGCAGCGCCCAGAGCTGGACGAAGGTCAGCACGGCGCTCAAGACCGCTGCTGCGATCACACTCTGTGTGGCTCGAGGCGCTGCGCGGAGCGCGAGCTGCATGCTCCGGCGAAGCGCCGTCACCGAGCGTCTCACGGGGTCGGTGCCCCTCGACCGTTGCATGCGCCGCGATGCGGCGCGAGGCTTACGTCGTGATGGCGGGTGATGCGAGACTGTCGGGCGAACTTCTCGAGGTGGTCGGCGGGTCCCAGAAGGTGCTGGCAGCCGGGGACCGGACTCCTGCGGCCTGGCAGGTCCTCGAGGGAGCGGCTGGGGAGATGGCTGCCGCAGCGCTGCGGGGACGAAGCCCCAACGAGATCGCTCACGATCTCGCCGCGGCGACGGGCGGCGACGCTCGGATGATCGAAGCCGACACCGTTGCTCTGCTCGACGCTCTGCGCGCTGCAGGCTGGGCGCGCCCCGAGACCATCCGACATCCCGACGCCGAACTCGGCCGACGGCTGGGCGTGGAGATTCTCGATGGGTTGATCTCGTCCGAGGTGGAGCGGCGTCTGCTCGCCGTTGTGGGGAGCGGAACGCATGCGCCCGCGACGCTCTACCCGTCGGGTTCGTCGAGCCAGGAGGTTCGCCCGGAGCGACGCCGCACAAAGAAGATCGACCTCGAACCGTCGCTCCGAGACGAGCTCGCCGACATCGTCTTCGACGCGACCTCGGCGTTGCATACGCCGGAGATCACCTGGGCCGAGCGGCCACAACTTCTCTGCTACGAAACCGGTGACTACTTCTTGCTTCATCGCGACCGTCGTCCCGGCGGAGATGTCCCCGTGCTCGAGGCTCGCAGGCTCGCGGTCGTGGTCGGCATTGGATCTGCCCCGTACGGGGGAGGTGATCTGGTCATTCGGACACAACTCGACGAGACGCCCGAGTTGGACTGGCCGATCCATCTCTCGTCTCGTCTCGGAGTCGTCTTCGACGCGGAGAAACAACATCAGGTCCGGCCGGTGACCGAGGGTTCCAGATTGACACTCGTGACCTGGCTGTGTGCCCCGCTCGTCTCGGAATCCTGAACGTCCGTCGAGCGATACGGCCAGATCGCCACGTAGCCGGCGAGCATCGCCGGGACGAACAGTCCGAGGGCGAGGAAGTAGCCGAACGCGAGGTGCAGCATCACACCGAGGATGATGCCGAGCTTCCGAGTTCGCGGAAAGAGAATGAGCGGGGCGAGAAGCGCTTCGATCGTCAGCACGCCATAGGTGGACACGGCAATGAGAAGCTCCGAGTTCTCGAACCAGCCGGGCACGTACGTCCAGCGGAAGCCCTCGATCGAGAGCGCCGTGGCCACGGCGGACCCCTCGCGCCATGGCCAACCGCGCAGTTTCCAGCCGACGGAGGTGACGTAGATCAGCGCGAGCTGGAGCTGCATGATCCTGATCAACCACGCCTCGGACGTCTGCGTACGCAGGTCGTCCGACCGCCAGATGCGTCCGCTGAGGTGGTCGGCGCCCCCGAACGCAGCGGCGAAGAGCAGGTACATCGACCACAGTCTCAGCACGTCGTCGACGCCTCCGGAAACCAGGCTGTTGGCGCGCTCGAAACTGACGAAGACGATGGCGGCAACGATCGTCGACAGCCGTGGCAAGACCCCGACGACCATGCCAATGGAGGCCACGATCAGTGCGAGGAGATAGGTGACCGCTGCAGCGTCGCCGTCCCACACGTCGAACATCGTCCAGTACAGGGTCCGGAACCGGCGGCGGCTCGGCGTGAGAGCGTCGGAGCCGAAGAGGAAGAAGAGATCGGGAATGAGCGAGAGAGCGAAGTAGAGCAGGAGCGCGCCCGTCGCAGTGCGGAACGCAACGGCGTGCATGCGGTTGATCGGCCCGAACCAGTAGCGGTTCCACGAGCGCACCAGTGCCCTCATCGGAGTTCGTCCGAGGAGAAGGAGAAGATCACCTCTCGCTCGTCCGGGAGTGGTGGCTCGCCCACTCGGAGGACGGAGTGATAGGTCACCGCGACAGCATCGACACGCACGACCGAACCCGGCGCGGCATCGGCGACGACTTCACGTGCGGCGCGGCGTGCGTACACCTCGGATTGCTCCCATCCGAGCGTCATCGAGAGTCGTTTCCAGCGTGTTCGTCGATGCGGTTCGGCGGGCCATTGCTCCGGGAATCGAACGTGCTCGATCGAACCATCTGCGTGATACACCTCGAACTCGAGGTAGGTGACCCAGATCGACGGTCGAGGTGCAAAGAGCGACCACCCCTGATGTGTTCCTGTGATGTCGAGCACTGGTTGGGCGTGATCCCAAGCGAGTCGGTTCAGGCGCCCGATCGGCGTGGTGGCAGGCACGAGAACGAGGGCGCCGACGACGAACGACATCGAGAGCAGCACCCGACGAGTCGTGGTCACTCGTCCCCACGGGAGACGATGCAACGGGTCGTCAGTGCTTGGCTTCGGCATGGGCCGAGGCGGGAGCGTGTCCGTTGGCGCCGTTTCCGTTCGCCTTGTGCCCGTTCACTCGCCAGGCTCCCCGGACTTCCAGCGGGGCCACGTTGGTGGTGGCGGCCGATTCGCCGTAATAGGAGGACTTGGCGTAGAGGTCTCCCGGTTTCGCTCCGACGAGAATCGTCCCGACGACCGTCCCGCCGGCCTGGTCGAGAAGCCTCGCTGCTGTGGAGACGTGATCCTTCTCGGTCGCGCCAGCGAACGCTGCGAGGATGACGCCGTCGACGTGCGGAGCGAGGGTGAGCGCATCCGCCACGGGGAGGACCGGAGGCGCGTCGATGACGACGATGTCGGCCTCCGAGCGGAGCGAACGCAGGAACGCGGTGAAGGCCGGCGAGGCGAGGAAATCGCCGGGGTTCGGCGGAGCGGTGCCTGCGGCGAGCACGGCCATCTCGGTGCCGTCGTGCTGCACACTGGCGACGGCGTCGGCGAGCTTGATGTCGCTCATGAGGACGTCGGTCACGCCCGGGGAGAGCACGGCGCCGTAGACCTTGTGGATGCGCGGCCGTCGAAGATCGAGGTCGACCAGGATGACGTGCTTGCCTGTGGCGGCCAGAGCCCAGGCAAGGTTGGCGGCCGTCGAGGTCTTGCCTTCGGATTGGTTGGCGCTGGTGACCAGCAACGTTTCGATCGAGCGGGTCATCGAGGCGAATTGCAGCGCCGTTCGGACCTTGTGGTAGCCGTCGGCCACCGGGCTCTTCGGGCTGCGGAGCGTCATCAGACCGGGCTCGCCGTCCTCGGCTTCGATCGCGGGAATCGTTCCGAGCGTCGGCACGCCGGTCGCGGCTTCGAGGTCGCCGGCGATCTTGACCCGGCGGTCGAAGTTCTCGACGAGGAGGGCCAAGCCTGCGCCGAGGATCGCCCCGACGACGACACCGAGGACGAGCGTGCGACTGATCGGGGTGTTGATGGGCGCACCTGCTGGCGTCGCCGCCGAATTGATCCGAGCGGTGCCCGTCACTGCCAGCTCACCACTGAGCTCGAGGTTCGCGATGTTCCTGGCGATGGACGAGACCTGTGAGTCGATGACGTTCAGTTCCGGTGCGAGGTCGGAAGCCAGCCGATCCCGCTGCAACGTCAGCTGAGCAGTGAGAGTCTCGTTGGTCGTGGTGGCGAGACGATCCTCGAGGGCATCGAGGTCGGCTCGGAGTGTCTGGCGCTCGATCCGAAGCTCCGCCAAGCGGGTTTGCAACTGCCCCACAGCACCGATGACGGACTCTTCGGCCCTCGTTCGGCTCACCGTCACATACGCATCGGCCCAAGTGTTCGCAGCGAGTGCAGCGTCGTCGGGGTCGTTGGCGACCGCCGTGAACCCGAGGATGTCGGCGAGGTCGATGGACGAGACCGAGACCGACGGCGTGAAACCGAGTTCGGACGACACTCGCTCGACGACCTCGTCGCCGTACGCGACGTTGATCTCGTTCTCGATCTCGCGCGCGAGCTTGGATGTCGAGATGATG
>JAHDDY010000134.1 GCA_020629115.1 Paracoccaceae bacterium | reverse complement strand
TGACAAGCGGGCGATGGCTCCCGGTCACGATCGGCGACGGGCTCTCGGCGATGCTTCGGCTCCCGGCCAACGCGTCTGACCCGGCCATTGCGTGGTCGGCACCGGTGCGGCACCTCCTGCCGGGTGCGGTTGCCTACTGGGTCGCCACCGTTCTCGTGATGAGCGTCGAGCTACTCGCCTTGGCATGGGCGTGGGTGCGACTCAGCGCGCTGCGCGTCGGTACGCATCGGAGGGAACGCCTCGGCGTGCGAGTGGGGGCTCGGTTGGCCGAGCGGTCCGACATGGAGCCGCTCTTCGTCGATGGCGTCGTGCCGGGCCGGTTCATCTTCGGGAGGTTCGCCGGACGGCTGATAGCGACCGAGCACCCGGCCTCTTCCCTGGGCTCGTCGAGGCGACGGCGCAGGTTGGTGCGCGGGCGACGAAGCGCCGTTGCGGTGATCGGGCCGAGCCAGTCGGGCAAGACGGCAACCGTCGTCGCCGGCATCCTCGACTGGGACGGTCCGGCGATTCTGTCGTCGGTCAAGAACGATCTCTTCGACGAGACGGTTGCCCGCCGGCTGCAGCTCGGCAAGGTCTACGTCTTCGATCCGATGCGAACGATTCCGAAATTGCCTCGTGGCGTGACGCGGATCGGGTGGTCCCCGCTGCATGCGGCTCGAACGGTGCCGGGAGCGATCGAGGTCTCGCTCGCGCTGCTTGACGCTGCCCCTACCGACGGCGTGACGAACGCCAACTACTGGTCGAGCAAGGGACAGGCATTGCTCTGGCCAATCCTGTTTGCTGCCGCCCACGACTCGAACGCGACGATGGCCAACGTCGTTCGGTGGCTCGCATCCCAAGATGGGAACACCGACGGTGAGGCGAGCCAGCCGGGAGCGGCTGCTCCGGTGCCCGAGCAGTTCAGTGAGGTGCGCGGCATCCTCGCCGAACTCGGACAGAGCACCGATCGACGAGTCGCCATTCAAGCGCGGCACGCGCTCGAACAGTTCGACGGCTTCTTTCGGCTCGACCAACGGACCCGCAGCGACATCTACTCGACGTCCCAAACGCTGGTGCAGCCGTGGGAGGACCCGAACATCTCGTTCGCCTCATCTAGCGGAGCCGGTCCGGTGGCCGACCTCAGCCTCGTGCTCTCCGGCCGGAACACGCTGTACGTGTCGACACCGCTCAAGGACGCTTCTCGCTACGCCGTCGTGTTCGGCGGACTGCTCGGCTCGCTCCTTCGGGACCAGGCGTACGACGTTGCCAACCGGTACCGCAAGCCGCTGCCCGGGCTGCTGTGTGTGATCGACGAGGCCGGCAACACGCCGCTGCGTTGGCTGCCCGAGGTTGCCTCGACCTGTTCGGGCATCGGCGTGCAGTTGGTGACGGCGTGGCAGTCGAAGGCGCAGATCGATGCGACCTATCAGGCGCAGTCCGGGCCGATGCTCACCAACCATGCGACGAAGATCTTCTTCGCCGGAGCGTCCGACGTCGAGACGCTGCGATACGTCACGTTCCTCGGGGGAGAGGAAGAGGTGCAGCAGCGGACGGCCAACGCCGATGCCCATCTGGGCGGCTACCGGCGAGGCGTGGGCGACTCCACGATCCATCGTCCGCTACTTCCCGCCGAGGTGCTCCGCCAGGCTGAACCCGGCAACGCGATCCTGTTCCACCAGACGCTGCCACCGGCACACATCGAGGGCCGCTTCGTCGGAACCGACGATCGGCTGACGGCACTGTCGTCCGGTCGGGCCTCGGCGCCCGATCCATGCGTTGCCGATCTGGCCATGCAGCGGGCGCTCTCGTTCGACTCGACTCCTCCGATCGAGGTACTGGAGCATCTGGAGACCGAGCCAAGGAGCGCCGCGGTGTCGTCTCCGGCGGAGACATCTGCGCGTGTGCTTCGACTCGGTGAGCGGCGACCCGCCCAGGGGATCGACCGCTAACGCTCGACTCCTGGGACTTGGATCTGGGATGGGCGAAGAAGGCCAAGCGCAGAGCTCCAGGCCTCAACCCGAAGCGGATCCTGTGGTCGTCGGCCGAGCGCCGGGTTGCCGTCGAGTGATCCTTCGCTTGGCTCGATGCCGAGGGTCGTGTGGCGGTACGTCTCGATTGAGCGGGCGGCCGAGGTCCACCGGTCAGCGTGATTGGCGGGTCGCTCACCGATGGTCTCGGTGACGTAGGCGGATGGGGAGTCGATAGCTGACTGGATGCGCGGCGCGAGCGCCGCATCGATGTCCTCGACCTGAGCAACCATCTCGTCCTGGTCGTGCGATCCGCCGGACCTGACCGCTCGGATGAGTCGATCCCTCGTCTCGGCAAGTTCGGCCGTCGGGCGTCCGGTGAGGCTGGCTACCCGCGACGTGCGGAGTGCTTGGCTCACGTCGACGTGTTCCGCTCGTTGCCGGTCGTTCGCCCCGGCCGGTGCGCTTCCCAGAGGATCGGCGTTCCACCGGGCCCCGTAGACCGCAGCTGCCTCCACACCGGAGTCCCACCGTTTGCCAAGCGCTGGTTCGGCCGGCCGGGGTCCGATGTGTTCCACGATTGCGGGGTCGGGCTTGGAGCGGGCGTCGAAGCGGATGCGCTGCTCGACGATCTTCTCGGCTTGAAGGGCCAACGGGTCATCTGCAGACACGAGATCAGCGATAGGCAGGCGGCTGAGGGTGAGGAGACGGTCGATGTCTGCATTGGCGACGGTGGCCAGCTCGGTGCCGTGCTGCTTGCTGAGTTGATCAGTCAGCGCCTCGATCTCGGTGCGGGGGTCTTCGATGCGGGGAAGCCGGGGGTCGGTGTCGGCGGTGTGTGGTTCGCTGCGGACGGTGTAGATCCGTGCGTCGTGGGTGCCGCGGGTGAGGCCGACATAGACCGCCTCGGTGCTGGCGGTGTCGGTGGCGACGATGCGGCCGGTCCGGTAGGTGTCGCCTTGGGCGGCGTGGGAGGTGACGGCGTAGGCGGGTGCGAGTCCGCCGACGAGGCCGGGGCGGAGCTCGGTGGTGAGCCACTCGTGGGGAACGGTGATCTCGCCCCGGTTCGTGAAGTTGACGGTGAGGTTCTCGGCGCCCGGTTCGCCGTTGATGGCGGTGACGGTGCCGGTCGTTCCGTTGCGGATGTAGGCGGTGCGGTCGTCCGCCGGGTGGAGTTGGCGATTGGGTGCTCGGGCGATGACTTCGTCGCCGACGTGGAAGGCGGCGTCGCCGATTCGGATGCTCGGCCCGGTGAGGGTTCCGTCGTGGCGGAGTAGCTGTTGGGCTCGGGCGTTGAGGGCTCGGCGTTCTCGGTGGTGTTCGGCGATCATCCGGGTCTGTGCGTCGGGGTTCGTGGACCGGTCGACGTACCAGTCGGCGGCGAGCTGGTCGAGTAGCTCGCCGCTGCTGGCGGCGGTGACGATTCGTTGATTGGTCTCGAGTCGGGCGATGGCCTCGGCGATCCGACCGGCTCGGTAGTCGGTGTTGGCGAGACGGACGTCGGTCATGTCGGGGCTGTTCTGGCGTCGGTTCTCGGTGAGGATCGGTGTGCGGTCGGCGTGTTCGGTGACGAGGTGGGCCCACATGCCTCCGGCTTCGACGGCGCCGTGTTGGGTGGGGTCGCCGATGGCTCGCATGGCGGCGCCGGCTTGGGAGACGTGGTGGACGAGCCGGGCGTGTTGGCGGTTGCCGAGAGTGGATGCTTCGTCGACGAGCACGATGGCGTTCGGTTGGAGGATCTGGCGGTCGGCGGTGTCGAGGCGAGTGACGAGGCCGGCGACAGTGCGGCTGGGCACCCCGGTCGATCGCTCGAGAACTTCTGCGGCCGTGCCGTTCACCGCGGCACCGACGACGGTGTAGCCAGCCGACTCCCATGCACGGGCGGCAACCTCGAGTGCGGCGGTCTTGCCGGACCCGGCTGGCCCGACGACGGCCTGGAACCGGTCGCCCGAACCGCAGATCGACCGAACCATCGCAGTCTGGTCATCACCGAGGCGGTGTCCAGTCGTCGCCTCCCAGTTTGCGATGGCGGCGTCGATCAGGCGGCTGGAGACGATCGCCGCCTCGGCGTCGTGCCCGCTCTCGTAGCCGTCGGCGATGGTGGTTTCGAGGCGGACCATGGCTGGCGTCGTGTAGGTGACGGCGTTGCGGTCGACGTGTTGGTGGTCGAGGCTGGTGAGGGGGATCGCGGCGTCGGTGTGGAGCCATCGGTCGGCGTGCTGTTCGACTTGGTCGGCGGTGAGCCGTCCACCGGCGTGGTCGACGACGGTCTGGATGACGTCACGCCGGTCGAAGATGGCTTGCTGTTCGGTGACCCCGGTCGGCCCGGAGAGCTGGCGGTCGAGCCGCTGGGTGTCGGCGTCGGTCCACGGGCGTACCGGTTCGGCCGTGACGGCTGCGGCGAGCTGATCGGGGCCGAAGCCGTGGCGGGCGAGACGCTCGACCCACTGCGCTCGGAGTTCGCTGAGGTCGACGCTCGTCTCCTTCGAGGCTCGGGTTGCGAGCGCTGCTTTCTGGCGGGCGAGAGCGGAGTCGGTGCCGAGTTCTGCGGTGAGGTTGAGGATCTGTTCTCGGCGAGTGGACATGGCTCGGATGGCTTCCTCAGGAACCCCGGCGACGTTGGCGATGCCTCTGCGGGTGTCGGTCCAACCGATTCCGAGCTGGTTGCAGTGGTGCTGCATCTCGGCCTCGGCGAGGTAGCCGGCGGTGGTGGCGTTGGCGAAGAGCGATCGGCTGTCGAGCGCTCGGACTTGTCCGTCCTCGGTGCGGCCCATGTTGGCGATGACGACGTGTTCGTGCAGCTGTGGCTCGAGTTCCCGGTTGGTCGAGTGGCGGTAGGAGGCGGCGATCATCTCGCCGGCTGGTCGCCGGTCGGCCTGGCGTCCGACGTAGATGGCGTTGCGTTCGAGGTATTCGACGCCTCGGGCGACTCCGGCCTCGAAGGCCTCCTCGCAGAGTTGGCGGGTTGCGGTGTCTCCGGCCGCCCAGAGGATCGAGAGCGACTTGGGCGCCGAGAAGGTGATGTCGTAGGCCATCACCACCTGGGGTTGGTTCCGGGCGGAGATGAATCGTTCGATCTCGGCCCGGGTCACCATCCAGCGGTTCCCGACCTTCTCGGCGTCCAGATACGCCTCCTTCGGGCGAGCGGGAGGTGCCTCGCCAGGACCGGGAGGTGGTGCAGCGGGGGAGCGGGAGGTGGATTCTCGGGCGAGGCGGCGCAGGTAGCTGACGTCGACACCGATGGCGTCGGCGGCGACGTCGAGCGTCATGAGCTCGTTCTGGTCGCCCGCGGGAAGGCCTTTCGAGAGGTGCTTCGCTCGTGCGGACGAGCCAGCGGCGGAGACGAGCTGTTCACCAGTGACGGGGTGCTGACCGAGAAGCGCTCGCCGAAACGTCTCTGGATCGACGGTGCGTCCGAGGTCGGCTGTACCGTCGCCTCGCCATCGCCCGGCCTGTTCGGGGGAGTCGGAGTAGTAGGAGCCGGGCGACGAGCTCGCTCCGAGCTGTGGTTCGGCGGCTGCTGAGCCTGCCTTGGATCGGACCGACGCGTTCCCGCCTTCGAGGTAGTTGACGATGTCGTTGGCGGCGTTGCGGGTGCGGTCGGGTGAAGCGCCGAGCGCCGTGACGCTCACGTGCATGGGGCACCGCTGGTTGGCTTCGGAGGCATGCGGGCCCAGGGACGAGATCAAGTGTCGGGGCGCGACCGAGGTCGGCATTGCTCGGTGGCGAGTGGCACCTCCCACAGGCGCAGGTCCGACAGGACCTGCCGTTGTGTCTCCACGTTTTCCCGAGTCGCGGGAGATGGTGGTGAGGGGGAGCGGTCTGGGCCTGAGCGCAGCTGGCCGGCTCGCTGCGGGCGGGTTCGTGTCGCAGCCAGTTCCTACGGTGACGGCGTGGGTGAGAAGGAGAGTGAGCGGCGAAGAGATGAGCGGGTGCAGGACGAACTACTGGGCGCGCTGCAGCGGATCCTCGACGTGTTGCACGATGTGAGCGACGGCGTTCAGGAACTGCAGCGGTTGCAGATGGAGAGCTCGTCACGAGCGGACCCGTCGTCGATAGAGGCGCCCGGTTCGCTGCTGTTGTCGATCGACGGCGCAGCGGAGTTGATCGGCATCTCGTCGTCTTCGATGCGTCGGATGTGCGATGCGAGTTACGGACCGACGACGGTGCGAATTGGGAGTCGGATCTACCTGCATCGGGGCGACC
>JAHDDY010000133.1 GCA_020629115.1 Paracoccaceae bacterium | reverse complement strand
TGCGCACGAACGGCTCGCCCGTCACCAGCGCGTCGAGCTGCGCGCGGCTGGTGCCTTCGGCGATGGCGGCGACCTGGCGCGTCACCTCGTCGACGGAGATGCCCCGCCGTAGGATTTCGAGACGTTGTGGACCTCGATGATCTTCATTCCGCAGACTCCGACGGTATCCGAGGAGAAAGGGCGCTGTCACCCTCGGACCTGTTCCGAGGGTCCATGTCACCGCTGCGCATGCCACACGGGTCGAGAGATGGATCGTCGGAACAAGTCCGACGATGACGGTCGAGGGGAGGAGTCATTCCGCAGGCTCCCCCGCCGCGTCCGGCTTTCGATGCACGCGCTCGCCGAACCATTCGGGCTTCCTCGCCGACAGCCAGCCCATCAGGCCGTCCTGGAAGTAGACGACCGTCACGACGATGAGCGCGCCGAGGGCGACCCACTGCCAGCCGAGCAGGTAGTTCCACGTCACCTCCTTGATGACGTGGAACAATACCGCGCCGATGACCGGCCCCCAGAGCGTGCCCTTGCGGCCGAGAAGGACGCAGACGACCATGAAGATGCCGAGGTTGATGGTCTGGTAGGCCGTCTCCAGCGGCTCGAAATGGATGAGCTGGAAGGCCGAGATGGCCCCCGCGATGCCGACGAAGAAGGCCGAGATCGCCCACATGGTCTGTTTGTAGCGCAGGGTGTGGATGCCCATCGCCTCCGCCTTCTCCTCATCGTCGCGGATGGCGTTGATGGCGGCGGCGAAGCGCATGGTGTAGAGCCAGCGTAGGAAGACGAACAGGACGATCCCCGTGATGGCAAAGGCCCAGTAGATGAACAGCTTTCCCTGATCGGGATCGTAGGGGTAGATCGGCACCTGGATGCCCTGTCCTCCGCCGACCCACTCCCAGTTCGACACCAGCTCCCCGGCGGCGACGCCCAGCGTGCCGATGGCGAAGTACGGCCCGCGAAAGCCGAGGATCAGCGCGGGGGCGGCGCAGAACAGCCCCGCGACGAGGCTGCCGACGAAGAAGCCGGTGAAGTACTGCGCCGGGGTGAAGGCGCAGATCCCGCCCCCGGCGGCGTTGGTGTACTCGCCCACGTCGTGGACGAGACCGATGGCCACGATGTACATCCCCGTGCCGTAGAAGACGATGTTGCCCAGCGAGTTGTAGCCCATCTGCCCGCCCGTCATGTCCTAGGTCAGGGCCACGATGATCATCAGCCACAGCGTCGCGAGCTGCGTCCGGAAATCGGGGAACAGGTACAGCGCGAGGATCGTGGCCGCGAGGACGGCGGCGTAGAGGAGGACGGTCAGGAAGGTTCTCATGAGCGGTCCTCATTCCAGCACCGGGCGCTTGCGCTGCTGCTGGAACAGGCGGACGATCAGGACGAGAATCATCAGGAGCACCGCGATGGCCTGCTGGTAGCCGATGCCGAAGATGTGGGAGCCGTACTGCTCCAGCGCCGATGCCGAGACCCGCGGCGATGACGCACGGCATGTTGCCGAGGCCCGCAGCGGTGACGATGACGAAGGCGCGGACCGAGTACGTGATGCCGTAGAAGGGCTGGATGACCCACGCCATCACGATGATCGCCCCCGCCGCGCCGCAGATGGCCGAGTTGAGCGAGATGGTGAAGGCGTAGACCCTGTCCGTGTCGATGCCAAGCACCCGGGCGGCGCGGGCGTCCTGCGCCGTGGCGCGGATCGCCTATCCCATGCGCGAGCGCTTCATGAAGCGATGACGTCGAGCGCCAGCAGCAGCGCGACGGTCACGCCGATGAGCTTGGACATCGGCACGTCGACGAAGGTGTTCGGGCCGAAGCGGAGCGTCTCGTAGCCCAGGTCGATGCTCTGGGTATCCGAACCGAAGATGAGGTTGAGGATCTGCGCCATCGTGACGGCTAGGCCGAAGATGGAGAGGAGCGAGGTGAAGAGATCGCGCTCGATCACCCGCTTGATGACCAGCTTGTAGGTGATCCAGCCGACGACCCACATGACGGCGAAGGCGACCGGGATGCCGAGGAACGGATGCACCCCGTTCTGGTCGAGGCTCCAGGCGACGTAGCCCCCCGCGATGACGAAATCGCCCTGGGCGAGGTTCTTCACGTTCATCACGCCCCAGACGAGCGCCAGCCCTTAGGCGGCCAAGGCGAAGAGCGTCCCGATCATCACCCCGTCGAGGATGATCTTGAGGTTCACCACGGGGAACTGGAACAACAGCTCGATGTTGAAGAGGATCTGGTCCATGGGGATCTTTCGGGAAGCGGAAACGGGTGGCCGCGACGGGGGACGGAGCCGCCCTGTCATCCGGTTACAGCACCGTTACCCTCAGACCTGACCCGAGGGTCCATCTTTCCACGCATGCCAGCGGTCGTGTGGGAGGCTGGATGGCCGGAACGGGTCCGACCATGATATTTCACCTGGATGCGCCGTCTCGAAAGGCCCCGTCGCTGAACGAGGCCATGCCGGTGCGGGGCAGAGGCTCGATGACGGATCCCTACTCGCGCGGCCAGTCCAGCTCGTGCGAGGCGAACTCGGACGGGGCGACCACGTTGTAGGCGCCGTCCTGGATCTGGCGCAGCACCATCGGCTTGGCGATGTTGTTGCCCTCGGGCGCGAAGCGGATCTGGCCGTAGAAGGTGCTCAGGTCGGTCTCGGCGATGGCGTCGCGCACGGCCTCCTTGTCGAGGGTGCCCGCCCGCTCGAACGCGTCCTTGAAGACGTAGACCGCCGCCGAGGCCTGCGCGACCTGGTACGGCACCGTCTTGTCGGTGTATTCGAGGAAGGCCTCCTTGAAGCCGGCCTCGTACTCGCTCGCCGAACCGAAGATCTCGTCCTCGTAGCTGAGCGTCTCCGCCCACTGGGTCGAGCACAGGATGCCGTTGGCCGCGTCTCCGAAGTTGCCGGTCACGTCGGCCGCCTCGCAATGGGTGATGGCGATCATCGGGACCGAGACGCCCTGCTCCTCGATCTGGCGCACCGCCGTGGCCGCGCCCTTCGAACGGCCGGAGACCACGAGCACGTCGGGGTCGACCAGCTCCACCTCGGTGAGGATGGCGCTCATGTCCGACAGGTCGCGGGGCAGCTTCTCGTCGATGACGACCTTCATGCCGAGGCGCTCGGCGTCTTCCTTCACGCCCGCGCGGATGTCGAGGGAGAAGGGATCGTTCTCGACCGCGATGGCCACCGTCACGTCGCTCGGGTCCTTGCCTTCCTTCTCGGCCATCTCGGCGGCCAGCGTGATGGCGGAGGCGAGGTACTGCTCGGAGGTCGACAGCACCGCGAAGAGGTACCTGTAGCCCTTGTTGAACAGCGAGCGCGACGCGCCCTCGGCCTCTACCATGGGAATCCGGTACTTCTCGGTCACGGGCGCGATGGCCTTCGTGAGGCCCGAGGAGTACGGCCCGAGCATGTACTGGACCTTGTCCTGGTTGATGAGCCGCTCGGCCAGCGTCGCGCTGCGGTCGCCCTTCGATTCGTCGTCGTAGTAGATGACCTCGAACGTGTGGCACTTGCCGTCGATCATCACGCCGCCGGCCTCGTCGATCTTCTGGATCGCGTATTCGTAGCCGTTCTTCGCGTGGACGCCGTTAACGCCGTACTTGCCGGTCAGCGAGATCGCCGAGCCGAGGGTGATGGTCTCGCAGTCGCCGTGGCTCTCGGCCATCGCGGCGGGGGCGGCGAGCAGCGCGCCCGTGGCCACGACCGACGTGGCGAGAGATTTGAGCAGTCCCGTCATGTCCCTTTCTCCCTTTGGAACTCGTGTCGTTCTGTATCGCCGCGTGCCATGGGGCCGCCGCGTTGGCAATTAGTCAAAGCAGAGGCGGGAGCCGATACCAAGCCCCCCGTGGCGCGTCCTACAGGAGCCGCTCCGGCCCGAGGCCGCAGGCGAGCGCCTTGCGCATGACCGTCGGCAGGGGCGCGTCGTCGAGGCGGGCGGCGGGGGTCCAGCGGCCCCGGGCGGGCACGGCGTCGAGCGGAACGTCCGCGCGCAGGACCGTCAGGACGAGGTGGAAATGGGTGAAGCCGTGCCGCACCGCCCCCATCGCACGCCACCGGGCCGGCAGGGGCGGCGCGGGGGCGGGTTCGTCCTCCGTCCAGTCCGTGCCGGGCAGCTCCGCCATGCCGCCGAGCAGGCCCGCATCGGGGCGCACGGTCAGGAGGACCGCGCCGTCCTCGCGCCGTGCGAGGTAGCACAGGCCCCGCCGGGTCGGCTTGGCCTTCTTCGGCGTCTTGCGCGGCAGGGTCGCGGCGATGCCCCGGGCGCGGCCCTCGCACCCCCCGGCCAGCGGACAGGCCCCGCAGGCGGGACTGCGCGGGGTGCAGACCGTCGCGCCGAGGTCCATCACCGCCTGGGCGTAATCGCCGGGGCGGGCGGCGGGCGTATGGGTCGCGGCGAGGGCGTAGAGCGCCTTCTTCGCCCCCGGCAGTGGTTCCTCGACCGCATGGAGCCGCGCCATGACCCGCTCGACATTCCCGTCCACCACGGTCGCCGCCTCGTCGAAGGCGATGGCGGCGATGGCGGCGGCGGTGTAGAGACCCACCCCCGGCAGGGCGCGCAGGCCCGCCTCCGTGGACGGGAACGCGCCGTCATGCGCGGCGACGACCGTCTGGGCGCAGGCGTGCAGGTTGCGGGCGCGAGCGTAGTAGCCCAGCCCCGCCCAGGCCGAGAGCACCTCCTCGCGCGGGCTGGCGGCCAGGTCCGCAACCGCCGGCCAGCGCGCCGTGAACCGCTCGAAGTAATCCTTCACCGTGGCCACGGTCGTCTGCTGGAGCATGATCTCGGACAGCCAGACGCGATACGGATCGGGCCGCACGCCCCGCGCCCGCGCCGCCGGGCCGACCCGCCAGGGCAGGTCCCGCGCATGGGCGTCGTACCAGCGCAGCAAGGCCCCGGAGACGTCGGAAGTCACGAGCGCGTCATCATGGCGTGGAAACCCTTGGCATTGTCTCGCCCTTTCGGCGCATAGTAACCGCGATTCAAGGCCCCGACAGGATACCGCCCGCGCCCATGGCCCCCCGTTCTGCCAGACCCCGCTATTCCCGCAAGGGTTTCATGCGTGCCTCCAGCGCGGCGAAGGGGCTGATCCGCCCCGCGCTGACGAAGCGCGGCTTCGCGGAGCCGCGCATCCTGACGGAATGGGACGCGGTGGTCGGCGCGCGCATCGCGGCGCTGTGCCGCCCCGTCAAGCTGGGCTACGCCTCGAAGCAGGGCATGGGCGGCACGCTGACGTTGGGCGCGCTGGGGGCCAGCGCCCTCGAAGTGCAGCACCTGACGTCGCAGATCGTGGAGCGGGTGAACGCGCATTACGGCTACCGCGCCATCTCGCGCATCCGCCTCGTGCAGATGGGACCGGAGGCGTTCGCCGCGGCCGGCGCGCGCAAAAAGACGCCATCGCATCGCCCCGAAGTCGTGGCACAGGTCCGCGAGACGGTCGCCCCGGTCAGGGGCGAGGGCCTGCGCGAGGCGCTCGAAAGGCTGGGACAAAATATCGCCACGCGCCGCCCCCCGGCGACGCCCGGCACGACAACCGAAGAGGAAGGAACGACACCATGAACAAGGGACTCCTGATCGGCGGCGCGATCTTCGCCGTGGCCGCGCTGGCCGGGGCCGGGGCGATGGGCTTCGCCACCAAGAGCGTGACCCCCGAGACCGCCCCCGCCGCCCTCGCGCAGCAGGTCGCCGAGACCACCTCCGCCGAGCTGGCCCCGGTCGGCATCTACGAGGGCCGCGTCACCGAATCGGGCGGCTTCACCGGCGACGTGGCCGAGGGCGCGGCGGATGCGCCCGTGACGGTCATCGAATACGCCTCGCTCACCTGCCCCCACTGCGCGACCTTCCACGACACGATCTACAAGTCGCTGAAGGAGACGCATATCGACACGGGCAAGATCCGCTTCATCTACCGCGACTTCCCGCTCAACAACCCGGCCATCGCCGCCTCGATCGTCGCCCGCTGCGGCGGCGAGGACCGCTACCTCGCCTTCGTCGACCTGTTCCTGTCGCAGCAGGACCAGTGGACCCGCGCGCAGGACTGGATGGGCGAATTGCAGAAGATGGCCCGCCTCGGCGGCCTCGGGGCCGAGCGGATCAACGCCTGCCTGTCGGACACGCCCCTGGGCCAGAGCATCATCGACCGCTACCGCGCGGGCCAGGACGTCTTCGGCGTCAACTCGACCCCCACGATCATCGTGGACGGCGAGAAATACGAGGGCGCGATGAACGCCTCGGCGCTG
>JAHDDY010000132.1 GCA_020629115.1 Paracoccaceae bacterium | reverse complement strand
CCGAGCGATCCGACATGGAGCCGCTCTTCGTCGATGGCGTCGTGCCGGGCCGATTCATCTTCGGGAAGTTCGCTGGACGGCTGATAGCGACCGAACACCCGGCCTCCTCGTCGAGTTCGTCGAGGCGACGGCGCAAGCTGGTGCTCGGTCGACGAAGCGCCGTCGCGGTGATCGGGCCGAGCCAGTCGGGCAAGACGGCGACCGTGGTCGCCGGCATCCTCGACTGGGACGGTCCGGCGATTCTGTCGTCGGTCAAGAACGATCTCTTCGACGAGACGGTCGAGCGCCGGCTCCAGATCGGCAGGGTCTACGTCTTCGATCCGATGCGGACGATTCCGGAACTGCCTCGTGGTGCGACGCGGATCGGGTGGTCGCCGCTGCATGCGGCTCGGACGGTGCCGGGAGCGATCGAGGTCTCGCTTGCGCTGCTTGACGCTGCCCCGACCGACGGCGTGACGAACGCCAACTACTGGTCGAGCAAGGGACAGGCGTTGCTGTGGCCGATCCTGTTTGCTGCTGCCCACGACTCGAACGCGACGATGGCCAACGTCGTTCGGTGGCTTGCCTCCCAAGATGGGAACACCGATGGCGAGGCGAGCCAGCCAGGAGCGGCCGCCCCGGTGCCGGAGCAGTTCAGTGAGGTGCGCGGCATCCTCGCTCAACTCGGACAGAGCACCGATCGGCGAGTGGCCATTCAGGCGCGGCACGCGCTCGAACAGTTCGACGGCTTCTTCCGGCTCGACCAACGGACCCGCAGCGACATCTACTCGACGTCCCAAACGCTGGTGCAGCCGTGGGAGGACCCGAACATCTCGTTCGCCTCATCTAGCGGAGCCGGTCCGGTGGCCGACCTCAGCCTCGTGCTCTCCGGCCGGAACACGCTGTACGTGTCGACACCGCTCAAGGACGCTTCTCGCTACGCCGTCGTGTTCGGCGGACTGCTCGGCTCGCTCCTTCGGGACCAGGCGTACGACGTTGCCAACCGGTACCGCAAGCCGCTGCCCGGGCTGCTGTGTGTGATCGACGAGGCCGGCAACACGCCGCTGCGTTGGCTGCCCGAGGTTGCCTCGACCTGTTCGGGCATCGGCGTGCAGTTGGTGACGGCGTGGCAGTCGAAGGCGCAGATCGATGCGACCTATCAGGCGCAGTCCGGGCCGATGCTCACCAACCATGCGACGAAGATCTTCTTCGCCGGAGCGTCCGACGTCGAGACGCTGCGATACGTCACGTTCCTCGGGGGAGAGGAAGAGGTGCAGCAGCGGACGGCCAACGCCGATGCCCATCTGGGCGGCTACCGGCGAGGCGTGGGCGACTCCACGATCCATCGTCCGCTACTTCCCGCCGAGGTGCTCCGCCAGGCTGAACCCGGCAACGCGATCCTGTTCCACCAGACGCTGCCACCGGCACACATCGAGGGCCGTTTCGTCGGAACCGACGATCGGCTGACGGCACTGTCGTCCGGTCGCGCCTCGGCGCCCGATCCACGTGTCGCGGATCTGGCCATGCAGCGGGCGCTCTCTTTCGACTCCACGCCTCCGATCGAGGTGCTGGAGCATCTGGAGACCGAGCGAAGGAGCGCCGCGGTGTCGACTCCGGCGGAGGCATCTGCGCGTGTGTTTCGACTCGGTGAGCGTCGCCCCGCCCGGGGGATAGACCGCTAACGCTCGACTCCTGGAGCTCGGCTCTGCGATAGGCGGAGAAGGCTGTGCGCAGAGGTCCAGGCCTCGGCCTGAAGTGGATCTTGTGGTCGCCGGCCGAGTGCCAGATTGCCGTCAAGCGATCCTGCGCTCGGCTCGATTCCCAAGGTTGTGTGGCGGTACGTCTCGATTGAGCGGGCTGCTGAGGTCCACCGGTCAGAGTGATTGGCGGGTCGCTCACCGATCGTCTCGGTGACGTATTTGGCTGGGGAGTCGATTGCTGACTGGATGCGCAGTGCGAGCGCCGCGTCGATGTCATCGACTCGAGCAACCATGTCATCCTGGCGCTGCGATGCGCCGGATCTGGCGGTTCGGACGAGTCGATCCCTCGTCTCGGCAAGTTCGGCGGTCGGGCGTTCGGTGAGGCTGGCCACTCGGGACGCACGGAGTGCTTGGTTCACGCCGACGTGCTCCGCTCGTTGCCGGTCGTTCTCCCGGACCGGTACGCCTCCCAGAGCATCGGCGTTCCACCGGGCCTCGTAGACCGCAGCTGCCTCCACACCAGAGTCCCAATGCATGCCGAGTGCCTTGTCGGTCGGCCGGGGTCCGATGTGCTCGACGATCGCCGGGTCTGGCTCGGAGCGGGCGTCGAAGCGGATGCGCTGCTCGACGATCTTCTCGGCTTCAAGGGTCAGCGGATCGGCTGTCGAAGCGAGCTCGGGGAGGGTCAGACGGCTGAGAGCCAGGAAACGGTCGATGTCTGCATTGGCGACGGTGGCCAGCTCGGTGCCGTGCTGCTTGCTGAGTTGATCAGTCAGCGCCTCGATCTCGGTGCGGGGGTCTTCGATGCGGGGAAGCCGGGGGTCGGTGTCGGCGGTGTGTGGTTCGCTGCGGACGGTGTAGATCCGTGCGTCGTGGGTGCCGCGGGTGAGGCCGACATAGACCGCCTCGGTGCTGGCGGTGTCGGTGGCGACGATGCGGCCGGTCCGGTAGGTGTCGCCTTGGGCGGCGTGGGAGGTGACGGCGTAGGCGGGTGCGAGTCCGCCGACGAGGCCGGGGCGGAGCTCGGTGGTGAGCCACTCGTGGGGAACGGTGATCTCGCCCCGGTTCGTGAAGTTGACGGTGAGGTTCTCGGCGCCCGGTTCGCCGTTGATGGCGGTGACGGTGCCGGTCGTTCCGTTGCGGATGTAGGCGGTGCGGTCGTCCGCCGGGTGGAGTTGGCGATTGGGTGCTCGGGCGATGACTTCGTCGCCGACGTGGAAGGCGGCGTCGCCGATTCGGATGCTCGGCCCGGTGAGGGTTCCGTCGTGGCGGAGTAGCTGTTGGGCTCGGGCGTTGAGGGCTCGGCGTTCTCGGTGGTGTTCGGCGATCATCCGGGTCTGTGCGTCGGGGTTCGTGGACCGGTCGACGTACCAGTCGGCGGCGAGCTGGTCGAGTAGCTCGCCGCTGCTGGCGGCGGTGACGATTCGTTGATTGGTCTCGAGTCGGGCGATGGCCTCGGCGATCCGACCGGCTCGGTAGTCGGTGTTGGCGAGACGGACGTCGGTCATGTCGGGGCTGTTCTGGCGTCGGTTCTCGGTGAGGATCGGTGTGCGGTCGGCGTGTTCGGTGACGAGGTGGGCCCACATGCCTCCGGCTTCGACGGCGCCGTGTTGGGTGGGGTCGCCGATGGCTCGCATGGCGGCGCCGGCTTGGGAGACGTGGTGGACGAGTCGGGCGTGTTGGCGGTTGCCGAGGGTGGATGCTTCGTCGACGAGCACGACCGTGTTCGGCTGGAGGATCTGGCGGTCGGCGGTGTCGAGGCGAGTGACGAGGCCGGCGACGGTGCGGCTGGGCACCCCGGTCGATCGTTCGAGGACTTCTGCGGCGGTGCCGTTCACCGCGGCACCGACGACGGTGTAGCCGGCGGACTCCCATGCACGGGCGGCAACCTCGAGCGCAGCTGTCTTACCGGACCCGGCGGGACCGACGACGGCCTGGAAGCGGTCGCCCGAACCGCAGATCGACCGGACCATCGCTGCCTGGTCATCGCCGAGGCGGTGTCCAGTCGTCGCCTCCCAGTTCGCGATAGCGGCGTCGATCAAGCGGCTGGGGACGATCGCCGCCTCGGCGTCGTGCCCGCTCTCGTAGCCATCGGCGATTGCGCTTTCGAGGCGAACCATGGCGGGCGTCGTGTAGGCGATGGCGTTGCGGTCGACGTGTCGGTGGTCGAGGTTGGTGAGGGGAATGGCAGCGTCGGTGTGGAGCCATCGGTCGGCGTGCTGTTCGACCTGGTCGGCGGTGAGCCTTCCACCGGCGTGATCGACGATGGTCTGGATGACGTCTCGCCGGTCGAAGATGGCTTGCTGTTCTGTGACACCGGTCGGGCCGGAGAGGTGGCGGTCCAGCCGCTGGGTGTCGGCGTCGGTCCACCGGCGTACCGGTTCGGCCGTGACGGCTGCCGCGAGCTGATCGGTGCCGAAACCGTGGCGGGCGAGACGCTCGACCCATCGTTCTCGGAGTTCGCTGAGGTCGACGCTGGTCTCCTTCGAGGCTCGGGTGGCGAGCGCTGCCTTCTGGCGGGCGAGAGCGGAGTCGGTGCCGAGTTCTGCGGTGAGGTTGAGGATCTGTTCTCGGCGGGTGGACATGGCTCGGATGGCTTCATCGGGAACCCCGGCGACGTTGGCGATACCTCGGCGCGTGTCGGTCCAACCGATTCCGAGCTGGTTGCAGTGGTGCTGCATCTCGGCCTCGGCGAGGTAGCCGGCGGTGGTGGCGTTGGCGAAGAGCGATCGGCTGTCGAGCGCTCGGACTTGTCCGTCCTCGGTGCGGCCCATGTTGGCGATGACGACGTGTTCGTGCAGCTGTGGCTCGAGTTCCCGGTTGGTCGAGTGGCGGTAGGAGGCGGCGATCATCTCGCCGGCTGGTCGCCGGTCGGCCTGGCGTCCGACGTAGATGGCGTTGCGTTCGAGGTATTCGACGCCTCGGGCGACTCCGGCCTCGAAGGCCTCCTCGCAGAGTTGGCGGGTTGCGGTGTCTCCGGCCGCCCAGAGGATCGAGAGCGACTTGGGCGCCGAGAAGGTGATGTCGTAGGCCATCACCACCTGGGGTTGGTTCCGGGCGGAGATGAATCGTTCGATCTCGGCCCGGGTCACCATCCAGCGGTTCCCGACCTTCTCGGCGTCCAGATACGCCTCCTTCGGGCGAGCGGGAGGTGCCTCGCCAGGACCGGGAGGTGGTGCAGCGGGGGAGCGGGAGGTGGATTCTCGGGCGAGGCGGCGCAGGTAGCTGACGTCGACACCGATGGCGTCGGCGGCGACGTCGAGCGTCATGAGCTCGTTCGGGTCGCCCGCGGGAAGGCCTTTCGGGAGGTGCTTCGCTCGTGCGGATGAGCCAGCGGCGGAGACAAGCTGTTCACCAGTGATTGGGTGCTGACCGAGAAGCGCTCGCCGGAACGTCTCTGGTTCGACGGTGCTTCCGAGGTCGGCTGTGCCGTCGCCTCGCCATCGCCCGGCCTGTTCGGGGGAGTCGGAGTAGTAGGAGCCGGGCGACGAGCTCGCTCCGAGCTGTGGTTCGGCGGCTGCTGAGCCTGCCTTGGATCGGACCGACGCGTTCCCGCCTTCGAGGTAGTTGACGATGTCGTTGGCGGCGTTGCGGGTGCGGTCGGGTGAAGCGCCGAGCGCCGTGACGCTCACGTGCATGGGGCACCCTTGGGAGGCTTCGGAGGCATGCGGGCCCAGGGACGAGATCGAGTGTCAGTGCGCGACCGGGGTCGACGTTCCTCGGGGGCGACCGGGCACCTCCCGCACACGTAGGTCCGGCAGGACCTGCCGTTGTGTCTCCACGTTTTCCTGAGTTGCGGGAGATGGTGGCGAGGGGAGCGTTCTCGGCCTGGGTGCGGCGGCGTCTGGCTGCGGGCGGGTTCGTGTCGCAGCCGGTTCCTACGGTGACGGCATGGGTGAGAAGGAGAGTGAGCGGCGAAGAGATGAGCGAGTGCAGGAAGAAGTACTGGGCGCGCTGCAGCGCATCCTCGACGTGCTTCACGACGTGAGCGACGGCATTCAGGAACTCCAGCGCTTGCAGATGGAGGCCTCGTCACGAGCGGACCCGTCGCCGATAGAGGCACCCGGTCCGCTGCTGTTGTCGATCGACGGCGCAGCGGAGTTGATCGGCATCTCGTCTTCTTCGATGCGTCGGATGTGCGATGCGAGCTACGGGCCGACGACGCTTCGGATCGGTAGTCGGATCTTCCTGCATCGGGGCGACCTCGAGCAGTGGCTCGAGGAGGCTCGGCATCGACCGGGAGGTGAGACGGTGCGATGGAGGGACACCGCGACGCCGGGCCGGCTCGGGTCGACGGTGCCGAAGGTGAAGCGGGCTGGCGATGAGGCGTGGTGCTCGGGGTCGCATTCGGAGCCTGGGTCGGCTTCGGCGTACTCGGGTCGTGGGGTCTGTCGAGCGTGTGGCGACGATGTGTTGATCAACCAGAGCGGACTTCTTCGCAAGCACCGTCGCTGGCGCTGGTGAACGCGCCTCGGGCGGGCCCGGAGGTTCCGGGCCCGCCCGCCGGCTGTGGGCTAGAAGGCTTCCTCGCCGGGCTTGGGCTCCTCGGTGGCCTTGGTCTTGGGGCCGTCGAGGTAGCTGACCTGGTTGGCGATGACCT
>JAHDDY010000024.1:23880-46274 GCA_020629115.1 Paracoccaceae bacterium | reverse complement strand
GCCCCGCCGGATAGCGCACCGCCGTCGCCAGCCCCGGCGCGTCCGGGGCGAGGAGGGCGGGTAGCGCGCCGGGCAGGGCGGCGAAATCCACCTCGCCCGTGATCAGCGCGTCGAATCGGTCGTCGCGCAGGAGGTCCAGCGCCTTCGCCAGCCGCCGCGCATGGGGCCAGCGCGGGCGGCGGGCTGGCGAGACGTGCCCGACCTGCGAGCTGACGAGGCGCAGGCGCTGGCTGTGGAACGCCCCGCCCAGCGGCGCGGCCACCGTCCCGGCCCCGTACCAGCTCATCTCCACCACCGTCCCCTCGAACCCGGCGCAGCGAATCGCCGCCTCCAGCCCGCTCGCGCTGGAGGACGTATGGAAGACCATATCGCAACCGGAGGGGGTGTCCTCGGGCGGGCGGTAGGTCACGTTCATGTCATCGGCCAGTGAGCGCCGGGCCGGATTCGTGTCGATCAGCGCGGTCTCGACCCCCGGCATCGCCCCGCACAGGCCCGCCACCAGCCCGCCGAGAATCCCGCCGCCCACGATTGCCACCCGGTCCCCCGGCCCGACCCCGCCGTCCCAGACCGCATTCAGCGCCGTCTCCATGTTCGCCGCCAGTATGGCCCGTCGGGCGGGCAGTCCCGCGGGCAGCGGGGTGACCGCCTGAGCGGGGACGACGAAGCGCGACTGGTGCGGATGCAGGGCGAAGACCTCCCGCCCGGCCAGGCCGTCTGGCCCTTCCTCGACCGTGCCGACCATGCAGTAGCCGTAGACGACGGGAAACGGGAAGTCGCCGCGCTGGAACGGCGCGCGCATTCGCCCGCGCTCGCTGTCGGGCACCCGCCCCTCGAAGACGAGCCGCTCCGTCCCCCGGCTCACGCCCGACCAGAGCGCCCGCACGCGCACCTCGCACGGTTTCGTGAGGACGGGTACATCGACCGGCACCAGCCGGGCATCATGGGGCTTCCGATATTCGAGGGCATGGTCCAAATCAGGACTCCTTTCTCGACAACGATCCGAAAACGGCCACTTGGGCGATGGTGCACCGCGAACCGCGACCGACAGGGATAGAACGGCGAATGACCGATCAGATACAAGACCCCGTTTCCTTTCCCGACTCCCCTTTCCCCGGCGGCGCGCGGGACCGGACGCCCGCCGGGCTGCAATCGCGGCGGCGGCTGAGAGCGCGGCGGGTTGTGGCTCTGGGGCTGTGCGCGCTGACCACGGTCCTGGTGCTGGCCGGGGTGGCCGTCGTCTTCGGGGCGGACGGGCTGGACGCGCTCGAATGGGGGCTGCTCGCCTGCGTCGCGCTCAGCGCCCCCTGGACGATCCTGGGCTTCTGGAACGCCATCCTCGGCCTCGTGCTGGTCCGCTCGCCCCGCCGGGCGACGCCCTTCGCGGTGGACGACGCGGACGAGACGCCCGTCCGGGGGCGCATCGCCGTCGCCATGGCCATCCGCAACGAGGACCCGGCCCGCGCCTTCGACCGCCTGCGCGCCATGCGCCGCAGCCTCGACGCCACCGGCTGGGGCGAGCGGTTCGATATCCATATCCTCAGCGACACGAACATCGAGACCGTGGCCGCCGCCGAGGAGCGCCTGTTCGCGGAGGCGGTCGAGGCGCTGGGGGGCCGCACGCGCGCCTTCTACCGCCGCCGGACCTCGAACGCGGGCTACAAGGCGGGCAACGTCTGGCAGTTCGTGCGCGAGCGCGGCGAGGCGTACGACCTGTTCGTCCCGCTCGATGCCGACAGCCTGATGTCGGGGGCCGCCATCCTGCGCCTGGTGCGCATCGCCGAGGCCAACCCGCGCCTCGGGATCGTGCAGAGCCTCGCCGTCGGCGCGCCCGCCGACAGCGCCTTCGGCCGCATCTTCCAGTTCGGCATGCGCCACGGGATGCGCGCCTTCACCCTCGGGAGCGCGTGGTGGCAGGGCGATTGCGGCCCGTTCTGGGGCCACAACGCCGTCATCCGCACGGCGGCCTTCCGGGAACACTGCAAGCTGCCGACCCTCGGGGGGCGCCCGCCGCTGGGCGGCGACATCCTCTCGCACGATCAGGTCGAGGCCGTGCTGATGCGCAGGGGCGGCTACGAGGTGCGCGTCGTGCCGGTGCCGAGCGAGAGCTTCGAGGAGAACCCCGTCACCCTGCTGGATTTCATGACCCGCGAGCAGCGCTGGTGCAACGGCAACATGCAGTACTGGCGCCTCCTCGGGATGGAGGGCATCGAGCCGACGAGTCGGTTCCAGCTCTTCCAGGCGATCATGATGTACATGAGCGCCCCGGCCTGGATGATCCTCACGGCCCTCGGCGCGGCCAAGGCGATGGTGGACCCGGATATGGCGTTTGACGGGGGGCTGGCCATCGGCCTGTTCGTCCTGATGGTCGGCATGAGCCTGACGCCCAAGATCATCGGCGCGCTGCACGTGATGCTGGAGCCGGGCGGCACGGCGCGATACGGCGGGACGGGGCGGTTCCTGGCCGGGCTGGCGGTCGAGACGGTGTTCTCGATCCTCATGGCCCCGGCGGTGGCCGTGCATCTGACGGTGTTCCTGATCGGGCTGGCCTTCGGGCGCACGGTCGGCTGGAACGGGCAGATCCGCGATGCCTACGGCCTGAACTGGGGCACGGCGGCCCGGGCGCTCTGGCCGCAGATGGTGTTCGGCGTGACGGTGCTGGCCGTCTTCTGGGTGCATGCCCCCGGCGCGGTGCTGTGGGTGATGCCGGTGATCGCCGGGCTGATCCTCGCCATCCCCTTCGCCGTACTCACCGCCTCGCCCGCCTTGGGATGCTGGCTCGCGCGGCATCGCCTTTGCGCGATCCCGGAGGAATTCGCCCCGCCGCCCGTCCTCGCCGACCTGGCCGATCTCGGCGGGGAGCGCGCGGCGCGGACGGAGGCGGCGGCCTGAGGCGCGACTCACGAAAACGCGACGAGACGTTTGGTTCCGGAAAGGCCATGCTCGTCTAGGATGCGACGACGATTCAACGCTGGGAGAACGCGGATGGCCCTCACCGATGCCTTCGGATACGATCTGACGGTCGGCGACCCCGCCGCCGTCGCCGCCTGGAACCGCACCGCGACCGCCTTCCTCGCCCATGCCGCCGCGACGCCGGTGCATCTCGCCGAGGCGCTGGAGGCGGCCCCCGATTTCGCCATGGCCCATGCGGCGAAGGGGTTCTTCCTGCTGCTGCTGGGCCGGGCCGAGCTGGTGCCGCCCGCGGGCGAGGCGCTGGCGGAGGCTCGCCGCATCGTCCGCGAGGGCGGGACGGCCCGCGAGCGCGGCTACGTCGAGGCGCTGACCCTCTACGCGCAGGGCGAGCTGGGTGCCGCCGCCGACCGGCTGGAGCGGGTCATGGCCGCCCATCCGCGCGACGCCTTCGCGCTGAAGCTGGTGCAGGCCATCCGCTTCGTCCTCGGCGACAGCGCGGGGATGCGCCGCTCCATCGAGGCGGTGCACGACGCCTACGGCGCGGACCACCCGGCGGCGGCCTATGTCAACGGCTGCTACGCCTTCGCGCTGGAGGAGACCGGGGACTATCTCGCCGCCGAGGCGCGGGGGCGCGATGCGGTGCTGCGCGCGCGGGACGATGCCTGGGGCGTCCACGCCGTCGCCCACGTCTTCGACATGACGAACCGCACGCGCGAGGGCGTGACCTGGCTGGCGAACCAGCCCGAGACCTGGGCGCATTGCAACAACTTCCGCTACCATGTCTGGTGGCACCTCGCGCTGTTCCACCTGGAGCAGGGCGACCATGCCGAGGTGCTGCGCCTCTACGACGCCGAGATCAGGGCCGAGCATACCGACGACTACCGCGACATCGCCAACGGCGCGTCGCTGCTGGTGCGGCTGGAGCTGGAAGGCGTCGACGTGGGCCATCGCTGGGAGGAGCTGGCCGGGCTGTGCGCGGGGCGCACGGATGACGGCTGCGTCGTCTTCGCGGATCTGCACTACATGCTGGCGCTGGGCCGGGGCGATTCGCACGGCAAGGCGTGTCGCCTGCTGCAGGGCATGAAGGCGCAGGCGGGGCGGGAGACGACGATGGGCCGCGTCGCCGCCGAGGCGGGGGTGCCGGCGGCCGAGGGGCTTCTCCGCTTCGCGAACGGCGACTACGCCGACGCCTACCGCGCCCTCGCCGCCGCCCGCCCCGCCATGCCGCGCGTCGGCGGCAGCCACGCCCAGCGCGACGTGTTCGAGCGCCTGACCATCGACGCGGCCCTGCGCGCGGGAATGCTGGGCGAGGCGCGGATGCTCCTGGACGACCGCACCCGCCTGCGCGGGGCGCTGGACGGCTACGCCGAACGGCGCCTGTCCCGGATCGGGGCGTTCGAGGCGGGCATGGCGGCGGCGCTGTGATCTTTATGGCCTCGCGCCGTCCCGCACCTGATGCGGGACCTGCCCGACTATGGTACAGCGTCACCATCCAGCGTCGTTCCTGACGAGACCCGCCCATGACCCCGACCGAAGACGCCGCCCTGCGCGAGGCACGCCGCGACCCCCGGCTCGATTTCTTTCGCGGTCTGGGGATGTTCATCATTCTCATCGCGCATATCCCGTGGAACTCGTGGAATTCCTGGATTCCCGCGCGGTTCGGCTATTCCGACGCGACGGAGATCTTCGTCTTCTGCTCGGGCGCGGCCTCGGCGCTGGCCTTCTACAAGGTGTTCGAGGCCCGCGGCTGGTGGATCGGCACGGCCCGCGTCGCCTTTCGCATCTGGCAGCTCTACTGGTGCCACATCGCGGTGTTCTTCGCGGTGCTGGCGAGCCTGATCGTCGTGAACCAGACCCTCGCCGACCCGGCGCGCGACTACGTGGGCGTGCTGAACCTGCGTCGCTTCGTGGAGGACCCCGAGGCGTTCATCCCGGCGCTGTTCGGGCTGGGCTACATCCCGAACTATTTCGACATCCTCGTGATGTACATGGTCATCCTCGCCCTGATGCCGGTGGTGGTCTGGCTGTCGCGGTACCGCGCGCCGGGGGGGCGGCCCTGGCTGGCGCTGGGCTTCTGCGCGGGGCTGTGGCTGCTGGCGAACCAGCCGTGGCTGACGGTCCTCGACGTGCCCGCCTACCAGCTCTTCAACCTGCCCGCCGAGCCGGTGGGCAACCCGCGCACGTGGTTCTTCAACCCCTTCTGCTGGCAGCTCATCTTCTTCACCGGCTTCGCGTTCACCCTCGGCTGGCTCCCGACCCCGCCGACCCGATGGTGGCTGATCCTCCTGTGCCTCGCCGTGGTGCTGGTCTCCATCCCCCTCGACCCGGACGGCACGCCCGCGCGGCGCTTCTTCCAGGCGCGGCCCGAACTGGCCCCGCTGTGGGAGCGGATCGGCGCGTTCAAGGCATCCGTGGGGCCGCTGCAATCGAAGACCTTCTTCGGCCTGTTCCGCTACCTGCACTTCCTCGCGCTCGCCTATCTCGTCTGGATCGCCGCCGGGGACAACGGCCACCGCCTGCCGCGCACGGGCCTCGCGGGCGGGGTGGTGACGGTGGTGCGGCGGGTGGGGCAGCAGGCGCTCGCGGTCTTCATCGTCAGCCTCGTCATCGCCCGCCTGCTCGGCGTGTTCATCTACGAGATGGACCGTGCGGAATGGGCGGTGACGGCGGCCAACCTGACCGGCTTCGCCATCCTGATCGCGGTCGCCTACACGGCCCGCTGGTTCAAGGGCAATCCGTGGCGGGTGGCGCGGCCCGCGCCGCCCGAGGGGAAGGTTCCCGCCGCCGGGTGAGCGCGCTATAGTCCCCCGACACGGTAGTCTTCCCGGAGGGGCGTCCTTGCGACTCATCGCGCTGATCCTCATGTCGGTCATCGGCGGCTTCGTCGCGCTGGCCGTCCTGCTCGACCTCGTTCCCGAACGCCGGGCGGTCATGGCCGCGGGGGGCGCGGGCAGCGCGTACCACGCCATCGCCCTGCACTACCGCGACCTGCTGGCCGAGGACGGCATAACGCTCGACATCCTGGAGACCGCCGGATCGGTGGACAACCTGGCCCGGCTCGCCGCGGGGGAGGCGGACGTGGCGCTGGTGCAGGGGGGCATCCCCGCGCCCGGCGAGGCGGGGTCGGACGATCCGCGCCTGACCGCGCTGGCCACCGTCTTCCTCGAACCCCTGCTCGTCTTCCACCGCGAGGGCCTCGACGGGGCCGACGATCCCGCGCGCTGGGGCGACCTGCGCGTCGCGGGCGGGGGCGAGGGCAGCGGCACCCGCTTCGCCGTGCGCACGGCGCTCCGGACCCTCGGCCTGGACGGGGCGGACGATCTCCTGCCCCTCGGCGGGGCGGGCGCGGCCCGGGCGCTCATCGAGGACGAGATCGACGTGGCCATCTTCGTCGCGCCGGTGGGGGCGGGCTATCTCCAGCCCCTCTACGAGGAGCCGGACATCGCGCTCGCCTCGATCCGCGACGTGGAGGCGCTGCGCCGCCGCCTGCCCTTCGTCATGGAGGCGGACCTGCCGCCCGCCAGCCTCAACTACGCCGCCGTCAAGCCCGCCGAACGCATCGACCTCGCCGCCATGGTCGCCCAGCTCGCCGCGCGGGACGACCTGCACCCGGCCCTGATCGACCGCTTCGTCAAGGCGGCCCGCGCCATCCACGGCGAGCGCGACCTGCTGTCCGGCGAGGGGCAGTTCCCCTCCACGGAGGCGGGCACGCTGCCGATGAACAAGCAGTCGACGACGATCCTCGCCGCCGCCCCCTCCCGGCTCGACCGCTACATCCCGTGGTGGATGGCCGCGCAGGTGACGAAGATGGCGCTCCTGCTGGTGCCCCTCGTCCTCGTGATGCTCCCGCTCCTGCGCCTGTTGCCCGGCCTCTACGGCTGGACCATGCGCAGCCGGGTCTACAAGCACTATTCCGACCTCATCGACATCGAGAAGCAGGCCATGGCCGCCCGCGATCCGGCAAGGCTCGGGGCGCTCGACGCGCGGCTCGACGCGGTGCAGGAATCGCTGACGCACATGCGCCTGCCGGAGGCCTATCGCGACCGGGCCTATACCATGCAGATGCATATCGACCTGATCCGCGCCCGCCTGAAGGGCAAGCAGGGGACCGAGACGCCATGAATCCGCTCTACGACACGCTGTTCGGCCGCCATGCGGGGCGTACCGCCCCCTTCCTGCACCTGCCGGACGGAACCGCGCTCTCCTATGCCGACTTCCTCGCCCAGGCCGCCCGCTTCGCGCATGTGCTGGCATCGGAAGGCATCGCCCCCGGCGAGCGGGTCGCCGTGCAGGTGGAGAAGTCGTGGCACGCCCTCGCCCTCTACGCCGCCTGCGCCCGGGCGGGGGCCATCTTCCTGCCGCTCAACACGGCCTACACCGTGGACGAGCTGACCTATTTCATCGAGGACAGCGGCGCGCGCATGGTCGTCTGCGATCCGGGCGGGGCGGCGGGACTGCGCCCGCTGACCGACCGGCTCGGCGCGGCGCTGCTGACGCTCGGCGCGGACGGGGGCGGCGCGCTGGCGGAGCGGGCGACGGGAATGGCGCCGGACTTTGCGACGGTTCCGCGCGGGGCGGACGACCTCGCCGCCTTCCTCTACACCTCCGGCACGACGGGCCGGTCGAAGGGGGCGATGCTGACGCAGGGCAACCTGCTGTCGAATGCCGAGACGCTGGCCGGGTACTGGCGCTTCAGCGAGGACGACGTGCTGCTCCACGCCCTGCCCATCTTCCACACCCACGGCCTGTTCGTCGCCACCAACGTCACGCTCGTGGCGGGCGGGTCGATGATCTTCGAGCCGAAATTCGATCTCGACGCCATGATCGGGGCGATGCCGCGCGCGACCGCGATGATGGGGGTGCCGACCTTCTACACGCGCCTGCTGTCCGACGACCGCTTCGACGCGGCCCTGACCCGCCACATGCGCCTCTTCGTCTCCGGCAGCGCCCCGCTGCTGGCCGAGACGCACGCCCGCTTCGAGGAACGCACGGGCCACCGCATCCTCGAACGCTACGGCATGACCGAGACGAACATGAACACCTCGAACCCCTATGACGGCGAGCGCCGCCCCGGGGCGGTGGGCTTTCCGCTGCCCGGCGTGGACCTGAGGATCACCGACCCGGCGACCGGCGAGGCCCTGCCGCAGGGGGAGGTGGGGCAGATCGAGGTGCGCGGGCCGAACGTCTTCAAGGGCTACTGGAACATGCCGGAGAAGACCGCCGAGGAGCTGCGCGCCGACGGGTTCTTCATCACCGGCGATCTGGGGCGCGTGGACGCGGACGGGTACGTCCACATCGTCGGGCGCAACAAGGATCTCATCATCTCGGGCGGCTACAACATCTACCCCAAGGAGATCGAGCTGCTGCTGGACGAGGCCCCCGGCGTGCTGGAGAGCGCGGTCGTCGGCGTGCCGCATCCCGATTTCGGCGAGACGGTGCTGGGTCTGATCGTGCCGGAGGCGGGGGCCGCTCCCGACCTCGACGCGATCCTCGACGGCCTGCGCGGCAGCCTCGCCCGCTTCAAGCAGCCCCGCCGCCTCATCGCCCTCGACGCCCTGCCGCGCAACACGATGGGCAAGGTGCAGAAGAACGCTTTGCGCGAACGGTACCGCGACCTTTTTGCCGATTGACCGAACCGCCGCGACGGTCGGTGATTCGGTGCCAGGAGAGGACGCCGGAGGGGGCTGGGTGGCATTGCCTGATGCCGCCTTAATCCGGTCGATCGTTCGCGAACCGTCACGCCCCGGTACCGATTTATTCTTAAGATTCTGAAACGAAAGATGTTTATCTGCCGCCTCGGCGCGGGGGTCTGGAGAAATGTGTTGTCCGCCACCCCGCCAGACACGCCATTTACAGCGTCATGCAAACTAAAGTTTACATTTGAAAACGTCATTTATGTGTGACAGTTTATAAGACGGCGATGCTGACGATCCACTCCAGAACTACGGTTCGCCAGGCGACATCAGCCAGAGGCGGGCCCGGAACCACCGGCCCGGTACGAAGGATACGGAGGTACACACCATGACTGACGACCCGGACAAAGTCTGGCCGACCGGCCTGACCATCGCGGAATCCGAAGAGCTTCACAGCCAGATCATCGACGGCACGCGCGTCTTCGGGGCCATCGCCCTCGTGGCGCACATCCTCGCCGCCGTGGCGACGCCCTGGCTCGGATAGGAGGAACCCCATGAACAACGCAAGAATGTGGACGGTGGTGAACCCGACCGTCGGCCTGCCGCTCTTCTTCGTGGGCGTGGCGGCCACCTCGCTGATCGTGCACGCCTCGATCATGACCAACTCGGACTTCATGGGCAAGTTCTGGTCGGGCGAGGACATGGATACGGCCTCCGTCTCCGTCTACGACCCGTCCTACCAGGCCGCCGCCGCGACCGCGGGCGAGGCGTTCATCGTGCTGCCCGACGGGCGCACGGGCCGCGTCGTCTTCGACGCACCGGTCACGCTGGCCGATGGCCGCGGGGTCGTGCCGGTCGAGTGACCCGCGCATCCGCACCCTGAACGACGGGGCCGCCGCCGGGGTGGCGGCCTCGGTTTCCCCCTTCGAAGCGCGAGGCGACCGTGATCGGGCGATACCGGCAAATGGCGGTGTACAGGCTGGCGACGCTGGCACCGAAATACCTGCCCTTCGCGGACGTGGCGTCGGACGCACTGCCGCTGAGCCGTCTCATGCGGCTCTCGCTCTTCCAGTTCACGGTCGGCATGGCGCTCGTTCTGCTGGTCGGCACGCTCAACCGCGTGATGATCGTCGAGCTGGGCGTCCCGGCCTCGCTGGTCAGCACCATGCTGGCCCTGCCGCTCCTCTTCGCCCCCTTCCGCGCGCTGATCGGCTATCGCTCGGACACGCATCGCTCGGCGCTGGGCTGGCGGCGGGTTCCCTATATCTGGAAGGGGACGATGCTCCAGTTCGGGGGCTTCGCCATCATGCCCTTCGCGCTCCTGGTACTGTCGGGCTTCGGCGAGGCGCACGACGCGCCGCTCTGGATCGGTCACGGCGCGGCCGCGCTCGCCTTCCTGCTCGTGGGGGCGGGGGTGCACATGGTGCAGACGGTGGGCCTCGCGCTCGCCACCGACCTCGTCCCCCCGCGCGACCAGCCGAACGTGGTAGGCCTCATGTACGTCATGCTGCTCGTCGGCATGGGGGTCAGCGCCATGGTCTTCGGCGCGTTGCTGGAGGATTATTCCGCCGGGCGGCTGATCCAGGTGATCCAGGGCGCGGCGGTGCTGACGGTCTTCGTGAACGTGTTCGCCATCTGGAAGCAGGAATCGCGGGATCGCAGCCGCGCCGTCGCGGCCCGGCCCCAGCCCGAATTCGCCGAGGCGTGGCGATTGTTCATCGCGGGGCCGGGCGCGGTGCGCCGCCTCGTGGTGATCGCGCTCGGCACGGCGGCCTTCGGCATGGCGGACGTGCTGCTGGAGCCGTATGGCGGGCAGGCGCTGGGCCTGACGGTCGGCGAGACGACGCGCCTGACGGCGACGATGGCGGCGGGCGGCATCATGGGCTTCGCCATGGCTTCGCGCATCCTGAGCCGGGGCGGCGATCCGCTGACCATGATCCGCCTCGGCGCGCTAGCGGGCCTGCCCGCCTTCGCGGCGATCATCGTCTCCGGGCCGGTCCAGATGCCGCTGCTGTTCGTCGCCGGGGTGCTCGGCACCGGGTTCGGCGCGGGGCTGTTCGGCCACGGCACGCTGACGGCGACCATGCGCATGGCCCCCCGGGAGCAGACCGGCCTCGCGCTCGGCGCGTGGGGCGCGGTGCAGGCGACGGCGGCGGGCATCGCCATCGCCCTCGGCGGGGTGATCCGCGACGTGATCGTCGCCGCGCCCGACATGGATTGGTTCGGTCCCGGAACGGCCTATATGGCCGTGTTCGGGCTGGAAATGGCGTTGCTCGTCCTGACGCTCGCGGCGGTCCTGCCGCTCGAACGGACGACGCGCGGACCCGCTGCGGCGGCGGTTTCGGTCCCCGAAGGATCGTAGGAGGACAGGCATGGCCACGCTCATCACACGGCTCTACGCGGACAAGGCGACGGCGACCGAGGTCACGGACGCCTTGCTCGCCCAAGGCTTCCCCGACTGGACGATGCGCACCATCGAGGGCGACGCGGGCACCGCGCGCATGGCGATGGACGATGCGGGCCTCGACCCGGCCGCCGCCGACGCCTACGCGGAGCGGATGCAGGAGGGTGGCGCGCTGGTGGCGGTGGATGCGCCCTTCGGCACGGTCGGCCAGGCGACGCGCACGCTCGACCGCTACGATGCGGTCGAGGTCGACACGACGCAGGAGGTCTACCGCTCCCCCGCCACCGACCCGGACTACGCCAGCAGCATCATCCCGGGGAACAAGAAGTTCCTGACCTCGCGCAGCGAGATCGGCCATTCGACCGTGACCGGCGAGCGCAGCAACATGCTGTCGGACCGCCAGCGCGGCAAGGCCAAGGTCGGGCATTCGACCAAGACCGGCAAGCGCGAGAACCTCCTCTCCCGCCGCCAGAAGGGCCGCGCGAAGGTCAGCCACAAGACGGTGACGGGCAAGCGCTGGAACCTCGTGAAGAAGCCGCGCCCCGGCAAGTCCGTCGTGCGCACCCCCACGCCGTTCTCCGACCTGTTCGGCTGGCCGACCATCATCCGCGACTACTGATCGTCCCGCCCGGTCTCGCCCTCCCGGGGGGCGAGACCGTAGGGCCGGGCCAGCCGCCAGACATGGGCGGGGATCATCGACTTCATGCGGCGCGGCTCCGCGCGGCGCAGGTGAATGATCGTCTCGGCGGCCTTCATCTCGACCCGCGTGCGCGCGAATTCGAGGCCCCGCGGCCCCGTGCGCGGCATCAGCCATCCGACGATCGGGCGCAGCCAGTCCGGCATCCGCCGCAGGGGCAGCCCCCCCGCCGCGCGCTCCGTGTTGGCGATGAACCCCGCCACCGCCTTCGCGCGCCGCCCCGCCGAGCCGGGGGCCGAGAGCGCGATCCCGTCGCCGAGACCCGCCAGCATCTCCGCCCCGCGCGCATTGCGCACCAGCACCCACTGCTCCCCCTCGCCGCCCATGTAGCCGACCGTGATGTCGGCCAGGCTGTTCGTGTAGTCGACGCAGGTGCGGCAGGTGAGCGGGAAGAAATCGGGCGGCAGGTCCGAGATCGGAAGCTGGAGGAACGGGATGAGCCGTCGCTCGCCGCCCTCGAAGCGCAGCTCGACATGGTAGTCGGCGCGGAACTCCAGATAGGTGACGGTTTCCGGCGCGTCCGACAGGAGGGCGAGGAAGTCGTGGAAATTGGCGGTCGTGGTGTTGTCCGAACAGGGCGTGCCGATGACGTAGAGCCGCTCGAAGCCCAGCTCCGCTTCCAGCGCGCGCAGGGCGTAGACCTGGCAGGGGATACCCACGACCGCGAGCCGCCGGTAGCCCTTCGCCCGCGCGGGTTCGAGCAGGGCAAGGAGCGGGGCGTAGCCCATGCGCATCCCGCGCACCGTCGCCATGTCCTCGGGCCGCGTGACCAGCACGGGCACGGGCCTCCACGGGTCGTCCTCGGCGGGGGCGACCGTCAGCACGGCATCGACCGTGCCCGCGCGCAGGAGGCTTTCGGCGAGGCTCGTGGTGATGCCCGTCCACTGCGCACCGTCCCTCGGCGTGCGCATCCGGGCGCGGTGCATCGCGCGGTAGGGGCCGAAGAACGCTTCGTCCCCCCGCTCAGGATCGCGCTCGCGCCCGTGGACCGCGCGTTCCAGCGCCGGATAGTCGGGCCGGATGAACTGGCACGCCCGGCCGCAGCGCTTCGGATCGTCGCTGCGCGAGATGCCGCAATCGGTGCACAGGTCGCGCGGGGCGGCGGGACCGGGGGTTGGCGCGTCGAGCCGGTTGAGAGCCGGGCGCGGGGCGCTATCTGTCGGGGAGGGAACGGTCATCGGAGGTCCGCATCATGGTCTGGCTCGTCTTCTTCGGTCTGGTCTTCGCGGCGGCCCTCAGCGGGGCGGTGTTCAAGCCCGGCCCCTGGTACGACGGATTGGCCAAGCCGTCCTGGAACCCGCCCGACTGGGCCTTTCCGGTGGTGTGGTCCATCCTCTACATCATGATCGCGGTCGCCGGGGTGCTGGTCTGGCGGGCCGAGGGATGGGGCACGGCAATGGCCTTCTGGGCCGCGCAGCTCGTGCTCAACGCGCTGTGGTCGGCGCTGTTCTTCGGAGCGCGGCGCATGGACTGGGCGTTCTACGAGGTCGTGCTCCTGTGGCTGTCGATCATCGGCTTCATCGTGACCGCCTGGCCGGTCTCGGCGACCGCCGCGCTCCTGTTCGTGCCGTATCTCGCCTGGGTGACCACGGCGGCGGCGCTGAACCGCACCGTCTGGCGCATGAATCCCGGCGCGGTGCCGTCCTAGCGGCGCAGCCGAATCGCCAGATCGGCCACATGCGTCGCGAAGCCCGCGGTCAGGCACAGCGCGACGAGCGTGTAGCTGCGCGGCTCGGCCAGCGCCGCGCCGAGAGCCAGCAGGAGCGCGATGCCCGACAGGGCGTTGAGGATCGCCCCCCTCGGCCCGCGCCGCGCCAGCACGGCGATCTCCGCCGCGAGGATCGTCACCGCGACGGCGATGACGGTGCCGTCCTGGAACCACGCGACCAGCCAGCCCGGCACCCTCAGCGCGCCGTCAGGCCGAGAAGCTGCTGCATGTCCTTGAGGAACACGCGGAAATGCGCCATGCGCTCGCGCTTGACGAGCTTCTTGTTGAGGTAGGATTCCCATGTCAGGCGCTGCACGTCCGGGTCGCGGCACATCTTCACGAACTGCTCGCGGCGCTTGTCGGAGGTGTACCAGATGCGCTGGAGCAGGCCGAGGACGAAGAACACGCGGCCGTGCTCCTTCATGAAGCGCCGGCGCGCGCCGCGCAGGGCCGAGGCCTTGCCGGTCAGCATCAGCGTCTCGACCGAATCGGCCCCCAGCTCGCCCGTGAGCATGGCGTAGTAGATGCCCTCGCCCGAGGAGGGCGCGACGACGCCGGCGGCGTCCCCGACCAGCAGCACCGCGCGCCCGTCGTCCCAGCGGCGCATGGGCTTGAGCGGCAGGGGCGCGCCCTCGACGCGGATGGTCTCGGCATCGGCCAGCCCCGCATCCTCGCGCAGCTTGCGCGTCGCCTCCTTCAGGCTGTGCCCCTTGACCGCCGACCCGACGCCGATGCTGGCATGGGCGCCGTGGGGGAAGACCCAGCCGTAGAAATCGGGCGAGACGCGCCCGTCATAGACCACATCGCAGCTGTCGGGGTCGAACCGCTCCGTCCGCCCCGGGGGGGCCTTGACGATCTCGTGGTAGGCGAAGACGTAGGGGGGGCGCTTCTTCGGGCCGAAGACGGCGCGGCGGACAGCGGAGTTCGCCCCGTCCGCGCCGACGACCGTGCGCGTGGTGATCGTGCGGGTCTCGCCGCCTTTCTCCGCGACGGTCAGGGTAAGGGTGCCGTCGCCGCGGTAGGCGAGGCTCTCGAAGGTGCCGGTCAGGCGCGCGGCCCCGGCCTTCTCGGCCCGGTCGCGCAACCAGGGGTCGAACACGTCGCGGTCGACCATGCCGACATAGCCCCGGTCGCCGATCTCCATACTCACCTTCTCGCCCGAGGGCGAGATGATGCGCGCCGCCCCGATGCGCGCGGTCAGCAGCTCCATGGGGATGGCGTAGTCGCGGATCGCGCGGGTCGGAATGGCCCCGCCGCAGGGCTTGATGCGCCCCTCGCGGTCGATCATCAGCACGCGGTGCCCGCGTCGGGCCAGATCGTGCGCGGCGGTGGCCCCGGCGGGGCCGCCTCCGACGACGACGGTATCGAAATCGGTGGTCATGGCATCACTCCGCCGGTTGCAGGGACAGGGGCTCGGGGATCGGCTCGGGCCGCGCGCCGATGCGCGCCGCGATGAGGGCGGCGGCGAGGAAGAGGGCGGCCTCGGCCGCGAAGACGAGGGCGAAGGAGAGCGGCACGTCGCCCGTGATCGCCCGGGTCGCGTCGATGGCGACGGTGCCGAGGAACCCGCCCAGCCCGAAGGCGACGGCCTGCGCCGCGCCCCACAGGCCCATGCGGATGCCCTCGCGCGCGCCGCCGCCCCCGCCCGCCAGCGTCATCATCGTGCCGATGGCCGCGACCGCGAAGATGCCGTTGGCGAAGCCCAGGCCGAAGACGTTCGCCGCCAGCGGCCAGGCCGGGGCGAGCGAGGCGGAGAAGGCGAGCGCGGCGAGCATCAGGCCCGAGCCGATGCAGCCCGCGACGGTGAAGACCTTCAGGATTTCCGGCTTCCGGCGCGCCATCAGCGTGCCGACGATGCCGACGAGGGCCATGCCGACGAACACGCCGCCATGCTGCATCCCGCCGAGCCGGGTCGATTCGCCCGGCGTCATGCCGTAGAGCAGTCCCGCGAAGGGTTCGAGGATCAGGTCCTGCGTGCTGTAGGCCAGCATCGCCACGAAGACGAAGATGGTGAAGAGCCGCGCCTGCGGGTCGGCCCAGGTCTCGGCGAAGCTCTGCCGGAAGGGGACCTTCGGGGCGGGGGGCGTGTCGTCCGCGACGACCGCGCGCCGCTCGATGCCCGCCACGGCCAGGATCGCTACCGTGCAGGACACCGCCCCCGCCCAGGCCGTCACCTCGACGAGGCGGGCGTGGCTGTAGGGATCGAGGAAGATGCCGGAGACGATGGCGGTCGCCACGATCCCGGCGATCATCATCATCCAGACGATGGTCGCCGCCGCCGGTCGTCGGGCCGGGGCGGTGCGGCTGGCCAGTAGGGCGAGGAGCGAGGTCCCCGCCGCGCCGATGCCGAAGCCGATCAGCGTGAAGCACAGGATGGCGGCGATCATCGCCAGCGCGAAATCCGATTCGAACAGGAGCGTCGTCGCCGCCGCGCCCGTGCCCGCCAGCGCCAGCAGCACCAGCCCGGCGACGATCCAGCGGGTGCGCCCGCCGCCCCCGTCCGCGCCGTGGCCCCAGAGGGGGCGCGAGATCTGAACCCCGTAATGCAGGCCCACCAGCGCGCCGGGGATGGTGGCGGCGAGGCCCAGTTCGACCACCATCACGCGGTTGAGCGTCGAGGTGGTCAGCACCACGATGGAGCCGAGCGCCGCCTGCACCAGCCCCAGCCGCAGGATCGAGAGCCATCCGAGGCCCGCCTTCGATGTCATCGTCTCTCCCCTCATGCCGCCAGCCCGCGCAGGGCCAGGGCGGCGATCATCATGCCGGTGACGTAGAGGCCGACGCCGAGTGCGCTGTACCAGATGGCGAAGCGCACCGGGTCGCGCAGGAAGCGGATCATGCAGACGACCTGCACCCCGAGGAGCGCGGCGACGGCGAGCGCGTGGCCGGTCGCGCCCCAGGCGAGCAGCAGCATCGCCACGCCGAACTGTACGCCCCCCATCACGAGGCAGGCGACCCGCGCCGCGCCCCGCGTGCCGAGCTGCACCGGCAGGGTGCGCACGCCCATCCGCACGTCCCCCTCGATGGCCTTGAAATCGTTGAGCGTCATGATCCCGTGCGCGCCGAGACCGTAGAGCAGGGCGACGGCGAGGACCTCCGGCGCGGGCGCGGCCCCGAGCGCCGCCGCCGCGGCGGTGATCCAGGGCAGGGTCTCGTAGGAGAGGCCCACGGCCAGGTTGCCGTGCCAGCCGTTCAGCTTTAGCCGGAAGGGCGGGGCGCTGTAGGCCCAGGCAAGCGCCACGCCGACCACCGCCGCCCCGAAGACCCACGGCCCGAGCAGGGCCGCGACGGCGAGCGAGACGAGCGAGGCGAGGATGGCCACGTACAGCCCCCACCGCCCCGGCATCCGCCCCGACGGGATGACCCGGTGCGGCTCGTTGATGGCATCGACATGCCGGTCGAACCAGTCGTTCACCGCCTGGCTCGCCCCGCAGACCAGCGGCCCGGCCAGCACGACCCCGGCGGCGACGTAGGCCCAGCGATCCGCCAGCCCCGCCCCCGCAGAGACCGCGCCGCAGGCATAGGCCCACATCGGCGGAAACCACGTGATCGGCTTGAGCAGTTCGAGCACGGCTCCCGGTCTGGGGAGGGCGCCCGACCGGGGTGTCAGGGGTTGGTCGACCATGGCGTCAGGCTAGATAGACGCCGGTAGGGTGTCAATCGAAAGTGACACTTTTCCGCCTGTCATCCCACGCCGTTCGAAGAGAACGCAGGACGCCGGACCTCAGCGCCCCCGCGCGCCCGGCGCGGTCATCGCGATGCGCATGAGGGCGCGCTCGATCAGCGCGCGGTCGGGAAGGGTGCGCCCGCTGCGCAGCTCCGCCTCCAGCGCGCCGATCTGCGTCAGGGCGCTCTCCACGGCCCCGTGCGGCCAGGCGCGAAGCTGGGAGGCGAAGGCGTCGCGCAGCTTCCAGAAGATCGGCGGGCGCAGTTTGCCCATCGCCGCCCCCGCGTCCAGCCCTTCGGCGTCCATCGCCGCCTGCGCCCGGTGGAGCCGCTGGAAGTAGAGCGACAGGACGCGGACGAGGCCGGGCAGGCTCGCGCCCTGCGCGTCCAGCCGCTCCATGAGGGAGGGCAGGCTACGGGGGCGGCCCTGCGCGATGGCCTGGATGGCGGTGTCGAAATCGGCCTCCGCCGCCGGGGGGGCGCAGGCGAGCACGGCCTCGACCGTCACCGTCTCCTCCTCCAGCGCGTGCAGGGCCAGCACCTCGGCGAACCGCTCCGCCTCGCCGAACTGGAACCCGGCGAGCACCTCGGCCAGCGCCGCGCGGGCGTCCGGGCCGACGGGCGGCGCGCCCAGTTCGCCGAGCAGGGCCGAGAACTCCGTCTCCAGCGCCGCCCCCTCCGCCGGATAGAAGGGCAGGGCGACCGCGTTACCCGCCCCCTCGAACAGCTTGCGCAGCTTCGACGAGGCGGCGAGCTGGCCGCCCGTGACGATCAGCGCCGCGCCCCCGGCCATGGTCTCCAGCGCGGCGGCGATGGCGGCGGCGGTGCCGTCGGCGGCCCCGTTGAGCACGACCACCCGGTCCCCGCCGCCGAAGCCCATCGCATTCACCTCGTCGACTAGCAGCGCCGGATCGCGGCGCACGGCATCGGCCTCCAGCCGCGCGAGGCGGAACGGATCGTCCAGCGCCCCGCCCAGACGCGCGCGGATCGCGTCGTCGCGCCGGGCGGCGACCTGTGTCGCGTCCGGGCCGTAGAGCAGCATCGCGTGATGCGCGGGGTCGGGGCGCTTGAGGTACCCGCGCGATTTGGAGGCGGCGAGCTTGGCCACCGCGCCTCAGGCCTCCCAGGCGGGATCGTAGGCGGCGGCGAGGCGCTTGACGATCTTCTCCGCCGTCTCCCGCGCGGCCCGGCGCAGCACCTGCCGCTCGGCGGTCAGGGTCGCGTATTGCGAATCGGTCGCGTTGTAGGCGGCGATGGTGCGCACCCGCCCCTCCTCCAGCGGCCCGGCGGACCCGCCCCCGGCGCGGGAGAGGGCGTAGGCGGTGGTCAGGCGGATGTTGTAGCGCGTGACCTGATCGTCCTCCTCGATCAGCAGGCCGGAGCGTTGCAGCACCGTATCGGTGGTCAGCACGAAGGGGGCCTGCCCGCGCACGGGGCGCAGGCGCTCGACCAATGATTCGTGCAGGCGAAAGCCCAGCTCTCCCGGCTCGCGCATCACCTCGACGGCTTCGAACAGGCGCCCCGGCCCGGCCCCGGCCCCCCCGCCGTAGAGCGGTCGGAAGCCGCAGCCGCCCAGCGTGCCGCCCAGCGCCAGCGCGCCGAGCAGCGCGGTCCTGCGGTCACAATACGACATTGACGATCCGTCCCGGCACCACGATCACCTTTCTCGGGCTGCCCCCGTCGAGCAGCTTCGCCACCGCATCCTCGGCCAGCGCGGCCTGTTCCACAACATCCTTCGGCGCGTCGGCGGCGACCTCGATCTCCGCGCGCTTCTTGCCGTTGACCTGCACGGGCATCGTCACGGTGTCGTCCACCAGGAGGGCGGGGTCGGCGTCGGGCCAGGGCGTCTCGATCACCATCCGAGAATGGCCCAGCGCGGCCCAGGCCTCCTCCGCCAGATGCGGCGTCATGGGGGCCATGAGCAGGATCAGCGTCTCGACCGCCTCGCGCAGGGCGGGCAGGTCCTGCCCCCTGTCGCCGCCGATGGCGTTGGTCAGGCCGTAGATCTGCGCGACCGCCTTGTTGAAGCGGAAGGCGGCGATGTCGTCGGTGACGGCGCGGATCGCCCGGTGGGTCGTCTTGCGCAGGGCGCCCGCGCCGGTGGCGGGGGCGTCGTCGCCGTCCAGCTTCGCCGCCGCCTCGCCCACCAGCCGCCAGACCCGTTGCAGATGCCGCGCCGCGCCCTCGGCCCCGGCCTCGGTCCATTCCACGTCGCGCTCCGGCGGGCTGTCGGACAGCATGAACCAGCGGGCGGTATCGGCCCCGTAGCGGGCGATGATATCCTCCGGGTCGACCACGTTGCGCTTGGATTTCGACATCTTGATCGTCGGCCCGACGATCAGCGTCTCGCCCGTCGGGTCGCGGGGGGTGCCGTCCTCGTCGCGGGTGATCTCGTCGGGCGAGAAATAGACCTCGCGCCCCACGCCCTCGGTGCTGGTGACGATGCGCGAATAGGTCTCGTGCGTGACCATGCCCTGGGTGAACAGCGCCCTGAACGGCTCGGCGGCATCCGCCGACAGGTGCCCGGTCTTCACCATCGCCCGGGCGAAGAAGCGCGAGTACAGCAGGTGCAGGATCGCGTGCTCGATGCCGCCGATATACTGGTCGACCGGCAGCCAGCGATCGACCGCCGCCCGGTCGGTCGGCGTCTCGGCGCGGGGCGAGCAGAAGCGGGCGAAGTACCAAGACGAATCGACGAACGTGTCCATCGTGTCCGTCTCGCGTGTGGCATCCTTGCCACAGGCGGGGCAGGCCACGTGCTTCCAGGTCGCGTGCCGCTCCAGCGGGTTGCCGGGCCGGTCGAAGGTCACGTCATCGGGCAGGCGGACGGGCAGGTTTTCCTTGCGTTCCGGAACGATGCCGCAATCCGGGCAATGCACCACCGGGATCGGACAGCCCCAGTACCGCTGACGGCTCAGCCCCCAGTCGCGCAGGCGGTAGTTCGTCGTCTTCTCGCCCATCCCGTCGGCGGCGAGGCGCCTGGCCACCGCATCCTTGGCCGCCTCGATCTCCATCCCGTCCAGGAAGCCGGAATTGATGATGGAGCCTGGCCCGACATAGGCTTCCGTTCCGATCTCGAACGTCGCCGGATCGGCATCGGGGGGGCAGACGACGGGCACGACCTTCAGGCCGTACTTGCGTGCGAAATCCAGGTCGCGCTGGTCGTGCGCCGCGCAGCCGAAGATGGCCCCGGTGCCGTAATCCATCAGGATGAAGTTGGCGACGTAGACGGGGAACGTCTCGTCCAGGAACGGGTGCTTCACGCGCAGGCCGGTATCGAAGCCGCGCTTCTCGGCCTTCTCCAGCGCCTCCTCGGAGGTGCCGAGCCGGCGGCATTCCTCGATGAACGCGGCCAGCCCGTCCACCTTTCCGGCCAGCGCCTTCGCCAGCGGATGCTCCGGCGAGACGGCGGCGAATCCCATGCCGTAGAGCGTGTCGGGGCGGGTCGTGTAGACCTCCAGTTCGGTCCAGTCCGGCGCGGTGCCGTTCGGCTCGATGGCGAAGCGCATCTGCAGGCCGTGGCTCTTGCCGATCCAGTTGCGCTGCATCGTGCGCACCTTCTCCGGCCAGCCGTCGAGCGTGTCGATGGCGGCCAGCAGCTCCTCGGCGTAGTCGGTGATTCGGAAGAACCACTGTGTCAGCTCGCGCTTCTCCACCGGCGCGCCGGAGCGCCAGCCGCAGCCGTCGATCACCTGCTCGTTGGCCAGCACGGTCATGTCGACCGGGTCCCAGTTGACCGTCGCGCTCTTGCGGGTCAGCAGGTCCGCGTCGAGGAAATCGAGGAACAGGGCCTGCTGCTGGGCGTAGTAGTCGGGATCGCAGGTCGCGAACTCGCGGTCCCAGTCGAAGGACAGGCCCATCGCCTTGAGCTGCCCGCGCATCGCGTCGATATTGTCATACGTCCAGGTGCCGGGGTGGGAGTTGCGCTCCATGGCGGCATTCTCGGCGGGCATGCCGAAGGCGTCCCAGCCCATCGGATGCAGCACGGCAAAGCCCTGGGCCATCTTCGTGCGGGCCACCACGTCGCCCATGGCGTAGTTGCGCACGTGGCCCATGTGGATGCGGCCCGAGGGGTACGGGAACATCTCCAGCACGTAATAGGGGGGGCGGGGGTCGTCGTCCCCGACCTCGAACACCCGTCCTTCGGTCCAGGCCGCCTGCCATCTCGGCTCGGCCGCCCCGGCATCGTAGCGCGCCATGTCGCGAAACTCCCGTGTCGTCGTCATCCGTCGCGCAGGGGTTTCGCATATCGGCGCGCGAAGTCAAAGCCTCGCTTGCGGCGTCCCGCCTCAGCCGTCGACGTCTTCGATGCGCAGCTGCCGCGCGCGGGTGAGGATGGCGTCCTCCAGCTGGTCGGCGCGCGCCGGGTCGACGGCGACGCTCTGCCAGGACCCCCCCGGTCCCAGCCGCTCGGTGAAGGTCGCGACGTCGAGGGCCGTGGCCGTCAGGTCGGCGTCGCGCACGAAGATCGTCACGCGCGAGCGTTCGGTGGGCCGGTCGGGCGGCGTGGCCCAGTCGGTCGAGATGACGCCCGAGAAGGTGTCGATCGAGGCGATGGGCAGGAAGGAGACGCTGTCGAGCGAGGCGCGCCACAGGTACTTGTTGACCGGAAGCTGGTTCTCGTCGCCCCCGCCGCGCAGGTTGCCCAGCAGCGAGTTCTCGTCGCCGAAGATGGTGCCGTTCTGCCGCGCCCACTGGGCATTGCCGCCCCGGTAGCGCAGGTAGTCGTATTGCTCGGACCCCGTCTCCACCAGTTCGGGATCGACCGACGAGCAGGCACCGACCGCCGTCGCGGCGCCCGCCAAGATGAAGAGGCGCGCGAAAGACCGCACATCCATGAGAGAAACCCCCTGTGTCCAATTCGGGCACAGGTTACAATCATCGTCCGATGGCGGCAAAGCTTTTCGATGCACGGCCATCGCCGCATCTGTGACGTATTTGATACAGATGCGGGGATGCGTGATCGGCCGGTCTCGTTCCGGTTGACCGTACAGGGGGTTTTGCGGAATTAACGCCCCAGAAGGAGCACAGTGCTCGTTCTGGAGAAATGTCGGATGGGCGGCGCGGGTCACCGGAAATATCGGACAGTGCGACGACCGTCTTTCACACAGGAACAGGTGAACGAATGAAAAAGATCCTCCTGGGCACCAGCGCCCTGGCCCTCGCCGGCCTCGTCGGCACCGGCGACGCAAAAGCGGCAACGTGGGACCTCGACTGGGGTGGCTACTACAACTCCGCCGTCATCTACCGCGACAGCGACGGCCTGAACAGCAGCCAGGACGGCGTCGACGTCGTTCAGGACGGCGAAATCCAGTTCACGCCCTCCATCGTCCTCGACAACGGCCTGCAGTTCGGCGTGGTCGTCGAACTCGAAGC
>JAHDDY010000024.1:12285-23780 GCA_020629115.1 Paracoccaceae bacterium | reverse complement strand
CCGAACGTCGGCTGGTTCGGCGCGGCGGATGGCGGCGACGTCGCCGGCTACCTCGGTCTCAATGGCCCCAACTTCGGCCGTAGCCCCGGCTTCGGCAGCGCAAACGGCGGTGCCGCCGTCAGCGCCACCTACTACACCCCCCGCTTCGCCGGGTTCCAGGTCGGTGCGTCCTACGCGCATGACGACAATGCGAACAAGAACAGCCCCACCGCAATCACGTACGAAGACATCTTCGATATCGGTGCCAACTACGTGAACAGCTTCGGCCTGTTCGACCTGGCCATCGGTGGCGTCTACTCGACGGGTGACGTCGTTGGCGGCAACGCCGACTCCGACATGTACGGCGGCGGTATCTCGCTCGGCTACGCCGGCTTCACCTTCGGCGGCAACTACACCGTCCAGGACATCGCCGGCGAAGGCGCAGACCGCGATTACTTCGACGTCGGCGTCGCCTACTCGACCGGCCCCTGGGGCGTGTCGCTGCAGTACGCGAACTCCGAGCAGGCCAACCGTGACGGCGACTACGTCCTCGCCGCCGGCACCTACGACCTCGGCCCGGGCGTGACCGCGGGCATCTACGCCGGTTACGGCGATGTCGACAACGGCACCGCCGGTGGCGACGCCGACGGCTTCCTGGTCGGCACGGGCTTCGCGCTCAGCTTCTGATCCCGTCAGGGTTCAAAGAGACCGGAGGGCGGGGAGAAATCCCCGCCCTTTTTCCTTTTGCCGTTGCTTTCCCCGCCGCGCCGCGCATCATCCCCGCCATGACAGCCCTCCCCGATATCCGCGCCCGCATCCGTGCCGCCGAGGCCGAGGCCGGGCGGCCCGCCGGCTCCGTGCGCCTCGTCGCCGTCTCCAAGGTCCAGCCGCGCGAGCGGGTCGCGGCGGTGCTGGAGGCCGGGCAGCGCGTCTTCGGCGAGAACCGGGTGCAGGAGGCGCGCGAGCGCTGGGGCGACCTGCGCGAGACCTATGACGACGTGACGCTGCATCTCGTCGGCCCGCTGCAGACCAACAAGGCGAAGGCCGCCGTCGAGCTGTTCGACGTCATCGAGAGCCTCGACCGCAACCGCCTCGCCGTCGTCCTCGCCACCCTCGCCCAGGAACGCGGGTCGTGCCCCGATCTCTACGTGCAGGTGAATACCGGCGAGGAGAAGCAGAAGAGCGGCATCGCCCCGGACGAGGCAGACGCCTTCATCGCCCGTTGCCGCGAGGAGATGGATCTGCCCGTCATCGGCGTCATGGCCATCCCCCCCGAGGGCCAGCCCCCCGGCCCGCATTTCGACCTGCTCGCCCAGATCGCCGAGCGCAACGGCCTTGCCGAGCTGAGCATGGGGATGAGCGCCGATTTCGAGACCGCCATCGCCTACGGCGCGACCTCCGTGCGGGTCGGGTCGGCCCTGTTCGGCGCGCGCGACCCGTCGAGCGTCACGCGGTGAGCGTCACGCAGTGAGCGTCACGCGCGGATGACCACCCGGCTCGCCGGCGTCCAGCGCGCCACGATCCAGCGCAGCACGGGCGGCGCGAAGGCGAGGCATCCGGCGGTCGGATAGCGCGGCCTCCGCCAGCAATGCATGAAGATCGCGCTCCCCGCGCCGGGCACCGGCGGGTGGCGGTTGTGGTCGAGCACCAGCACCAGATCGTACAGCCCGTCCCCCCGCCGCATCCGCTCGTGCGAGAAGGGATGGGGCAGGCGCACGGGGCCGTTATAGGCCGCATCCCTCGGGTCGTCCGACCACCCGTCGCGCGGGCCGATGGGGATCAGCGGAATGCGGCCGCGCGGCGGGGCCATGCGGTCGGCGCGGTACCAGCCGCCCTCGATCCGCCAGGTGCCAACGGGCGTCGCCCCGTCCCCCTCGCGCTTGCCGGCCCGGATGCCGCCCCGTCCGAGGGCGCAGGGCAGGGCATGGCCGCCGAAGCGCGCGACCCCGGCGGGGCCGACCACCAGATCGCTCACGCCGCCCGGGCCGAGAGCCGCGCGATGGCCGCCTCCAGCAGGTCGGGCCGCGCATGATGGGCCATGTGCCCCACCCCGGGGGCGACGGCGACGGTGACGTCGGGCACCTGCGCGGCGAAATCGCGCACATGCTGATCGACGCCGAGCAGCCAGTCCAGCTCCCCGTGCACGACCTCGACGGGCACCCGCATCGACGGATAGCGCGGGGCCATGCGGCGCAGGCCCAAGTGCAGGGACGCGAGATCCTGCGCGTTCGCCTCCAGCGTCTTCGCGCGTAGGGAGAGCGGCGCGCCCACGTAATCGACGTAGCCGGGGGGCGGCACCTGCGGTCGGAAGGCGCGGGCGACGAAGGCCTCGACCGACCCGTTCTCCGCCTCGCGCGACAGCCGCGCCTGGTAGTAGTCGACCCCCAGCCGCCCGACCCCCAGCGTCTGGAACACCGTCGCGGCCCCGCCCCAGGGCATCGTCGCACCCGAGACGGGGATCACACCGCTCACGTCGTCCGGAAAGTCCAGCCCCCAGGCGAGCGCCACCGCGCCGCCCCAGCTATGCCCCACGACGATGGGCCGCTCCGCGCCCAGCGCCACCGCCGCCGCGCGCAGATGCGCCGCCTGCCGCTCGGGCGGCCAGTCGCCGGGGCCGCGCTCCGAATAGCCGAAGCCGGGGCGGTCCATGGCGATGACGCGGTTCGTGCGCGCCAGCCGGTCCATCAGCGAATGGCTCCAGTCGCGCAGGTTCACGCTCGCCCCGTGCAGCAGGATGACGGGCGGCCCGCCCTCGCCCTTCTCGAAGGTATGCACCGGCAGGCCGTCCACCTCCACGATGCGCCCGAGGGGCGGATAGGCGCGCTCGGCCACGGCATCGTCGAGGGGGGTGGCCACCCGCCCCGCGCAGGCAGCGGCGGTCAGAAGCGTGCCGAGGCCGGCGGTGGCGGTGAGAAAGGTGCGTCGTCGCATGGAATCGTCTCCTTCGTCCCTCGATGTGGGCGTGGAGGAGGGCACCGGCAAGCCCCCGCGACCCTCAGAGCAGGTGCCCGCTCCGCGCGGCCTTGGTCGCGAGATAGGCGTCGTTCTGCTCGGTGCGCCCCACCGCGAGGGGCACGCGCCCCGCGACGCGGATGCCGTGGCGCTCGAAGGCGTCGGTCTTGCGCGGGTTGTTGGTCATCACCTTGACCGCCTGGAAGCCGAGGGACTTGAGCATCAGCGCCGCGACCTTGAAATCGCGCTCGTCGTCCTCGAAGCCGAGACGGTGGTTGGCGTCCACCGTGTCGAATCCCTGATCCTGAAGGGCGTAGGCGCGCAGCTTGTTGGCCATGCCGATCCCGCGTCCTTCCTGGGCGAGATACAGCAGCACCCCGGCCCCGTTCGCCGCGATCTGCGCCAGTGCGGCGCGCAGCTGCGGCCCGCAATCGCATTTGAGCGAGCCGAGCTGGTCGCCCGTGTAGCATTCGGAATGCGCGCGCACGAGGACCGGCTCGCCGCGCGGCGGATCGCCGACGAGGATGGCGAAATGGTCCGGTCCCCCGTCCGAGGGGCGAAAGCCGAAGACCCGCGAATCCTCGGCCAGGGCGAGCGGGACGCGGGCGTCGGAGAAGCGTTCGAGCGTGAGCGTCTGCGCATCGAGAGCGCGGGCAAGGGCGGCGGGGTCGGCCTGCAAAAGACCCGTCGGCACATCGCGTTCGTGCAGCGGAACGACGATCGCGGCGGGCAGCAGGCGTGCCGCCTTGCACACTCTGACGGCCAGCCGGGACGCTTCCACCCGAAGGGCGCGGATGTCGGCATGATCTTCGCGCAGCGTCTCGAACGGTCCCTTCATCGGCGTATCCAGATCGCGCGCCGGATCGGCCAAGGCCGCCGCCGTGGCGGGATCGTCCGGCAACGGCAGCCTCGCGATATCACCGTCATAGGCGCGCAGCTTCAGCACGGCGGCCCGGCGCGCGGTCAGGACCAGCGACGCCTTTTCCCGATGGCGCAGGGCAGCGTAGCGTGCGGCTTCCACCGTCTCGGCACTCGCCATGAGCACCTCGCCCGCCACGACGACCGCCCCCCGCCGCAATTCGCCCACGACCTGTTCCAGGGCATCGCGATCCGTGCCGCCCAATGCGCTCATGCCGTCATATCCTGAAATATTTCCGTGGTTGCGCTGACACCTGCGTGAGAAGGGTGACATAAACTTGTCTCCGTCACACGCTCAACAAAACTTTGTGTCAGACGGAGCGAAACGGAGGCATCCCATGAGCACGCTGAAGAAGATCCTGCTGGTCGATGACGACGAGGACCTGCGCGAGGCGCTGGCCGATCAGCTCGTCCTGACGGAGGAGTTCGACGTCTTCGAGGCCGGGACGGGGGGCGAGGGGATCGAGAAGGCGAAGACGGCCCATCACGACCTCATCATCCTCGACGTGAACCTGCCCGACATGGACGGGCGCGAGGTGTGCCGCCTGATGCGCAAGCAGGGGGTGAAGACCCCCATCCTGATGCTCACGGCCCAGATCACCGATGCCGACACCATCCTCGGCCTCGATTCGGGTGCGAACGACTACATGACGAAGCCGTTCAAGTTCGCCGTCCTTCTCGCCCGCCTGCGCGCCCATCTGCGCCAGCACGAGCAGAGCGAGGACGCCGTCTTCTCCATCGGGCCGTACACCTTCCAGCCGAGCATGAAGCTGCTGACCGACGAGGCGGCGAAGAAGATCCGCCTGACGGAGAAGGAATGCAATATCCTCAAGTTCCTCTACCGCGCGGGCGGGTCGGTCGTCGGGCGCGACGTGCTGCTGCACGAGGTCTGGGGCTACAACGCGGGGGTGACCACCCACACGCTGGAGACCCATATCTACCGCCTGCGCCAGAAGATCGAGCCGGACCCCTCGGAGGCCCGGCTGCTGGTCACGGAGCAGGGCGGCTACCGCCTCGCGTCGTAGGGGCGGTCAGCGGCGGACCGGGTAGGGGTACATGCTGATCGAATCCTCCGGCGCGATGACGGTGAGCGGCGTTCCCCAGACCGATTCGTGATCAAGCGCGTCCATGGACGCCGTGGCCATGCCGATCTTCGCGGCCTGTTCGGTGTCGATGACGAGGTCGCGGACGGAGTAGTCGAGCGTCGCGGGGTCGATCCCCTCCTCGGCGCAGCCGCGCAAGACATCGTCGTACCATTCCGTGCTCAGCTCCAGCTCCCGGACCACGGCGCCGGCGGTCTTGAGCTGTATCTCCTCGAAGCCCCGTTGCTGGTGCAGGTAGAGGGCGGAGCCTTCGGCCATGTACCGCTCCTGCCCCGCGCAGTAGAGGGCGACCGCCGCGCTCGCGATCTGGGACATGGCGACCGTCTCGACCGGGATGGGCAGGTTCTTCAGGACGTTGACCGCGAACTGGATCGCGTGGAGCGAGCCGCCGCGCGAACTGATGTTGATGCGGATGGCGTCTGCGCCGCCGATTGCCGCGGTCTGCGCGCTTTGCGCCAGTTCGGCCATGGTCTTGGCGGTGACGGGGGCGACGAAGTTGATGACCGCCGTGCCGCCGTCGAAGCTGGGCGGGGTCGGCATGGGCATCGTCACCGCCGCCGTCGCCACCGCCGCGCCGGTCGCCGCCGGAACGGGCTGTGTGGGGGATGCGTCGTCGGCCAAGGACGGCGCGGCGAGGATCGGCGCAAGCAGGCAGGCGAGGATCGCGGCCCGGGGACGGGGGAAGGTCATGGCGGTACTCCGTTTACGGATTGTAAAGACGGTCAATAGCACTCGATCCGTATACGTTGTCCAGAGCCACGATCAAATTTGTGCCGTGACCGCGTATCGCGGCGGATGCGTTGACGCGCCCGCCATGGCGGGGTAGGCGCGGCGCATGAGCATCGTCCCGACCTCTCCGGCGTCCCTGCGCGTGGCGACCTGGAACATCAATTCCGTGCGGCTGCGCGAGGGCATCGTCCTGCGCTTCCTGGCCGAGCATGCGCCGGACGTCCTGTGCCTGCAGGAGACGAAATCCCCCGATGCGGCCTTTCCCCATGCGGGGTTCGAGGCGGCGGGGTACGTGCATCGGCATGTGCGGGGGGAGAAGGGCTACAACGGCGTCGCCATTCTCTCGCGCCTGCCGCTGGAGCCGGTGGACCATCGCGACTTCTGCGCGAAGGGCGATTGCCGGCATGTCGCGGCGCGGGTCGGCGGGGTGACGGTGCACAATTTCTACGTCCCCGCCGGGGGCGACGTGGCCGACCGGGAGGCGAACCCGAAATTCGCGCACAAGCTCGATTTCCTCGCCGAGATGCGCGACTGGTTCGGCCCCGGCGGGGACGCGCCCGGCGGCCCGTCGATCCTGGTCGGCGACCTCAACATCGCGCCCGGCGAGCACGACGTCTGGTCGCACAGGCAGCTTCTGAAGGTGGTCAGCCACACGCCCGTCGAGGTCGAGGCGCTGGAGGCCGTGCGCGCCTCGCGTGACTGGGTGGATACGGCCCGCGAATTCGTCCCGCCGGAGGAGAAGGCGTATTCGTGGTGGAGCTACCGCTCGAAGGACTGGCGCGCCGCCGACAAGGGCCGCCGCCTCGACCATGTCTGGATCACCCCGGACCTGCGCGCGGGCCTGCGCTCCTGCGAGACGGTGCGCGATGCGCGGGGCTGGGGGAAGCCGTCGGACCACGCGCCGGTGATGGCGGTGGTGGCGGTCTGATACCAGCGGCCTCCAGGCTTGACCGTTTTCCAATCCCCCCTCCCGCTCCCCCGGATCGGAGAGCTACCTCTCCCGGTCCAGCCGCTCCTCGATGCGTGCGAGGCGTTCGTCCATCGCGCGGATCAGGTCGCGGATCTCGTGGCGTTCGTCCGAGGCGGCCTCGTCCTCCTCGACCACGTCCTGCATCGAGTTGACGATGAGGCCGACCACGAGGTTGGCCACCGCGAAGGTGGTCGCCAGGATGAAGGGGATGAAGAAGGCCCAGGCCCAGGGATACATCGCCATCACCGGACGCACGACCCCCATCGACCAGCTTTCCAGCGTCATGATCTGGAACAGCGTGTAGCCCGAGGCCCCGATGGTGCCGAACCATTCGGGAAAGTCCGCGCCGAACAGCGTGGTCGCCACGACGGAGGCGACGTAGAAGATCAGCGACATCAGCAGGAACACCGTCCCCATCCCCGGCAGCGCGTCGAGCAGTCCCTCGACCACCCGCCGCATCTGCGGCAGGGCCGAGACGAGGCGCAGGACGCGCAGGACCCGCAGCGCGCGCAGCACCGACAGGGTGCCGCTCTGGGGCGCCAGCGAGACGGCGACGACCGCGAAGTCGAAGACGTTCCACCCGTCGCGGAAGAAGCGCGGCCCGAGGGCGAACAGCTTGGCCGCGATCTCGACCGTGAAGAGGGCGAGGCAGGCGATGTCGACGATCCGGAGCACCGGCCCGTACCGCGCCATCACGCTCGGCGCGGTCTCCAGCCCGAGGACCACCGCGTTGACGACGATGGCCGCGAAGACGATGCGCTGCGCGACCGGGTGCATGACGACCGCGCCGATCCGCGCCCTGATATCCGCGATGGCCATCGGGTTCCTCCTTCGACGGACGGCGCGCCTCAGCGCACGGGCGGCATCCGGATCGCGTCCGCCCGGCATTCGCGGTGCACGTCGCGGCCGCAGGCGCGGGGCGTCAGCGTCTTGTCGAGGCAGACGCGCACCTCGCGCAGGCGGTTGCGCGCGCAGTTGACCACAATCTCGTCGGCGTCGAGGGTCGGGTTCGCCTCGATGAAGGCCGCCTCGATCACCGCGGGGTCGATGGTCAGCGTCCGCTCCAGGCGCACCAGTTCCGCCGGGATGACCACCGAATCGTAGGCATCCTTCACGGTGGCGAAATAGGCGCGCGGGTCGAGGCCCGAGCAGGTGCCGTGCTTCTTCCACTGGTGGTAGATGAGGCCCTTGGCGGGCATGATCGGCAGCATCGCGTCGACCGTGCGGTCGGGCACCCGGGCGCTCGCATCGCAGAATTCGGGCCAGCCGGTCTCGTTCTGGGGCCAGAGACCGTGCGCCACGAAGCCGAAGTCGCGCCCCCCGTCGCACTGGTAGGACGAGCGGTCGCCGTTGTCCTCGCAGTAGCTGGGCGACCAGGACAGGGCGAGGACGTAGTAGTCGAAGCCCGACCCGCGCTCCGCGCCGCGCGCGGGGCCGGGGGGCAGGCGCGTCTCCGGCCCCGGCGCGGCGGTCTGCTGCCCGGTCAGCTCGCGCAGCACCCCCTCGACGCCGCCCTCCCACCAGGCCGCGAAGAGCAGCAGCGCGGCGGCACCGGCGACGGCCAGCATCCTGTTTCTCGTCATGGTACCCGGTCTCCGGCACGTTTCGATCTTTTCAATCCCGGCCCTTTTCCTATATACGATCCCGGAAGTCTCCCGGAAAAAGCCATGCGACCCGGAAGACGCGCTCCCCCGACCCGGAGCGCGCCCGGCCTCCGCATGGCCCAAGATCAAAAGGACCCGCCCCATGTCGCTCCCCCTGATGCCCAAGGCCGTCGCCGTCTGGCTCGTCGACAACACGTCCCTCTCCTTCGACCAGATCGCCGAGTTCACCGGCCTGCATTCGCTGGAGATTTCCGGCATCGCCGACGGCGAGGTGGCGCAGGGGCTGAAGGGCCGCGATCCGGTGACGACCGGCGAGCTGACCCGGGAGAGCATCGAGCGGTGCGAGAAGGACCCCAAGGCCCGCCTGCGCCTGCAACCGCGCGTGAAGGTGCCCGAGGTCAAGCGCAAGGGGCCGAAATACACGCCGCTGTCGAAGCGTCAGGAGCGCCCCGCCGCGATCCTGTGGCTGATCCGCAACCACCCGGAGCTGACCGACGCGCAGATCTCGCGCCTCGTCGGCACCACGAAGCCGACCATCCAGTCCCTGCGCACCAAGACGCACTGGAACTACGCCAACATCACCCCCGTCGACCCGGTCGCGCTCGGCATGTGCCGCCAGACGGAGCTGGACGAGGCGGTGGCGAAATCCGCGCCCAAGCGCGAGGCGATGGAGGAGGATGGCCGTCCCGAGGGCGCGCTCATGTCCACCGAGGAATCGCTTGCCGATCCGGTGCCGGAGGATGACGAGCCGACGATCCCGGCCGGGGACAGGGAGCGCGCGCCGGACGACTTCTTCAACCTGCCGAAGGACGGCGACGAGGACGACGACGCGGCGCGATGACGGACGAAGGAGCGGGCGAGTGGCGCGCTCCCGATGCCCGTTAAGCGGAGTTTCGGAAATTGCGGCGATACTGGTGCGACAACCCGTGTTCGTGTCAGGATTGCCCTCCGATGACCTTCGCCGCCGATGCCGCCGACATTCCGACCGAGGCCACCCGGACCGTGACGGCGTATGACGCGGCGGTCGATGCGGTCATGGCGGATCGCGCGCTGGCCTCGCGCCTCCTGCGCGAGCACCAGATGCTGCACGCCCTGTTCGAGCACGGCCCCGTCGCCTGCGCCGTGCGGGGCGAGGACGGCGCGCTGCTGGCGTGGAACGCGCTGCACGAGACGCTGCACGGGGAGGGGGACGCGCCGCTGCCCCGGCTCGACGTGCCCTCCCACGAGCACGACGCAGGCGAGGACGGCGTCTATCGCGTCCACGATTACGCCCTGCCCGGCGGCGCGGTCGCCCGGCTCGCCGTTCCGCTCGCGGCGGAGAAGGCCCGCGAGGCCGAACTGATCCGCGCGCGCGAGGCGGCGGAAGCGGGGGTGCAGGCGCGCACCGACATGCTCGCCAACATGAGCCACGAGATCCGCACCCCGCTGAACGGCCTTCTGGGCATGGCCAGCCTTCTGGCCGAATCGGGCCTCTCGAAGGGTCAGCAGATGTATGCCGACGTGGTGGTGCGCTCCGGCGAGGCGCTGCTGGCGATCACCAACGACATCCTCGACCTGTCGAAGATCGAGGCCGGGCGGATGGAGCTGGACCACGCCTCCTTCGATATCGCCGAGTGCATCGAGGAGACGGCGACCCTGTTCGCGGCCTGTGCCGACGAGAAGGGCGTGGACATGACGGTACGCATCGACCCCGCCCTGCCGCGCCGCCTCATCGGCGACAGGAGCCGCCTGCGGCAGGTGCTCGCCAACCTTCTGGGGAACGCGGTGAAGTTCACCGATGCGGGGCGCATCGCGGTCGTCGTCGATGCGCGGATCGGCACCCGTGAGGACGGGCGGCGCACCGCGCGCCTGGCCTGCCGCGTCAGCGACACGGGAGCGGGTATCCCGGCGGAGAAATGCGCGACCGTCTTCGACCGCTTCACCCAGGCCGACGGCGACGCGAAACGCGCGGGCCAGGGCACGGGCCTCGGGCTGGCGGTGGTCGAGGCATTGATCGGGGAGATGGGCGGCACCGTCGGGGTCGAGAGCGTGGAAGGCGAGGGCACGACCTTCCGCTTCGACATCGAGCTGCCCCTCGACGCCGCCGAGACCATGCGCCGGGCGGGCGAGGGCGCGCAGGGCAAGCGCGTGATGATCGTCGACGGCGACGACGCCCATCGCGACACCGTCGCCGACTGCGTCCGCGCCTGGGGTTTCCAGGTCGCCCCCTGCACCAGCGCCCGCGAGGCGACCGCCCTGCTCGACGCCATCGAGGCGCGGGGGCAGACGATCGACGTGGTCCTGCTCGGCGAGCGTATCGCCGAAGGGCCGGTCACGCTGCTGACGGAGACCCTGCGGAGCCGTACGGGCCTGCGCCCGCCCGTCATCCTCATGGCGCGGCTGTCGGCACTGTCGATGTGCGATGCCGACGAGGAGGCGGGCCTGCCCCTTGTCGCGACCCTGCCGCGCCCGGTCCGGTCGGCCCCGCTGCTGGAGAGCATGGAGGCGGCGGTCGCGCGCGCGCCCTACGCGCCCATGCTCCCCGCCGTCATCGCCGACGCTCCGCCGGAGGGGACACCGTCCGATCCGCAGGACGCCGCGCCCGTTTCCGCGTCGGACGAAGCGGCGACGCTTCCCGAATCCGAACCGACGACGCGCATCGTCGAGGAGGAAGAGGTCGCCGCTCCCGAACCGGAGAGCCTTGTCGCGGAGGAAGGAAGCGGTGTGCCGCTCGCCCTCGCCGAGCCGATGCCGCCTGCCGCCCCCACCCCCGCCGCGCCCACGACCATGCTCGATATCCTTGTCGCCGAGGACAACCGCATCAACCAGATGCTGATCGAGGAGATCCTGCGCGACACGGGCTATACCTATCGCATCGTCGCCGACGGCACCGAGGCCGTCGCCGCCTGGCGCAGCGACCGCCCGCGCCTCGTCCTGATGGACGTCTCCATGCCGTCCATGAGTGGCGACGAGGCGACGAAACGCATCCGCGCCGAAGAGGAGGGCCGCAGCCGCACCCCCATCATCGCGGTCACCGCCCACGCCCTGCGCGGCGACCGGGAGCGATGCCTGCGCGCGGGCATGGACGATCATCTGACCAAGCCCGTGACCGTCGCGGCGGTGATGAAGGCGATCGAGACGTACCTTCACCCGGAGGCGATGCGCGCCGCCGGGTAGGTCGGTGAAAAAATCCTTGCAAATTTCACGACCCTGACCGAACCATGCCGATATGGACGGATCGGCACCCTTCGGCCCTTCGGG
>JAHDDY010000024.1:8392-12185 GCA_020629115.1 Paracoccaceae bacterium | reverse complement strand
GACCCTGACCGAACCATGCCGATATGGACGGATCGGCACCCTTCGGCCCTTCGGGCGCGGCCCCTGCGGGTACAACCCCTTCGGGCACAGCCCCTGCAGGCATCGGCGCGGATATCCGCGCGCTGCGCCGCAGCCGGGGGGCGACCCTTGCCGCGACCGCCGGGGCGCTCGACCGCTCCGTCGGCTGGCTGAGCCAGGTCGAGCGCGGCCTGTCGGAGCCGTCCATCGACGACCTGCGCCGCATCGCCCGGCGCTTCGCCGTACCGCTCGGCTTCTTTTTCCGCAACGACGACGCCCCTGAGGACGAGCGCGGGCACGTGGTCCGCGCCGCCCATCGCCGGTCGCTGGGCAACGCGGTGGCGGGCCTGACGGAGGAACTGCTCTCCCCCGATATCGGCGGCGCGTTCGAAAGCTTCCGCTCCACCTTCGCCCCCGGCGCGGCCCTGGCCGAGCCGCAGACGCGCGAGACCGAGGAGGCGGGCTACGTCGTCTCCGGCACGCTCGACCTGTGGGTGGGCGAGCGGCACTTCCGCCTCGCCGCGGGCGACAGCTTCCGCTTCGCGGGCGAGCCGTACCGCTGGGCCAATCCCGGCGCGGCGGAGACGGTGGTCATCTGGACCATCGCCCCGCCGGTGTACTGAGGAGCCGCGCCGATGCTCGACACCCTTCTCGCCTTCGATCCGGCCACCCTCGCGGCCTTCGCCGCCGCCGCGCTCGTGCTGTACCTGACGCCGGGGTCGGACATGATGTTCGCCATCGCGTCGGGCGCGGCGGGCGGGCCGAGGGCGGGGCTGGCGGCGGCGGGGGGGATCGGTCTGGGCATCCTCGCGCACGTGCTGATGGCCGCCGCCGGGCTGGCCGCGCTGATCGCTGCGCATCCGGCAGCCTACGACGCGATACGCTGGGCGGGGGCGGCCTATCTCGTCTGGCTCGCCGTTCAGGCGTGGCGCGCGGACCCCGCCGCCCCGACGGCGCGGGGGCGGGCGCAGGTGTGGCGCGCCTTCCGCAGCGGGTTCGCGACGAACATCCTCAACCCCAAGGTCGCGCTGTTCGTGCTGGCCTTCCTGCCCCAGTTCACCGACCCGGCCATCGGCCCCGTCTGGCGGCAGATCGTGGTGCTGGGCCTGATGCTCGCCGCCGGGGGGCTGGTCGCCAAGGGCGCGTACGGCATCTTCGCGGGCATCGCCGCCGCACGGCTCCGGCGCGGGACGGCGCTTCTCAACAGGCTCGCGGCGCTGGTCTTCGGCGGCCTCGCCGCCCGGCTGGCCCTCGGATAGGGGATGGGGATGGAGACGCGCACGGGGCGGTGCCATTGCGGCGGGGTGGTGTTCGAGGTGACGCTGTCGGGCGGCTTCGAGCAGGTGCGCCGATGCGACTGCTCGCTCTGCCGCCGCAAGGGCGCGATCATGGCCGCCGTCCCGCGCGACCGGCTGCGCGTGGTCGAGGGCGCGGATATCCTGCGCCTCTACCGATGGAACACGAACACGGCGGAACACCATTTCTGCGGCCGATGCGGGATCTACACCCACCATCGCCGCCGCAGCAATCCGGACGAATACGGCTTCAACCTCGGCTGCTTCGACGATGTCGATCTCGAAGCCCTCGCGCCCGTCCCCTGGGTGCGCGGGTCCTCGGCCAGCCTTGCGAACGACAAGAAAGACTAGGGAGAGACGGATCATGGCTGACATGCCTTCCCACGCGCGCGTGGTCATCATCGGGGGCGGCGCGGTTGGCGCGTCCTCGCTCTATCACCTGTGCAAGGCGGGCTGGACCGATTGCGTGCTGCTCGAAAAGAACGAGCTGACCGCCGGGTCCACGTGGCACGCCGCCGGGAACATCCCCAACTTCTCCGGCAACTGGGGGGTGATGAACATCCAGCGGTATTCGACCGAGCTGTACCGCCGCCTCGGCGCGGAGGTCGACTACCCGATGAACTACAACGTCACCGGGTCGGTGCGCCTCGCGCATTCGGCGGAGCGGATGCAGGAATTCGAGCGCGCCGTCGGCATGGGCCGGGCGCAGGGTCTCGACATGGAGATGTGTTCGGTCGACGACCTGAAGGGCCACTATCCCTATCTGGAGACGCACGATCTGGCGGGCGGTCTCTACGATCCCTACGACGGCGACATGGACCCGTCGCAACTGACGCAGGCCTTTGCGAAGGGCGCGCGGGACAGGGGGGCGAAGATCCTGCGCTTCTGCCCCGCGACCGGGGTGCGGCGCGAAAATGACGAGTGGGTCGTCTCCACGCCGAAGGGCGACATCCGCTGCGAATACGTGGTCAATGCCGCCGGCTACTACGCCAAGGAGGTAGGCGCATGGTTCGGGCGCGACGTGCCGATGGCGGTGATGAGTCACCAGTACATGCTGACGGACGAGATCCCCGAACTGGAGGCGTGGACCAAGGAGAACGGCCACAAGCTGCCCCTCCTGCGCGACGTGGACAGCTCCTACTACCTGCGGCAGGAGAAGACGGGCCTGAACCTCGGCCCCTACGAGCGCAACTGCGTCGCCCACTGGACCGGGCCGCACGACCCCATGCCCGACGATTTCAGCTTCCAGCTCTACCCGGACGATCTGGAGCGCCTCGAATGGTATATCGAGGATGCGATGGCGCGGGTGCCGCTGCTGGGCACGGCGGGCGTCAACAAGGTCATCAACGGTCCCATCCCCTACACCCCCGACGGCAACCCCTTGATCGGGCCGATGCCGGGCGTGCCGAACGCCTTCGAGGCCTGCGTCTTCACCTTCGGCATCGCCCAGGCGGGCGGGTCGGGCAAGGTGCTGGCCGAATGGGTGACCGAAGGGGCGACGGAATGGGACATGTGGTCGGTCGACCCGCGCCGCTTCACCGCCCATGCCGCCGACCCGGACTACGCGCTCGCCAAGGCGAAGGAGGTGTACGGCCACGAATACGCCATCCACTTCCCCCGCCACGAATGGCCCGAGGCGCGGAACATGAAGACGTCGCCTGTCCACGAGAAGATCGTGGCGATGGGCGGCCAGATGGGGGCCTATAACGGATGGGAGCGGGCGAACTGGTTCGCGAAACCCGGCGACGACACGAGCGAGGACGCGACCCAGACCTGGGAGCGGGAAGGGCCATGGCTGCCCCGCATCCGCGAGGAATGCCATGCCGTGCGCGACGGCGTCGGCGTGCTCGACCTGCCCGGCTTCTCGCGCTTTTCGCTGACCGGGGCGGGCGCGGCGGACTGGTTGCGCTCCATGATCACCGGGGGGCTGCCGAAGACGGGACGCATGAATCTCGGCTACTTCGCCGACGAGGGCGGGCGCATCGTCACCGAGATGTCGATCATCCGCCACGGCGAGGAGGATTTCACCCTCATCACCGCCGCCGGCGCGCAATGGCACGACCGCGACTGGCTGGCGCAGCACCTCGCCGACGGCCTGACGCTGGAGGACCGGACGGAGGCGGTCTCGACCCTCATCGTCTGCGGCCCGAAATCGCGCGACCTGTTCGCGGAGATGACGGATGCCGACCTGAGCCTGCCGTGGCTGTCGCATCAGCAGGCGACGGTGGCGGGCCGCCCGGCGATGCTGGCGCGGGTCAGCTTCGCGGGGGAGCTGGGCTGGGAGGTGCACGCATCCTTCGCGGACATGCCCGCCATCTTCGACGCCATCCTCGACGCGGGGGCGACCCCCTTCGGCATGTACGCGCTGGACTCCCTGCGCATCGAGAAGGGCTACCGCGCGTGGAAGGGGGATCTCTCGACCGACTACACCGTGCTGGAGGGCGGGCTGGAGCGCTTCGTCCGCTGGTCGAAGGACAGCT
>JAHDDY010000024.1:0-8292 GCA_020629115.1 Paracoccaceae bacterium | reverse complement strand
TACACCGTGCTGGAGGGCGGGCTGGAGCGCTTCGTCCGCTGGTCGAAGGACAGCTTCCTCGGCAAGGCCGCGCTGGAGCGCCAGAAGCAGCAGGGCGTGGCGAAACGCTTCTCGACGCTGGTGGTCGAGGCGAACGGGTACGACGCGCCCTACATGTCGAACGTCTGGAAGGACGGCGAGATCGTGGGCGAGACGACCTCGGGCGCCTGGGGCCACCGCATCGACAAGTCCGTCGCGCTGGGCGTCCTGCGCAACGATGCCGCCGCGCCGGGCACGCGGGTCGAGGTCGAGATGTTCGGCGAGCGTTTCCCCGCCACCGTGCAGGAAGACCGTCCCCTGTGGGACCCGGATAACGAGCGGCTGCGGGCGTGAAGCATAGCTCCGAGAGGCCCCGCGCAGCGGCGGGGCCTTTCGCCCAACTTCGCACCGTTACGCCTAAAGGACACACCCATGCCCACCCTCTCCCCCCGCATCCAGACCATCGTCACCGGCGCCGATGACGGCTGGGGCGTGCAGGAGCGGGCGCGGGGGATGGTGGCGGCCGGGCGGGGCGACGTGATCATGCTCACCATGGGCGATCACGATTTCCCCACCGCCCGGCCGATCCGCGATGCCTGCGCCGCCGCGCTGGCGGAAGGGAAGACGGGATACGGCTCGATCCACGGCATCGCGCCGCTGCGCGAACTGATCGCGGAGCGGGGGCGGGCCGTCCACGGCATCGGGATCGACCCGGCCACCGTCGTCGTGTCGATGGGCGGACAGGCCGCGCTCTTCGCCGCCGCCTGCGCGGCCCTCGGCCCCGGCGACGAGGCCATCGTCATCGAGCCGTACTACGCCACCTACGCGCAGACGATCCGCGCGGCGGGGGGCGTGCCGGTGACGGTGCGCACCAGCCCCGACGACGGCTTCCAGCCCCGGGCCGAGGCCCTCGCCGCCGCCATCGGCCCGCGCACGCGCATGATCCTGTGCAACTCGCCCAACAACCCTTCGGGCACCGTCTACACCCGCGCGACGCTGGAGGGCATCGCCGCCCTGTGCCGGGAGCACGACCTCTGGCTCGTCTCGGACGAGGTGTACCATTCCCAGGTCTACGAGGCCGCCCATCTCAGCCCCGCCTCCCTGCCGGGGATGCGCGAGCGGACGCTGATCGTGGATTCGATGTCGAAGTCCCATGCCATGACCGGCTGGCGCGCCGGCTGGCTGATCTGCCCGGACGGTGCGGTCGCCGAATGCGTCATCGACCTGTTCCTGACCAGCGCCTACGGCCTCGCCCCCTTCATTCAGGAGGCGATGCGCGCCGGGCTGGCGGCGGGGGACGGGCCGGAGGCCGGGATCGCCGCGCGCTACCGCCGCCGGCGCGACCGGGCCGTCTCCGCGCTGTCGCGCTCGCCCCGACTGCGCATCCACCCGCCCGAGGCGGCGATGTACGTGCTGATCGACCTGCGCCACATGGTGCGCGACGCGGAGCGCTTCGCCTACGCCCTCTTGGAGGAGACCGGCGTCGCCGTCATGCCGGGGGACAGCTTCGGCGCGTCGACGGCGGGGCATATCCGCATCAGCCTGACCGCATCCGAGGACGATCTGGCCGAGGCCTGCGCGCGCCTCGCCCGCTTTGCCGATACATGGGAAGAAGACGGACAATGACCGATATCGTACTGCTCGACGGGGGCATGGGGCAGGAACTCATCCGCCGTTCGCCCGACGCCGTCACCTCGCTCTGGGGCGCGGTCGTGATGCGCGACCATCCGCATCTAGTGCAGGATCTCCACGAGGAATTCATCCGCGCGGGGGCGCGGGTGCTGACCCTCAACACCTATTCGCTGACCCATCCGCGGCTGGACAGGAAGGGCGAGCCGGACCTCTTCACGCCGATGCTGGCCCGGGCGGGCGAGCTGGCCGTCGCGGCGGTCGACGCGACCGGGGCCGACGTGGCCATCGCCGGCAGCCTGCCCCCCCTCGTCGGCAGCTATCACCCCGACAGCGCCCTGCCGGTGACGGAGGCCGCGCGGCAATACGCCGAGATCGTGGCCCACCAGACGGATTACGTCGACTTCTTCCTCTGCGAGACGATGTCCTCGCTGGAGGAGGCCGAGGGCGTGCTGATCGGGGCCGCCGCCGCCGGAAAGCCGCTGTGGCTCGGCTTCAGCACCGACGACGGGGACGGCACCCGCCTGCGCTCGGGCGAGCCGCTGGCCGAGGCGGTGGCGGCGGTGAAGGACGCCCCGCACCTCGCCGCGCTGCTCGTCAACTGCACGCGCCCCGAGGCGGTGGACCAGGGCATCGGCCTGCTCGCCGCCGGGGGGCTGCCCTACGGGGCCTATGCCAACGGCTTCACGCATATCCAGTCCAGCTACGTCCCCGGCGCGACGGTGGAGGAGCTGTCCACCCGCACGGACCTGACCCCCGACGCCTATGCCGATTTCGCGATGGGCTGGGTCGAGGCGGGCGCGACGATTGTCGGCGGCTGCTGCGAGGTCGGCCCGGCCCATATCGCGGTGCTGGCGCAGAGGCTGGAGGCGGCGGGGCACCGGCTGGTGACGGGGCTGTCGTCGTGAAGCGCCTTTGCGCCGTCATCGGACTGTCGCTCTTGTGCGTGTCGCAGGGTGCCGCTCATTTCATGGCGCTCGACTATTATCGCGGCGAAGCCGGCGCGATCTATGCCTACGCCGTCGGCACGTTCCCGGCGATCCTGACCGATGAAACCCATGAATACGCCCACGGCGTCCTCGGCGACGCGGTGGAATACAAGACCATCGCCTTGTCCGGCATCCCCGTCACATTGCCGGATGGCCTCGACGCCGCGACGCTGCCGCCTGCCTCCGCTTTTCGGTTCACCCTGCCGCCGGGGCGGGTTTTCGAGGACATAGAGGCGAGACCTATACAATCGCCTGCGCAATCGTGGCTGATGGAATCGGGAAGCCTGGTCTTTACGGTTGCTCGGGTCGCGATCGTGGAGGCCGATGCCGTGGAAGGCGCGCGGCTCGCCATCTATGGAGCCGGCGACGACGGCATCCGCCGCGTTGCCTCCACGCCCCCCATCGGTCGCGGCTATCGCTGGCTCGCCCCGGCGGGGATCGAGGATTTCGACGGGGACGGGCGGACGGACATCGCCTATGTCGAGACGCCGCATCTGGCGGGCATCCTCAGGATCGTGACGCAGGAGGGCGATGCGTTGGTGCCCATCGCCGCGCCGATGGCGGGTTTCTCGAACCATGCCATCGGCGAGGATTTCATCACCGGCGGCGTGCGCCTCTGCCGCCCGCGCGCCGTGCCGGTCGAGCGGGACGGGCTGGTCCAGACCCGCCATCCCGAACTGCTCGTCCCGTCCCGCGACCGCACCGTCCTGCACGCCGTGCGCATCGAGAACGGCGCGCTCGTGGTCGAGGATCGCCCCGAGCCGCCCACCCCCGCCGGCATCCGCGCCGCCCAGACCTGCCCACAGGAGGACCCCGCACAATGACCGACACCGCCATCCCCTCCCACGCCCGCGCCGTCATCGTCGGCGGCGGTGTCATCGGCTGTTCCGTCGCGTACCACCTGACGAAACTGGGCTGGACCGACGTGGTGCTGCTGGAGCGCAGGCAATTGACCTGCGGCACCACGTGGCATGCGGCGGGCCTGATCGCCCAGCTCCGCGCGACGCAGAACATGACCCGGCTGGCGAAGTACAGCCAGGAACTCTACGGCACGCTGGAGGCGGAGACCGGGGTCGCCACCGGCTTCAAGCGGGTCGGGTCGATCACCGTGGCCCTCACCGACGAGCGGATGGAGGAGCTGCGGCGCCAACTCTCGATGGCCCGCGCCTTCGGCGTCGAGGTGGACGAAATCTCGCCGGAGGAGATCGGCAAGCGCTACGCGCATCTGAACCTCGACGGGGTGGTCGGCGGCGTCTGGCTGCCGAAGGACGGGCAGGGCGACCCGGCCAACATCGCCCACGCGCTGGCCAAGGGCGCGCGCAACCGGGGGGCGAAGGTCATCGAGGGCGTCACCGTCACGGGTATCGACCGCGAGGACGGGCGCGTGACCGGCGTGCGGACGGACAAGGGCGATATCACCGCCGATACGGTGGTCAACTGCGGCGGCATGTGGGGTCGGGAGATCGGCCTGATGGCCGGGGTCGACGTGCCGCTCCAGGCCTGCGAGCATTTCTACATCGTCACGGAGGCCATCGAGGGCCTGACGCAGCTTCCGGTCCTGCGCGTGCCGGACGAATGCGCGTATTACAAGGAGGACGCGGGCAAGATGCTGCTCGGGGCCTTCGAGCCGAACGCGAAGCCCTGGGCCGTGGACGGCATTCCCGCCGATTTTTGCTTCGACCAGCTTCCCGAGGATTTCGACCATTTCGAGCCGATCCTGGAGAACGCGGTGGGCCGCGTGCCGATGCTGGCCGAGGCGGGCATCCACACCTTCTTCAACGGGCCGGAGAGCTTCACCCCCGACGACCGCTATCTGATGGGCGAGGCCCCGACCCTGCGCGGCTTCTACGTGGCCGCCGGGTTCAACTCCGTCGGCATCCAGAGCGCGGGCGGGGCGGGCATGGCACTGGCGCAGTGGATGGAGGACGGCGAGCCGCCCTTCGATCTGTGGGACGTGGATATCCGCCGGATGCAGCCGTTCCAGAACACGAAGCATTACCTCGTCGAGCGGGCGAGGGAGGCGCTGGGCCTGCTCTACGCCGACCACTTCCCCTACCGCCAGTTCGAGACCGCCCGCGGCCTGCGCCGCTCGCCGCTGCACGCACAGATGCAGGCGGCGGGGGCCGTCTTCGGCGAGACGACCGGGTGGGAGCGGGCGAACTGGTTCGCGAAGGAGGGGCAGGAGCGCGAATACCGCTACTCGTGGGGCCGCCAGAACTGGTTCGACAACGCCGCCGAGGAACACCGCGCCGTGCGCGAGGATGTGGGCCTGTTCGACATGTCCAGCTTCGGCAAGCTGCGCGTCGAGGGGGCCGACGCCGAGGCCGTGCTGCAACGCCTGTGCGGCAACGACGTCGCCGTCGAGCCGGGAAGGATCGTCTACACCCAATGGCTGAACGGCAAGGGCGGGATCGAGGCGGACGTGACCGTCACCCGGCTGGCGAGCGACAGCTTCCTCGTCGTCACCCCCGCCGCAACCCCCCAGCGCGATATCGCGTGGGTGAAGCGCCAGATGCCGGAGGAGGCCCGCTGCGCCGTGCTCGACGTGACGCCGATGGAGGCGGTGATGGTCGTCATGGGGCCGCGCGCGCGCGACGTGCTGCAACCGCTGACCACCGCCGACCTGTCGAACGACGCCTTCCCCTTCGGCACGATGCAGGAGATCGAGTTCGGCATGGCCCGCATCCGCGCCCACCGCGTCACCTATGTCGGCGAACTGGGATGGGAGCTGTACGCGAGCGCGGAGATGGCGGGGTATGTCTACGAGCGGCTGATGCAGGCGGGCGCGATCAGGCATTGCGGCCTGCACGTGCTGGATTCGTGCCGCATCGAGAAGGCGTTCCGCCATTACGGCCACGATATCACCGACGAGGATCACGTCCTCGAAGCCGGCCTCGGCTTCGCCGTCAAGACAGACAAGCAACCCTCGAAATTCGGCGACTTCCTCGGCCGCGACGCGGTGCTGCGCAAGCGGCAGGAGGGTGTCTCGCGCCGGATGATCCAGTTCAAGCTGAACGATCCCGGCCCGCTTCTCTACCACAACGAACCCATCCTGAGGGGTGGTGAGATCGTCGGGCACCTGACCAGCGGCAATTACGGCCACCACCTCGGCGCGGCGGTAGGCCTCGGCTACGTGCCCTGCGCCGCGCCGGGGGAGACGGGGGCGGACATGCTCGCCGATGCCTACGAGATCGAGGTGGCCGGCGCGCGGGTGGCCGCGACGGCGAGCCTCAGGCCGCTCTACGATCCGAAGAGCGAGCGGGTGAGGGGATAGGCGGGACCGTACACCGCCGCAAGACGAGGATGCATCCGGGACGGGTCGAATACTTCAGTTTCACTTGAATACTTGAGCCGCTTCACGCTTCGTCAATAACGACTCGCCTATCGTGCAGGAAGGATATGGTTTTCATGTAGTTGCTTTCCGGGATGGAGTAGTTCATGCCGTTCTTCCAAGGCCGGCACACGGCCCTCTACCGCGCGCTGGACCGATCCCAGGCCATCGTCCGGTTCCGCCCCGACGGCACGGTGATCGACGCCAACGACGCGTTCCTCGCCGCCACGGGGTACGACCGGCGCGAGGTCCTCGGGCAGCATCACGGCATGTTCATGCCCGCCGGCGGTGCCGACACGCCGGACTACGCCGCCTTCTGGGAGGCCCTGCGCGCGGGCGAGTTCCGGCGCGGCGAGTTCCTGCGGCGGAACAGGCGGGGCGAGGCCCTGTGGCTCCAGGCCAGCTACAACCCGGTGCGCGGCCCGTTCGGGCGCGTGCGCTCCATCGTGAAGATCGCGTCGGACATCACCGAAGAGAAGAACCGCACGGCGGACATGCGCAGCCAGATGGAGGCCATCGACCGCTCCCAGGCCGTCATCTCCTTCGCGCTGGACGGCACGATCCTCGACGCGAACGAGAACTTCCTCGCGGCGATGGGCTACCGCCTCGACGAGGTGCGCGGCAGGCACCACCGCCTGTTCGTCGATCCGGCCTACGCGGACAGCGTGGAATACCGGGCCTTCTGGGAGACCCTGCGCGCGGGCACGTTCCAGGCGGGCGAGTTCCGCCGCATCGGCAACCGGGGGCGCGAGGTCTGGATCAGGGCCGCCTACAACCCGGTGCTGACGGCGGACGGCACGCCCGTACGGGTCGTGAAATTCGCGACCGACATCACCGAGGAAAAGCGGCTTTCGGTCGACGCCCAGAGCAAGATCGCCGCCATCGACCGCTCCCAGGCCGTGATCGAGTTCCGGCCCGACGGCACCATCCTGACCGCCAACGAGAACTTCCTCGCGGCGATGGGCTACGCGCTGCACGAGATCGAGGGGAAGCATCACAGCCTGTTCGTCGACCCGTCCGAGCGCGACTCGGCGGCCTACGAGGCGTTCTGGGCGGACCTGCGCGGCGGCAAGTCGCAGCAGGCGGAGTACCGCCGCCTCGGCAAGGGCGGGAAGGAAATCTGGATTCAGGCGACCTACAACCCGACCTTCGACGCGAGCGGCGCGCTCGTCAAGATCGTGAAGTTCGCCACCGACATCACGGCGGAGGTGGCCATCCGGCGGGAAGTCGAGTTGCTGTCGCTGGTGGCGAACGAGACCGACAATTCGGTCATCATCACCGACGCGGACCGGCGCATCGAATACGTGAACCGCGGCTTCGAGCGCCTGACGGGCTACACCGCCGCCGAGGTCATGGGCAAGTCGCCCGGGGCGATCCTGCAAGGGGCGCTGACCGATCCGGCCACGGTCGCGCGGGTGCGCGAAAAGCTCGACCGACGCCAGCCCTTCTGCGAGGAGATCCTCAACTACACCAAGGCGGGCGAGCCGTACTGGATCAGCCTCGCCATCAATCCCGTCTACGCCAAGGACGGCACGCTCGTGCGCTTCGTCTCGATCCAGGCGAACGTCACCGAGACGAAGCTCAAGTCCATCGACTTCGACGTGCAGCTCAAGGCCATCGGCGACGCCAACGCCATCGTCGAATGGTCGGATCGGTACCGCTTCCTGAAGGCGAATGCCCGGCTCACCGAGACGGGTGGCGTCACGGAGGGCGAGATCGGCATCGACAGCATCCTCGGCGAGGCGGGGGTCGAGGCCCTGCGCGGGGGTGCGGTGGTGCGGCGCGAGGTGTCCTGGCCGGGCGAGGGGGGACGGCGCATCTGGTTCGACGCGGTCTTCGCCGCCGTGCGCGCGGTGGACGGGGCCGTCGAACGCTACATCATGTTCGGCTCGGACATCACCGACCGGCAGGAGGTGGTCGGCAGCTCGCTCGACGCGCTGGAAGGCGTGATCGCCTCGTCCGACAAGATCGTGAAGATCGTCGACCGCCTCGACGAGATCGCCAACCAGACGAGCCTCCTCTCGCTCAACGCGACCATCGAGGCGGCCCGGGCGGGACCGGCGGGGGCGGGTTTCACCGTCGTCGCCAACGAGATCCGCTCCCTCGCGGCCCGCTCGACCACGGAGGCGCAGCAGATCGCCGGGCTGATCTCCGAAAGCTCCGCCCGCGTGGGCAGGCTGGCCGGATCGCTCAACAGGCTCAGGAAGGGCGGGATGGCGGCGCAGGAGGAGGCGCGCGCCCCGACGGGGAGCCAGCGCGAGGCCTCGTGAGGCCCCCGCGTCAATGCGGCGAATTGCGCTGTACGGTTCTCTCGCCTAGGGTGCT
>JAHDDY010000131.1 GCA_020629115.1 Paracoccaceae bacterium | reverse complement strand
CGATCAGCCATGTCGCACCAGCCACTCGTTCAACACGACGAACACCCACTGACGCGACCACGGGCCGTTTGCGCCCAGAAGTCGAGCCTCGTCGACGTCGACCACTGCCGACAGCGGAGACCCGTGGGACAGCGCAGCGTCGAGGCGATCCCCCAAGTCCGCTCGCAGCCACTCGTCGATCGGCAGACGGAATCCCGTCTTCGGCTCGGCGGCCAGGCGTCGGAGGTGATCGTCGTCGAGCGCCTCGGCCAGGACCCGCTTCCCGCGGCGCGCTCGGTCGAACGTCGATCGCCGGGTCGCGTGGGCGACCAACTCGTCGTCGAGGAACGGCACCCGGAGCTCGACCGAATGCGCCATCGAGTGGGCATCCGAGTCACGAAGCAACGTTGGCGTCATGTACAGCGAGACCTCGGCATCGATGAGCGGGTCGCCGCCCGGAAGTGACCGGACCGGCGGGTCCCACATCGTCCCACACAAACGTCGCACCTCGGCTGGGGAGAACACCTCCCGGCTGATCGCCGCCAACGCACCGAGGTCACCCCGATGCTCGACCCATCGGTCGAGCTTGTGCGGTGGAGCGCCTGCTGCCGAGAGCAGTCGACGGACTGCCGGCGCCGGCAGATGACGGAGCTGATGGGTCGCCCACGCCCGGCGGAACGAGGAGTACCCACCGAACAGTTCGTCCCCACCCAGGCCAGACAACGCGACCGAGAACCCGGCGTCGTGCACGGCCCTCGAGACCAGGAACGTGTTGAGACCGTCGATGCTCGGCTGATCGGCCGCGTCGAAGAAGGCGTCGATGTCCGCCACGACCTCGGGGAGCCGGACCTCCACGACGCGGTGAGCGAACCCGAACTCCTTCGCGGTACGGCGGGCTCGGGCCGACTCGTCGACCTCACCACCCGGGCTCAGGGTGATCGCCGTGGCGTCTCCACCGACATCACGGATCGCCCGCCCCAACACGGCGGAGTCGACGCCGCCACTGAGCAGCAGGGCGATCGGTACGTCCGCCACGAGGTGACGCCCCACGGCCGCACGGATCGAGTCGCCGAGCGTTCGTTGTGGCACGGCCGGCGCACCGAGTGTCGAGACCTCGCCGTCGATGACGCCGTGGGTGCCGGGGGTGATCTCCTCGACGCCGCCGAACATCGTCGCACCCACCACGGATCCGAACCGCAAAACCGAGGCGACGGCGTCGGCGTTGATCGATCGCTGGCCCGTCAGGGCCGGCACACAGCGGAGTTGACTCGCGATGGCGACCGCCCCGGCGGTCGCCGAGCGATACAGCGGCTTGATCCCGAAGCGATCGCGGGCGAAACGCCCAGTCGAGCCGTCCGTCGCCACGCCGGCGAACATGCCCCGGAGGTCACCCACCGTGCCCTCGAGCAGCGCGCGGCCGAACACCTCGGTGTCGCCATCGGTCTGGAAGACGCCGAGCGAACGGAGCTGCTCGTAGTTGTAGACCTCGCCGTTGTAGAAGAGCTGAACATCGTCGCCGAGTGCCATCGGCTGGGCTGAACCCTCGGAGAGGTCGATGATCGCGAGGCGACGATGGAGACCCCAACCGTCTCCGATGGCCGCTTCACCGCGACCGTCGGGCCCGCGCCGGATGAGCACGGACTCGACATCCGCGGCATCGAGCGGACGCCCGTTCAACACGACCGCGAAGCCACACATCAGGCGAGTACCTCGACGATGAGCGCTCGGAGATCCCGTGCGTGATCGGACCACCGGCGAGGCGTTGAGGGCGCAGGTCGCGGGCCGGACAAGACCGCGTCGAGCGCGGCGGCGATGGTCGAGACGTCGCCGTCGACGAGCGTCGCACCCGGTGCAACCTCATCGGTCACGGGCATCCGTCTTGCGACCAGCGGCGCCGCACAGGCCAACGCCTCCAGGTAGGGGTGGCCGAAGGTCTCGCGGTCGGACAACAGCACGGCTGCAGCGGCGCCGCGGTAGAGCGCGGCCAACGCCTGGCGGTCCACCGATCCGAGGACGTCGACACGGTCGGCGATGCCGTGGGTTCGTGCGACGCCCAAGGCGGCATCCACCAGTGTCTGGTCGACCGGGCGTCCGGCGATCTTCAAGCGAAGCTCCGGTCGAGTGGCACCAACCGCGGCGAAGACCCGAACCGTCGTCTCGTGATGCTTCCAGGGATACCAGTCGCCGACGTCGAGCAGATAGGAACCCTGCGCCGCCGGTCCGAGCGGGGTGAACTCGTCGCTCACACCGAACGGCACGACCTCCTGCCGACCACGGCATCGGCCGCCGACCGCATCGGCGAAGGTCTGTGTGGCGAACACAGCGACGTCGGCCACCCGGGCGTTGTGGGCGACGACGTGCCGACGGAGCTCGCTCTTCGCCCCTCCCCCGGGCTGCCAGCAGTTCCAGTTCCGAACGAGCATGATCGAGGCGTGCCGACCACCGAGACCGAGATTCCCGGACTCGGCCAGGCCGAGCACGACATCGGGGCGCCGGCCTGGCAGCGTGAGCGGAGCAGCCGGGGAACCGTCGGTCGGGCGGAGCAGACGCACGTCGAGTCCGTCGAGCATGGGCACGAGGTGCCGCTCGATCGCGTCGAGCACCGTTCGGCCTCCGCCGGTGCGTGCGGTGCGGCCGTCGATCCAGAGCGTCGTCATGATGTGTGTCCGAGCGCGACGGCCAGGCCACGACGCAACTCGTCCGTCGCCGTCCGATAGCTGACGCGACGTGCGGCGGAACGGCATCGGGCGGGTGTCGGGGCAGCATCGAGCAGTTCGAGACAGGCATCGGCGAGACGTGCGGGATCTGGCTCGACGATGCGCCCCACGACCTCGTCGAGCAGGTCATCCGCACTGCCGACGGCATCGGTGGCCACCACAGCCGCCCCGTTCGCGAGCGCCTCGTGCACGACGACGCCCCACGGCTCGGCCAGCGACGGAACGAGGACGACAGCCGCAGACCGCATCGCAACCGCCACCTCGTCCGGCGGCAGCGCACCGACGACAACCGCAGGGCTCGCCTCGACCGACGCACGAAGCGGGCCGTCGCCGATCACGGTCAGGGCGACGTCCGAAGCCGCCAACCGCTCCGCGACAGCCGAGAGCAAGTCGGCGCCCTTGTGCTCGAGCAGCCGACCGACGAAGAGCACGCCGGCCCGCTCACCACACCCGTGCGCCGCGAGGGCGTCCGCATCGCAGGTGTTGCCGTGGACAACAACCATCGGCACATCGAAACCGAGCTGGGCGACGAAACGCTCGGCCCGCGTGCTGATCGGCCAGGCCGCGGCGGCGCCGCGGAGGACCGCATCACGGATCTTCGCGGCGATCGGTGCCGGCACCCGGGACTGCGACTGTTGCCGCCAGGTCTCGAACATGACGGCGTACGGCACCCCGCGACGACGACACCACCAGACGACCTGCCAAGCCGCCGGATGTGCCCAGCCCGGGATCGAGACGAGGTCGGGCGCCGCTGCATCGAGTGCGCGGGTGATCCCGGTGCTGACTCGCGGGAAGAACCCCGACGAGGTCGAACCCAGATCGGCGGAACGGACGACGGTCGCATTCACTCCCGCCCCGGCTTCCCAGGGGCGATCGGACTGACCGTGAGACAGATAGATCTCGTGGATGTCGAGACCGTCCTCACGTGCGTGTGCGAGCCATCCGGTCCGGTAGGACACCGGGATCTCCAGGACGAACGCGACCCGCGAGCTCACGACACCCCCTCGCCGATCCGGCTGCCGGCAACGGCGAGCCCGCCGGCGACGGCAGCGGCGCCGACGACAGCGACGGCCGTGTCGACCCGCGCCAGCACAGCCAGCGCTCCGGCCAGCGCTGCGTAGAGCACGCTCGTCGACATGTGACTCCATCGGCCGTTGGCGAGCCGCTGGTAGGCGTGCTCGCGGTGCGGGCGCAACACGTCGGCGCCGCGCCGCAGTCGCCGGACGAGCGTCGCCGCGACATCGGCGATGTACGGCACGAACGGCATGGCCAGGACAACGGCGGAGCCTCCCCCGATCCACGCGGCGAGTGACAGCGCCACCAGCGACGCACCCAGGAAGTAGCTCCCGACATCACCGAGGAAGATCCCCCCACGAACATTGTGGACGACGAACCCGAGCGACGAACCGGCAACGGCGGCCGCGATCACCACGACCGGACCCTCGTGGCTCCATCCGACCTCCACCACGGACACGGCGATGACGAGGGCGGTGAGGCCGGAAATGCCGTTGATCCCGTCCATGAAGTTGAAGGTGTTGACGAACCCGACGAGCGTCGGAACCGCGATCAGCGCAGCGATGGTGTGCCCGTCGACGGCGACGGCTGCCGCGGCGAACGCGGCAAGCAACAGCTGGATCACCAGCCGGACCGGAGCAGGCACCGAACGGCGATCGTCGATGCCACCGAGCACCGCGAAGGCCACCGAGGCTGCCGCGAGCCCGGCCGATCCGACCGTCCAGACCGGAGCGCGGACGACGACCGCCACCATGGTGACGACGACCACCACGACCGCCATGATCACGAGGCCGCCGCCACGCGGAACCGCACCGACGTGGCTCGAACGTTCCCCGGCAACGTCCACCACCGCCCAGCGAGTGAGCATCGACGCCGCCATCGGGGTCATCAGGACCGTGAATGCGAGCGCGATCGCAAAGACCGACGCGGCCGATGACCACCACATGTCGAGCGAAACTACTGGTCGAGCGCGGTCAGGTGAGCGTGGGTCGCCAACTCAGCACGAATCGCATCGCAGATGCCGTGCAGCTCAGGGGCCGAGGCGGCGAGAGACTTCTGGTCCAGCGACACACAACCGTCGGTGTGAAACACCCGCGGGTGGGACCGGTTGACACCGACCTCGTCAGCCGCCGTGAGCACCTCGTGCATCTTCTCCCCCGGACGAAGGCCGGTGTAGACGATCTCGGCGGCCGAGTCGGACAGCTCGATCAATCGCCGGGCGAGGTCGGCGATCTTCACCGGTTGCCCCATGTCGAGAATGCAGATCTCGCCGGGGCGCGCATCGGCACCTGCCTGGAGCACCAACCGCACGGCTTCCGGAATCGTCATGAAGTAGCGGGTCACGTCCGGGTGGGTCACCGTGACCGGCCCACCCGAGGCGATCTGGTGACGGAACGTCGGCAACACGCTTCCTCGACTCCCGAGCACATTGCCGAACCGGACCGACACGAAGGTGCGAGCCGTCCGGTCGGCGACTTGGGCGGTGAGGCGTTCGGCAACCAGCTTCGTGATGCCGAGCACGCTGGTCGGGTCGGCGGCCTTGTCGGTGCTCACGTTCACGAAGTGGTCGACGCCGTGCCGCTCCGCCGCGCTGAGCACGTTCGCCGTGCCGAGCACGTTCGTCTTGACCCCCTCGGAGGCATTGCGCTCCAGCAGGGTGAGGTGCTTCAGCGCCGCGGCGTGGAACACCACCTCGGGCCGTTGAACCGCGAAGACCTCGTCGATCCGAGTTGCGTCGCGGATGTCGGCGACGACCAACTCCCCGGTGTCGAGCAAGGCGCGACCCTCGATCGACAGTTGCAGCGCATGCAGTGCCGACTCGTCGCGATCGAGCATGACGAGCTCGGCGGGAGCGAGGGAGTGAAGTTGGCGGCAGAGCTCCGAACCGATCGATCCGCCTGCGCCCGTGACGAGCACGCGTCGGCCGGTCACGTACTTCGAGATGGCCCCGAGATCGACGGCGACCTCGGCCCGACCGAGGAGATCCGACTCGGTCGGCTCGCGGATGTCATCAACCCGGAGCAGACCGAGCAACTCCGACGTCGACGGCAGCACACGAACGTCGAGCCCGACCTCGCCAGCGGCGTCGGTCAGTTCCGCGATGAGTGCCGAGCTCGCCGAAGGGATCGCGATCAGCAGGATCTCGGCGCCGGTCTTCGAAGCGACGGACGCCATGTCGTCCCGAGTGCCCTCGACCGTGATTCCCGAGATCACCCGGTGCTGCTTGTGGGGATCGTCGTCGAGCAACGCCACCGGCATGTAGGCCGAGGAGCGATCCCGACGCATCGAGCGCACGATCTGCTCGCCGCCCTCCCCGGCACCGAACACGATGAGCCGCTTCGGCGCGACGCCTCCCGTGGGAGCGAGGCGAACGTCCTGATACGTCCGCCAGACGCCCCGTGTCACCAGCATCAGGAACAGCGCGATCGGCATCGCCGCCAGCAGGACCCGCAGCGGAAGAGGTCCGCTCAGGACGAACTCGTTGGCGAGGATCACCAAGCTGGCGACAGCCGTCCAGGTCGGCACCAGCCGTCGCATCTCGTCGATGGATCCGATCCGTGTGCGAGCGATGTGGAACCGACTCGCCGATCCGAAGGCGACGTACAGCGCCGTCAAGACGGCGGCGAGCACCAACACCCGGCTGCCATCGATCACCGCGAGCATGCCGTCGGCCAACCACATCGCGACGCCGAGCGCCACGTACCACGCAAGCAGGTCGGCAGCCAAGAGAAGGCCACCACGCCACCTCATCGCCTCACTTCTCAACTTCGCCACGTCGCCCCGCCTACCTCGTCCACACCGATCGGGCCACCGCCATGGACCGAACGCCCATGGTGGCCTTCCACTCGTTCAACTTGCAACCCTGAGTCACACACGTCACGTCGGTAGGCACCTGACGGTTGCAACTCGGAGTATTCTGCCACGGCGACCAGTCTTTCAGACATCCCCCGCCTTGGGGATGGGTCGC
>JAHDDY010000023.1:10251-47702 GCA_020629115.1 Paracoccaceae bacterium | reverse complement strand
CCCGCCGCGCCGAGGAGCTGGGTGCGGACCTCCTGCGCCTGTGCGTCGAGAAGGACGGCTGCCTGACCGGCGAGCACGGTGTCGGCATCGAGAAGCGCGAGCTGATGCTGACCCAGTTCAACGACCGCGAGTTGCGCCAGCAGATGGCCATCAAGGACGTGTTCGACCCGGCCTGGATGTTCAATCCCGCCAAGGTCTTCCCGCTATCCCTATCGGGGCCGCATGTCGAGGATCGGCGCGCGGCATGATCGAGACGCCGGACACGGAGGAGGCCGTCTCCGAGGCGGTGCGCGCGGCGGCGGGCGAGGGCGCGCCGCTGGCGCTGCGCGGGGGCGGGACGCGGCTGGCCCTGGGCCGTCCGGTGCAGGCGGCGCGGACGCTGTCCCTTGCCGCGCTGGACGGCGTGACGCTCTACGAGCCGGGCGAGCTGACGCTGGTCGCGCAAGCGGGGATGCCGCTTTCCGCGTTGGAGGCGCTGCTCGATGCGGAGAACCAGCAACTGACCTTCGAGCCGATGGACCACCGCGCCCTGCTCGGCACCACGGGCGAGCCGACGCTCGGCGGGGCCATCGCCACCGGGGCCGCCGGGCCGCGCCGCCTGCGCATGGGCGCGGCGCGCGATGCGGTGCTCGGAGTGCGCTACGTGAACGGGCAGGGCGATATCCTGCGCGCGGGCGGGCGGGTGATGAAGAACGTCACCGGCTACGACGTGCCGAAGCTCATGTGCGGCGCCTACGGTACGCTCGGCGTGGTGACGGAGGTGGGCCTCAAGGTCATGCCCAAGGCGGAGGTGGTGCGCACGGTGGCGCTGTCCGGCCTCTCCGACGAGCGGGCGATCGCCGCCCTGTCCAAGGCCCTCGCCACCCCCTGCGACGTCAGCGGGGCCGCGCACCTGCCCGGCTGGGCGGCGCATGAACTGGGCCATGGCGAGGCGATGACGCTGCTCCGGATCGAGGGATTCGAGTCGCAGGCGGCCTATCGCGCGCAGGTCCTGACCGAGGCGCTCGCCGGGTTCGGCGCGGTCGGAACGCTGGACGCCGACCCTTGGCCCGCCATCCGCGATGCCATGGTCTTCGCGGGCGACGACCGGGCCGTCTGGCGCATTGCCCTGAAGGCGACCGACGCGCCGTCCTTCGTCGCATCCCTGCGCGAGGCGATGGATGTGGAGGCGTTCTACGACTGGGGCGGCGGCCTCGTCTGGCTCGGCTGCGCGGCGGGCGGGGATGCGGGTGCGGAGGCGATCCGGCAGGCGCTATCCCGCGTCGGCGGCCACGCGACCCTCGTCCGCGCCGGCGATGCCGTCCGCGCCGCCGTGCCGGTCTTCCAGCCCGAATCCGCTCCCCTCGCCGCGCTCAGCGCCGGTCTCAAGGCGCGCTTCGACCCGGCGGGCGTGCTCAATCCGGGGCGGATGCGCGCGTGATGCGGCCGTTATCAAGAGGGGCCTGACCCATGCAGACCAACTTCACCGAAGCGCAATTGCGCGACCCCGATACCGCGCGGTCGAACGAGATCCTGCGCACCTGCGTCCATTGCGGCTTCTGCACGGCGACCTGCCCGACCTACACCCTGCTCGGCGACGAACTGGACAGCCCGCGCGGACGCATCTACCTCATCAAGCAAATGCTGGAGGAGGATCGCCCGGCGGATGCGAACACGGTCAAGCATGTCGACCGCTGCCTGTCCTGCCTCGCCTGCATGACAACCTGCCCCTCGGGCGTGCATTACATGCATCTCGTCGACCACGCCCGCGCGCATATCGAGAAGACCTACAGGCGCCCCTGGCACGACCGCGCGCTGCGCAACCTTCTCGCGTTCGTCCTGCCCAACGACACTGTCTTCCGCCTGTCGCTCCTCGGGGCGAAGATGGCCAAGCCCTTCGCGGGCGTCCTGCCGTCCAAGCTACGCGCCATGGTCGCCCTGACCCCGAAGACCATTCATCCGCCCAGCGCGCATGACGAACCGCAGGTCTTTCCGGCCGAGGGCGAGCGGCGGATGCGCGTCGCGATGCTGACGGGCTGCGCGCAGAAGGTGCTCGACCCGTCGATCAACGCCGCCACGATCCGCCTGCTCACCCGCCACGGGGCCGAGGTGGTGGTGGCGCAGGGCATCGGCTGCTGCGGCGCGCTCACCCATCACATGGGCAAGGAGGAGGCGTCCCACGCGGCCGCGGCGGCCAACATCCGTGCCTGGATGCGCGAGAAGCGCGGCGCGGGGCTGGACGCGGTGGTCATCAACGCCTCGGGCTGCGGGACGACCGTCAAGGATTACGGCCACATGTTCCGCACTGATGATGCCCTCGCCGAGGATGCCGCGACCGTCTCCGCCATGACGCGCGACGTGACTGAGGTGATGGCCGAACTGGGCCTGGGCGAGACCGGCCATGCAGAGCCGCTCCGCGTCGCCTACCACGCCGCCTGCTCGCTCCAGCATGGGCAGAACGTGACCGTCGAGCCGAAGGCACTGCTGAAGATGGCGGGCTTCACCGTGCTGGAGCCGCGCGAGGGGCATCTGTGCTGCGGCTCGGCGGGGACGTACAACCTGCTCCAGCCGGAGATCGCGGGCCAGCTAAAGGAGCGCAAGGTCGCCAATATCGAGGCCACGCACCCCGATGTGGTCTCCACCGGTAATATCGGCTGCATGACCCAGATCGCCAGCGGCACCGGCATCCCGGTCGTGCATACCGTCCACCTGCTCGACTGGGCCACCGGCGGACCGAGGCCGGACGCGCTCGGCCCGGTGGGGGCGATTGCGGCGGAATAGGCGCTAGAACTCCACCCCGACCTGCGCCTTCACGCCGGAGCGGAAGGGGTGCTTCACCAGCTCCATCTCCGTCACCAGATCCGCGATCTCGATCAGCTCGTCCTTGGCGTTGCGGCCCGTGAGGACGACGTGGGTCATCTCGGGCTTCTCGTCCACGAGGAAGGCGACGACCTCGTTCACGTCGATGTAGTCGTAGCGCAGGGCGATGTTGATCTCGTCGAGCAGGACCATCGTGTTCCGCTCGTCGCGAATCAGCTCCTTCGACTTCTCCCACGCCGCGCGGGCCATCTCCGTATCGCGGGCCTTGTCCTGGGTTTCCCAGGTGAAGCCCTCGCCCATGGTGTGAAAGGCGCACAGGTCCGAAAAATGCGCCGTGATGAGGTCGCGTTCGCCGGTCGACATGCCACCCTTGATGAACTGCACCACGGCGCAGGGCATGGCGTGGGCGATGCAGCGGAAGATCATGCCGAAGGCGGCGGAGGACTTTCCCTTGCCCTTGCCGGTATGCACGATGACGAGGCCGCGCCTGTCGGTCTTCGTCGCCATGATCTTGTCGCGCGCGGCCTTCTTCTTGGCCATCTTGCTCGCGTGCTTGGCGAGGTCGTCGGCGGGTTGGTCGGCCATGCGGGATATTCCTGTCTATCGAAGGGCAAGAGGCTTGTTCTGGCCGCAGATGATCTGCGGCGCGGTCAGGGTCGCCGCCGCCGCCAGATCGGGGGGCGTCGTCAGGATCGACCGTCCGCCGCACAGCGTCAAGACGAGATCGGCATCGCCGTCGATGGACAGGGCCTCGACCTCGCCCGCCTCGATCAGGCGCACCGCCTCGGCCCAGGGCATGTCGTCCCCCTCGGGGGCGACGGCCGCGCCGATGCCGTAGGGCACCGCGTCGATGGTGGCCAGGTCGAGCGGCGCGTCGCGGTCGGTCCCCAGGGTCGAGGGCTTGCCGGGCGTGGGGAAGAAGCGGGTGGAGAGATCCCCGGTCGCCTCCGGCGCGATACGCGGTTCCGCGCGGGTCGCGCCCGTCGGCGCGTTCAGGACCGAGGCCTGGCGTACCTCGAAGGTGCGCTCGGGCGGCGCACGGCGCGGCTTGGCCGTGGGCAGGGCCGTGCGGGCGAGGATGTAGGGTTTCAGGCCGGGTATGGGTGCCCGGGCCACGACGGGGGCCGGCGGGGCGGCGGGCCTCGGCGCGGGTGCGGGGGCGGCGGTGCGGACGAGCGGCGCATCCGCCGGGCGCGTCGCGAACTGCCCCAGGACGGGACGGTCGGGCAGGTCGGGATTGGCCCGGTCTACGCGACGCCTCTCGTCGGCGAGCCGTTCGACGCGTTCGCGGACCGTGCGCTGGCTTAACGTCTCCGACGATCGGGCGGCGAGGTCGGCGGCTGCCGCTTCGGCCCTGGCGGCGGCCTCGGCCTCGGCGACGGCGGCCCGTGCCTCGGCCAACTGCGCCGCGAGCGTCTCTGCCCGCGCTTCGGCGGCCGAAGCACGGGCCTCGGCTTCGGCGATTCCGCTGCCGGGATCGAAGGGGGCGTAGACCGTCTCGGCCCTGGCCTGCGCCTCCAGCGCGGCCAGCGCCTGACGCCGCTGTTCCGCTTCGAGTTCGGCGGCCTGATAGTTCGGCGCGATCTGGATCACGTAGCTTTGCGGCACCTGCTGCACGACGGGGGGCGCCGTTGCGAGCCGTTCATCCCCCCCGCCGGGCATACCCGAGCACCCCGCCAGCAGAACCGGCAGGATGGCGGAAAGGGATAGGGGACGGCATCTGTCGCGAATCGTCATGTTCTGGCACTCTCGTCGCTATCTCCACCGGGGTGGATCAAGTTCCGTGCCAAAGTAAGGCCTGCGATCCGTGCCGCAAGCCTAATCGCGATGCCGACGGTATGCGGCGTCGATCAGCAGCCGCCGCGGTTTCCGGCTTCGCGGGTCCAGATCTGCGACTTGCCGAGCAGCGGGATGCCGACATAGCCGCGGACGTAGAGATTGCCCTCCTGCGTCAGGCGCATCTTCGACTTGTACAGGTCACCGCCCTCGGGATCGTAGATGAAGCCGTCGGTCCATTCGCCGTCCGCCGCCCGGGTGAAGTCGCCGATCATCGGCAGGCCGCAGATGGGGCGTGTCTGGAGCGCGGGGTCGGGGTTGTTGCCGTCGAATTTCGGCGTTCCATCGGCGAAGGTCGGCTCGGCGAGCCAGACGACGCTGCCGCAGACGCTCGCGCCGCACGGGCTGATCTGGACGATGGCGTTCCGGCTCTCGGTCAGCCAGAAGCCCGACACGTCGCTGGCATGGGCGGGCAGGGCGGCGGCGACGCTGGTCAGCGCGGCGAGGCAGAGGGATGCGAGGCGCATGTGGGTGTCTCCCGTTTTCGTGATATCATGACGGTCGCACCGTTCCGCGAACGGAACCTTTTGTAAAGATTACGCTAGGTGACCCTGTCTTCACGATGCATGTGCGAAGGCGATATTTTCTCTGGACACGGACGAATTCCGGCGCGAAAAGGCCATGCGTAGAGATTATGGAAGGCCGCAAATGCACGTTTGGCGTTGGTTGTGTCTGGTGTTCCTGATGGCGGGGGCGGCCGCGCAGGCTCAGGACCGCGCGCCCCTTGTCATTGCTGCAGGCCAGCGGGGCGGGGATGCGTATTCCGCCGCGGGCGCGGTCTGCCGCGACGTGAACGGGTCGACGCCCCATACCTGCACGATTCTCACGACGGATGGCACGGTCGACAGCGTCTACGCGCTGAATCTCGGCGATGCGCAGCTTGCCATCTTGCAGAAGGACGTTCTGCGTGCGGCGTGGCAGGGGGAGACATGGCAGGAGGGGACGTGGATTCCGGGGGACAATTCGACCCTGCGCGCCCTGGCCGTGCTCTATCCCTCCACCCTGACCATCGTCGCCCGGTCCGACGGACCGATGTGGACCTTTGGCGATCTCGTCGGAGGGCGGGTGGCGGTCGGTGCGCCGTATTCGGGCAGTAACTGGACCTTTCGCGCGCTGATGGGCGCGTCGGGTCTGGGCGAGGAAAGCATGAGCCTCGTCACGGGCACGGAGGTGGATTACCACATTGACCTGTGCGAGGGGCGCGTCGATGCGGTCGCAATGGTGACGGGACATCCGTCGATCATGTTGTCCCGCCTTGCGGAGACCTGTTCGATTCGTCTGATAAGCGTCGATGCCGGCACGGTCGCGACCCTGATGGCACGCGATCCGTCCTATCGCCCGGCGACGGTTCCGGCCGGTGCCTATCCCTTCGTACCGGCACCGATCCGGACGGTAACGACGGATTCGGTGCTGGTCGCCCCGGCGACGCTTCCCGACGCGTGGGTCGCCGACGTTCTCGCGGCGATCCATCGCGCCCCGTATCCCGGCCAGGGCGCGCCGGGTTCGCGCTCCTTCGCGGAAATCTGCGCCGTCGTCCCATGCCATGAGGAAGCGATGAGCCTGGCCGGTTTCCCGGATGCGCGCTGAGCGGTCGAGAGGCGGGTCTCGGGCGGCGCAGTCGCTCAGGCCGGGGGGCGCATGTCCGTCGCCATGAAGTCCCGGATGATGCGCTCGAAATCCTCGTCGCGTTCGAGGCCGAGGGCGAGGGCGCGGTCGGCCTCCAGCCGGGCGGACCACCCGCGCACGATCTCCTCGATCTTCGGGTCGCGCCCGTGATCCACGAGGCCGAGCACATTCTCGCCCGCCACCGCGCGCAGGGCCTCGAGCATCGCCTCGACGGTGATGGTCATCCCCGGCAGCGACAGCGTGCGCATCCCGCCCAGGGCCTCCCCCTCGATCTCGGCGAGGGAGACGAGGTTCCCGACCGTGACGCGCGGCGAGGCGAGCCAGACCTCCTGCGACACGTCCACCGGGCACATCGCCGGCTCCCCCTGGAGCGGCTCGCGGATGATGGAGGAGAAGAAGGACGAGGCGGCGGCGTTGGGCGCGCCAGGGCGCACCACGACCGTCGGCAACCGCGCCCCGCGTCCGTCCACGAAGCCGCGGCGGCTGTAGTCGTTCAGCAGCAGCTCGCCGACGGCCTTCTGGGTGCCGTAGCTCGTCTGCGGCGTCGTGGCCGTCCAGTCGGCGACGGGCTGGGGCACGTCGGTGCTGTAGGCCGCGACGCTGGAGGCGTAGACGAGGACGGGGGTGTGGACGCGCTCGCGGCAGGCTTCGAGGATGTTGAAGGTGCCGAAGAAGTTCGTGCGCATTCCGGCGACGAAATCGGCCTCCGCCTGCGCGCTGACCACCGCCGCGAGGTGGTAGATCACGTCCCAGTCCGACGCGAGCAGGGCGTCGACCGCCGGGCGATCCGCGATGTCGAGGGCGTGGGCGGTGACGGGGAAGGGGGCGGATACCGGCTCCGGCTCCGCCAGGTCCGCGAGGGCGAGATGCGCGATGGTCTCGCCGCGCAGGGTGCCGTTCCCGGCCAGCCGTTCCGCGAGCTTGCGCCCGACGAACCCGCCGCCGCCGATGATCAGAATCCGCACGTTACGCTCCCACCCCGAAATGTCGTCGCGCCCCTTCTGCCCCGGATGCGTCGCCGCCGCAACGACTTGTGCGCCGCCGGCCGCCCGTCCGGGATGCCCGGGGGCCAAACCGACGCATCGACCCGGCCGCGGTCCTTTGATAAAAGCGCGTGAATTGCGCCGGGCGTTGCGCTATGCCGCCCCTGCGACAGACTTACGAGGACATATTGCCCATGGCCGACCCGCGCACAGTCGTCATCGACGGCGAGGAATTCGAGTTCGACCCCGACCTGACCGTGCTTCAGGCCTGCGAGGAAGCGGGCAAGGAGATCCCGCGCTTCTGCTACCACGAGCGCCTGTCCATCGCGGGCAACTGCCGCATGTGCCTCGTCGAGGCGGTCGGCGCGCCAAAGCCGATGGCCTCCTGCGCGATGCAGGTGAAGGACCTGCGCGGCGGGCGCGACGGGGAGCCGCCGGAAATCCGCACCAACTCGGCGCTCGTCAAGTCCGCGCGCGAGGGGGTGATGGAGTTCCTGCTCATCAACCACCCCCTCGACTGCCCGATCTGCGATCAGGCCGGGGAATGCGACCTCCAGGATCAGGCGATGGCCTACGGCAAGGCCGGGTCGCGCTATGCCGAGCACAAGCGCGCCATGGCCGAGATCAGCCTCGGCCCGCTCATCAAGACGCACATGACCCGTTGCATCCAGTGCACCCGTTGCGTGCGCTTCGCGACCGAGGTGGCGGGCGTGCCGGAGATGGGCTGCACCGGCCGGGGCGAGGATGCGGAGATCGTGTCCTATCTGGACGCCGCGCTCGTCAGCGAGCTTCAGGGCAACGTCATCGACCTGTGCCCCGTCGGTGCGCTGACCTCGCGCCCCTACGCCTTTCGCGCCCGCCCCTGGGAGGTGCGCAAGACCCAGAGCGTTGACGTGTCGGACGCGCTCGGGGCCAACATCCGCATCGACACCGAGGGCGTGACCGTGCGCCGGGTCATGCCGGTCAACAACGACGCCGTGAACGAGGAATGGATCTCCGACAAGGCGCGATTCTACATCGACGGCCTCGCACGCCAGCGGCTCGACAGCCCGTATGTGCGCGGCGAGGACGGCAAGCTTGCGCCCGCGTCTTGGGAGCAGGCCTTCGCGGCCATCCGCGCGCGGCTCGACGGGCTGGACGGCGCGAAGGTCGGGGCCATCGCGGGCGATCTGGTCTCGGTCGAGGCGATGTGGGCGCTCAAAGGCCTCATGGGCCAGATCGGCTCGCCGAACATGGATTGCCGACAGGACGGCGCGCATCTGCCGAGCGACAACCGCGCGGCATGGCTGTTCAATCCGACGGTGCAGGGCATCGAGGACGCGGATGCCATTCTGCTGATCGGGGCGAATCCCCGGCTGGAGAGCGCGGTCCTGAACGCGCGCATCCGCAAGGCGTGGCTGGCCGGGACCGAGGTGGGTCTGATCGGGCCGCAGGTCGACCTGACCTACGAATACGCGCCCCTCGGCGAGGATGCCTCGATGCTCTCGTCCGTCCTCGACACGGATTTCGGCGCGATCCTCAAGGATGCGAAGCGCCCGATGATCGTGCTGGGCGGATCGGCGCTGACCCACCCGGACGCCGCCGCCATCATGGGCGCGGCGATGGCGCTGGCGGACGAGGTCGGCGCGGTCTCGGACGGCTGGACGGGCTTCGGCGTGCTGCACACGGCGGCGAGCCGGGTCGGCGGCATGGAGATCGGCTTCGTTCCCCAGGAGGGGGGCAAGGGTACCGACGCCATCCTCGACGCCGCGCAGTCGGGCGAGATCGAGGTATTGTACCTTCTCGGCGCGGACGAGATTTCCGCCGACCGCCTGGGCCGGAGCTTCGTCGTCTATCAGGGGCACCACGGCGATCGGGGCGCGCATCGCGCCGACGTCATCCTGCCCGCCGCCGCCTGGGCCGAGCAGTCCGGCCTCTACGTGAATCTGGAGGGTCGCCCGCAGCTCGCAAGCCGCGCCGCCGCGCCGCTGGGCGAGGCGAAGGAGGACTGGGCCATCCTGCGCGCCCTGTCCGAGCGCCTGGGCGAACCGCTGCCCTTCGACACCATCGAGCAGGTGCGCAAGGCCGTCTTCGAGGCCGCGCCGCACCTCGCCCGCCTCGGGACCGTGGAACCCGCCGAATGGCGCGCGGAGCGGGGTGGCGGGTCCGTCGGCGACGCGCCGTTCGAGCCGGTGGTGGAGGATTTCTACTTCACCAACGCCATCGCCCGCGCCTCCGAGACCATGGCCGAATGCTCGAAGCTGCAGGAGGAGCGGTCGGGCGTCCCGATGGCTGCCGAGTGATGCCCGCGCCCGTCGCCATCATCGACGGCGAGGAGATGCCCATCGCGCGGCTCGACCGCGCGATGGTCGAGGCGATGGCGGAGGCGGGCGCGCTCTCCGACCTCGGCAGGGTGGAGCTGATCGACGGAGTGCTGGTCCATGTGTCTCCCGCGAAATCGCCGCACGGCAATGTGCTGATGAAGATCGGGTCACGGCTGGAGGTGACTATCGGGGATCGGTTCGACATCGGCACGGATATCGGCGTCTTCTTCGGCGAGACGACGATGCGCGCGCCCGACATTCTCGTCTGTCCGCGCGACATAGAGCCGGGCTTCCGGGAACCGGACGACATCGTGCTTGCGGTGGAGATATCCGACAGCACCCGCAACCAGGATATCAGGGCCAAGGCGCGCCTCTACGGTATCTCCGGCCTGCCGGAATACTGGATCGTCGATCTGGTGACGCGGACCGTCCATCGCCATCGCGACCCGTCCCCCGAAGGGTACCGGAGCATCGAGACCCTCGACTGGACCGCTCCCCTCGCCCCGCTCTGCGCCCCGGACGCGCCGTTTCGCCTCGTGGACGTGCTGAAGGGGGTGCGTCTGTGACGCGTCTTCCCCCGCGACGATCCTGTGCACCATTTTCCTGTGGCGCTGTCCGGCCAAGGGTCTTAGAGAGAGCGCCGCAGACCTTCCGATCCTACCGCACTGCAACCTGACGGGTATCTCCCATGGACGATCACGGCTTCTGGCTCTTCCTGACCATTCTCGGCCAGTGCCTTCTCGTGATGGTGGTCGTGCTCGTGTCGCTGGCCTTCCTGCTCTACATGGACCGCAAGGTCTGGGCGGCGGTGCAGTTGCGCAAGGGGCCGAACGTGGTCGGGCCGTTCGGGTTGCTGCAATCCTTCGCGGACTTCCTGAAATTCGTGATGAAGGAGATCGTGGTCCCGGCCGGGGCGGACCGCGCGGTCTTCCTGCTCGCGCCGATGCTGACCTTCGTTCTGGCGTCGATCGCCTGGGTGGCGATTCCCTTCGCGGAAGGGTGGGTCATCTCCGACATGAACGTCGGCATCCTCTACCTCTTCGCGATCTCGTCCTTGGGCGTCTACGGCGTCATCATGGGCGGCTGGGCCGGGAACTCGAAATACCCGTTCCTCGGCGGCCTGCGCTCGGCGGCGCAGATGGTGTCCTACGAGGTGTCCATCGGCTTCGTCATCGTCTGCGTGCTGCTGATGGTCGGCTCGCTGAACCTGACGGACATCGTGCTGGCGCAGGACGGGGCCGGGGTGTTCTCCTGGTTCTTCCTCAAGCAGCCGGTCATCTTCATCGTCTTCTTCATCTCGGCGCTGGCCGAGACGAACCGCCCGCCCTTCGACCTGCCCGAGGCCGAGTCGGAGCTGGTGGCCGGGTATCAGGTCGAGTACTCGTCCACGCCGTACCTGTTGTTCATGATCGGCGAGTACATGAACATCGTGATGATGTGCGCGCTGACGACGATCCTGTTCTTCGGCGGCTGGCTCTCGCCCATCGGGGTCGGGCACGGACTGTTCTGGTTCGTCCTCAAGGTCGTGTTCTTCTTCTTCATGTTCGCCATGGTGAAGGCCATCGTGCCGCGCTACCGCTACGACCAGCTCATGCGGCTGGGGTGGAAGGTGTTCCTGCCGCTCAGCCTCGCCTTCGTCGTGCTGACCGCCGCGTGGATGAAGATCTTCGACGTGACGCCGTGGGCCTACAGCGAGGATGCGTACGAGAAGGGTCGCGGCGCGGCCATCGTGAGCGCTCCGCTCGTCACCCCCGAACCCGTTCTCCAGGAGGATCTGTAAGCATGGCGACCGATTGGGCGCGCGCCGGCTGGTATCTGGCGATGATGGATTTCGTCGGCGGCTTCAAGGTGGGGTTCAAGTACTTCATGAAGCCGAAGGCCACCATCAACTACCCCCACGAAAAGGGTCCGCAATCCCCGCGCTTTCGCGGCGAGCACGCCCTGCGCCGCTATCCGAACGGCGAGGAGCGGTGCATCGCCTGCAAGCTGTGCGAGGCGGTCTGCCCGGCCCAGGCGATCCATATCGACGCCGAGCCGCGCGAGGACGGCTCGCGCCGGACGACGCGCTACGACATCGACATGACGAAATGCATCTATTGCGGCTTCTGTCAGGAGGCCTGCCCGGTCGATGCCATCGTCGAAGGGCCGAACATCGAATTCGCGACCGAGACGCGCGCGGAACTGTACTACAACAAGGAGAAGCTGCTCGACAACGGCGAGCGGTGGGAGGGCGTCATCGCCCGCAACCTCGAACTCGACGCGGCGTATCGGTGAGGGACGCGCGATGATGGACGGGGTCGAGACCTGGCACATCCTGGCTTTCTTCGGCTACCTGTTCGTCTTCGCCTATCCGGTGTCGATCGTCCTCCGGCGCGTCGGCTACTCGCCCTGGCTCGCGCTCGTCGGCGTGGTGCCGGGTCTCAACTTCGTCGCCCTGTGGCTCTTCGCCCACGCACCGTGGCCCAACTTTCCGACCGAAAAGGAAGGACGCGCATAATGCAAGCCGTCGCCTTCTACATGTTCTCCATCGTGGCCGTGATCGCCGGGACGCTCGTGGTCTTCGCGAGGAACCCGGTGCATTCGGTGCTCTGGCTCATCCTCGCCTTCTTCTCGACGGCGGGACTGTTCGTGATGATGGGGGCCGAGTTCCTCGCGATGCTGCTGATGATCATCTATGTCGGCGCGGTCGCGGTCCTGTTCCTCTTCGTGGTGATGATGCTCGACATCGACTTCGCGGAGCTGCGCGGGCGGGTGGCGCAGTACCTGCCGCTGGGGCTCGCCATCGGCGTCATCCTCGTCATCCAGCTCAGCGTCGGCTTCGCCGCCTGGACCGGGATGGAGCAGGAGAACATCGAGCCGGGGGCCGTCTACGGCATGACCAACGCCCACGCGCTCGGATCGGTGGTCTACACGCGGTACGTCTACGCGTTCCAGGCGGCGGGGCTGATCCTGCTGGTCGCCATGGTCGGGGCCATCGTCCTGACCCTGCGCCACCGCGAGGGCGTGAAGAAGCAGAACGTGCTGGAGCAGATGTACCGCGATCCGCAGACGGCGGTCGAGCTGAAGGACGTGCGTCCCGGCCAGAGCCTTTAGGGCCGCCGGGAGGAAGGAAGACCATGGAAATCGGACTGACGCATTACCTGACGGTGGCATCCCTGCTGTTCGTCATCGGCATCTTCGGCATCTTCCTGAACCGGAAGAACGTCATCATCATCCTCATGTCCATCGAGCTGATGCTCCTGGCCGTGAATATCAACTTCGTCGCCTTCTCGACGCATCTCAACGATCTGGGTGGGCAGGTGTTCACGATGTTCGTGCTGACGGTGGCCGCCGCCGAGGCCGCCATCGGCCTCGCGATCCTCGTCTGCTTCCACCGAAACCGGGGCACCATCGCGGTCGAAGACGTCAACGTGATGCGGGGCTGAGGACTTTCCATGTACTATTCGCTCATCGTCCTTCTCCCCCTCATCGGCGCGCTGATCGCGGGATTCGGCGCGCGCTGGATCGGCGACCGGCTGGCGCAGCTCATCCCGAGCGGCATCCTGGTGCTGGTCGCGCTCATGTCCTGGGCGGGGCTACCCGGGGCCATCGCGGCCGATCCGGAGCACATCACCTGGTTCCGCTGGATGGAATCGGGCGCGCTGGCCGTCGACTGGGGCATCCGGCTCGACACGCTGACGGGCGTGATGCTCGTCGTCGTGACCTCCGTCTCGGCCATCGTGCACGTCTATTCGATGGGCTACATGGAGCACGACCCGTCGAAGCCGCGCTTCTTCGCCTATCTCTCGCTCTTCACCTTCGCGATGCTCATGCTGGTGACGGCCGACAACTTCGTGCAGATGTTCTTCGGCTGGGAGGGGGTGGGTCTCGCATCGTATCTCCTGATCGGCTTCTGGCATCATAAGGACAGCGCGAACAACGCGTCCATGAAGGCGTTCATCGTCAACCGCGTGGGCGATTTCGGCCTTGCCCTGGGCATCTTCGGCGTCTTCGCCATCTTCGGCACGCTCGACTTCAGCGAGGTGTTCGCGCAGGTGCCGGCCATGGCGAGCGCGACCTTCTCCTTCCTCGGCTACGAGTTGGGCGTGACGAACACGCTGTGCTTGCTGCTGTTCATCGGCGCGATGGGGAAATCGGCGCAGTTCTTCCTGCACACCTGGTTGCCCGACGCGATGGAGGGGCCGACGCCCGTCTCGGCGCTGATCCACGCGGCGACCATGGTGACGGCGGGGGTCTTCCTCGTCTGCCGCCTGTCCCCGATGTTCGAGTACGCCCCGGCGGCCAGCGCGTTCATCACCTATATCGGCGCGACCACGGCCCTCTTCGCGGCGACCGTGGGCCTCGTGCAGAACGACATCAAGCGCATCGTCGCCTACTCGACCTGCTCGCAGCTCGGCTACATGTTCTTCGCCGCCGGGGTCGGCGCGTACGAGGCGGCGATGTTCCACCTGTTTACGCACGCCTTCTTCAAGGCGCTCCTGTTCCTGGGCTGCGGCTCGGTCATCCACGCGATGCAGGACGAGCAGGACATCCGCAGGATGGGCGGCCTGTGGCGGCTGATCCTGCCGACCTACGTGCTGATGGTCGTCGGGACGATGGCGTTGACCGGCGTCCCGCCCTTCGCCGGGTTCTTCTCGAAGGACATGGTGCTGGAGACCGCCTTCGCCTCGCCCACGACGGGCGGCACCTTCGCCTTCGCGCTCGGGCTGCTGGTGGCGGGGATGACGGCGTTCTATTCGTGGCGGCTGGTCTTCAAGGTCTTCCACGGGCCGCGCAACGGCGACCCGGATGCCTACACCCATATCCACGAAAGCCCGCCCGTGATGCTCATCCCGATGGGCTTCCTGTTCCTCGGGTCCATCGTGGCGGGGGGCCTGTTCTACGAGTACTTCGTGGGCGATGCGATGCACTGGTTCTGGGGGCATTCCATCTACCACGCCAAAGACAACTACGTGCTGATCGAGAAGTATGACGAGATGCACAACATCGTGCACGCGGCCCATTACGTCCCCTTCTGGGTCAAGGCCTCGCCCTTCTTCGCGATGCTCGCGGGCACGGGGCTGGCCTTCTACATGTACATCCTGCATCCCGGCCTGGCCGAGCGGGTGCGCCGGGCGAACCCGGGGGTCTACGACTTCCTGCTCAACAAGTGGTACTTCGACGAGCTGTACCGCACCATCTTCGTGCGCCCGGCCATGGCCCTGGGCCGCTTCTTCTGGAAGAAGGGCGACGGGCGCACCATCGACGGGGCCATCGACGGCCTGTCCATGGGCATCATCCCCGCCATGACCGCACTCTATTCGCGGGTGCAGAGCGGGTACGTCTTCCACTACGCGCTCGCGATGTTCATCGGCGTCGCCGCGCTCGTCTCTTTCGCCGTGATGGGGAGCTGACCGGATGACCAGCGAAGGGTTCCTGCTCAATCTCATCCTGTGGCTGCCGCTCTTCGGCGGCTTGGTGCTCCTGTGGATGGGCGGCGGACGCGAGGCGGAGCGGCTGGCCGCGCGGCGCTGGTCGCTCGCGATCACCGTCATCACGTTTCTGCTCTCCGTCGTCCTGTTCCTCGGTTTCGATCCGACCGATACAGGCTTCCAGTTCGTGACGGACGTCGACTGGCTGGGGGGGCTGAGCTACAAGCTCGGCGTGGATGGCATCTCGATCCTGTTCGTCCTGCTCACCACCGGCATCATGCCGCTGGTCATCCTGGCGAGCTGGGACGTGGACAAGCGGGTGGCGCAGTACCTTGCCGCCTTCCTGATCCTGGAGACGCTGATGATCGGCGTCTTCGTGGCGCTGGATCTGTTCCTGTTCTATCTCTTCTTCGAGGCGGGCCTCATCCCGATGTTCATCATCATCGGGGTCTGGGGCGGGGGGCGGCGCGTCTATGCCAGCTTCAAGTTCTTTCTCTACACGCTGCTCGGCTCCATCCTCATGCTCATCGCCATGCTGTGGATGGCCAACTACGCGGGCACGACGGATATCGCGTTCCTGCTGACGCACGAATTCCCGTCCGAACCGTTCGAGGTGCTGGGCATCGAGCTGGGCGCGGGGGTGCAGACGCTCCTGTGGTTCGCCTTCTTCGCCAGCTTCGCGGTGAAGATGCCGATGTGGCCGGTGCATACCTGGCTGCCCGACGCGCATGTGGAGGCCCCGACCGCCGGCTCCGTGGTGCTGGCCGCGATCCTGCTGAAGCTCGGCGGCTACGGCTTTATCCGCTTCAACCTGCCGATGTTCCCCATCGCGTCGGATCAGCTCGCGAACTTCGTCTTCGCGCTCAGCGTCATCGCCATCGTCTACACGTCGCTGGTCGCGCTGATGCAGGAGGACATCAAGAAGCTGATCGCCTACAGCTCGGTCGCCCATATGGGCTTCGTGACCATGGGCATCTTCACCGCGACGCAGCAGGGGGTGGACGGGGCGATCTACCAGATGATCTCCCACGGATTCATCTCGGGCGCGCTGTTCCTGTCGGTCGGAGTGATCTACGACCGGATGCACACGCGCGAGATCGCGGCCTATGGCGGTCTCGTCACGCGGATGCCGATCTACGCGACCGTCTTCCTGCTCTTCACCATGGCCAATGTCGGTTTGCCGGGCACGTCGGGCTTCGTGGGCGAGTTCATGACGATGATGGGGGCGTTCAAGGTCAATACCTTCATCGCCTTCGTCGCCGCGACGGGGGTGATCCTCTCGGCGGGCTACGCGCTGTGGCTGTACCGCCGCGTCGTCTTCGGCACGATCACGAACCCGGCGCTGGAGACCATCGAGGACATGACGACCCGCGAGATCGTCATCATGGCCCCGCTGATCGCCGCGACGCTCTATTTCGGCATCAACGCCTCGGCCATGCTCGACGTGTTCAGCCCGGCCGTGGCCGATCTTCTCGAAAACTATCACGCCGCCGTCGGCGCGCCCGAGTCGCTGCTGATCCAGCCGGGGGACGCTGCCGCGTCCACCGCCGCATCCGCCGCGCATTGAGGGGAAGGACGCCATGCTCACCACCTCGCCCACGCCCGTCCTGAACCTCGCCGCCGCCGCGCCGGAGCTGCTGCTCGCCATCGGCGCGCTGGCGCTGCTGATGGTGGGCGTCTTCCGCCAGAACCAGGCCGGGGCTCTGCTGGTGCACTGGCTGACAGTCGGCCTGCTGACCCTCGCGGGCATCGCCGCCTTCCTGGGCGGCGGGGATACGCAATACGCCTTTGGCGGCGTCTTCGTCTCCGACGGGGTCAGCCGCTTCGCGAAGGTGTTCATCTTCTTCGGCACCGCGATCATCCTGATCCTGTCGCGCCAGTACATGCAGCGCGCCAAGCTGCTGATCTTCGAGTTCCCCGTCCTCGTCGCGCTGGCCGCGCTCGGCATGGCGATGATGGTCTCCTCGGCCGACCTCATCGCGCTCTACATGGGGCTGGAGCTGCAATCGCTCTCGCTCTACGTGCTCGCCTCCTTCCGGCGCGATTCGGTGCGCTCGACCGAGGCGGGGCTGAAATACTTCGTCCTCGGCGCGCTGTCGTCGGGCCTCCTGCTCTTCGGCGCGTCCTTCGTCTACGGCGCGACCGTCAGCACCGAGTTCGTCGTCATCGCGGAGCGGATCGCCGAGGGCGAGCCGAACGTGGGGCTGGTCATCGGTCTGGCCTTCGTGCTGGCCGGCCTCGCCTTCAAGATCTCCGCCGCGCCCTTCCACATGTGGACGCCGGACGTCTACGAGGGCGCGCCGACCCCGATCACCGCCTTCATGGCCACCGCGCCGAAGATGGCGGCGGCCGTGCTGATGGTGCGGGTGCTCTACGACGGGTTCGGCCCGACCATGGTGCCCGAGTGGCAGCAGATCGTCTCCTTCCTCGCCGCCGCCTCGATGCTCGTCGGCTCCATCGCCGCCATCGGGCAGACGGATATCAAGCGCCTGATGGCCTATTCCTCCATCGGCCACATGGGCTTCGCCCTCGTCGGCATGGCGGCGGGAACCGAAGCCGGGGCGACCTCCGTCCTGGTGTACCTCGCGATTTACATGACGATGAACCTCGGCGTCTTCGCCTACATCCTGACCATGCGCCGCAACGATGTGGCGATGACGAAGATATCCGATCTGTCGGGCCTCTGGCAGCGGGACGGCTTCTCGGCGCTGTGCCTGACGGTGCTGATGTTCTCCCTCGCCGGCATCCCCCCGCTCGCGGGCTTCTGGGCCAAGTGGTACACGTTCGGCGCGGCGGTTGAGGCGGGGCTGATCTGGCTGCTCGTCATCGCCACCGTCGCGGCGGTCATCAGCGCGTTCTACTACCTGCGCCTCGTGAAGATCATGGTCTTCGACGAGGCGGCGGAGGGCTTCGACGGCCCGATGGGCGGCGAGTTCCGCGCGGTGCTGGGCCTGTCGGCGGCGGTGATGATCCTCTTCGTCATCGGCGGCCTCGGCGTGACGGAGATGGCGGCGGACGCGGCGACGATCTACGCCCGGTGAGGACGATCCGCTTCGAGACCCTCGACAGCACCAGCGCCGAGGCCGCCCGACGGGCCGCTGCCGGGAAGCGCGGTCCCGTCTGGATCGTAGCCGCCGGACAGACGGCGGGACGCGGACGGTCCGGGCGCGACTGGGCCTCGGCACGGGGCAATCTCCTCGCGACGCTGCTGATGCCCGTGGCGGACGACGCGGCGCGGGCGGCGCTGCATTCCTTCGTCGCCTGCCTCGCCGTCGCCGATACGGTCGCGGCCCTTGCGCCCGATGCGGCGGTCGCGCTCAAGTGGCCGAACGACGTGCTGCTGGACGGGCGCAAGGTCGCCGGGGTCCTGCTGGAATCGGGGCAGGGCGACGGCGGGCGATGGCTGTCCGTCGGCATCGGCCTCAATCTCGCCCACGCGCCGACCGGAACCCGCTGGCCCGCGACGAGCATTGCCGGGACGACCGGCGGTGCGCCACCCGATCCGGATGCGACCCTCGCGCATCTCCAGAACGCCATGGCCATCCGCCTCGACCTTTTCGAGCGCCGCGGCTTCGACGCGATACGCGCCGACTGGCTCGCCCGTGCCGCGCGTCTCGGCGAGGCCGTCGAGGCGCGCTTGCCCGCGGAGACGGTGACCGGCACCTTCGAGACGCTTGACGCGACCGGCGCGATGCTGTTGCAAACGGGAACGGGCCGGCGCGCCATCCACGCGGGCGACGTGCACTTTCCGGGAGGGGCATGATGCTGCTGGCCATCGACGTGGGCAACACGAACACCGTCTTCGCCTTCTACGAGGACGGCGAGCCGCAGGCGGAGTGGCGCATCGCCACCGACGCGCGCCGCACGGCGGACGAGTATTTCGTCTGGCTCGACCACCTGATGAAGCTCGGTGATATCGGGCGCAAGGCGGTCAAGGGTGCGGTCATCGCCACCGTCGCGCCGCAGACGCTGTTCAACCTCAAGACCCTCGCGCGGAAATACTTCAACGCCGACCCCCTCGTCATCGGCGAAGCCGACTGCGACATCGGCATCGAGGTTAAGATGCCCCGGCCGCAGGAGGTGGGGGCCGACCGGGTGGTCAACGCCCGCGCCGCGCTCACGACCTACGGCCCGGACCTCGTCATCCTCGACTTCGGCACGGGCACCACCTTCGACGTGGTGAACGGGGAGGGGGCCTATATCGGCGGCGTGATCGCACCGGGGGTGAATCTGTCCCTCGCCGCCCTACATCAGGCTGCGGCCAAGCTGCCGCGCATCGCGGTGGAGCGGCCTGCCCTCGTGATCGGTACGGATACGGTCTCGGCCATGCAATCGGGCATATACTGGGGTTATGTCGGGCTGATAGAGGGCGTCTGCAACAGGATCAGGGAAGAGCGCGGCGCGTCGATGACGGTGATCGCCACGGGCGGTCTCTCGCCGCTCTTCGCCAAGGGAACGGACGTGATCGATCACGTGGACGATAGCCTCACGATGCGGGGGCTGGTTGAAATCTATGCGCGCAACGCGAAGGCGACGCGCCGGGAGTGATAATGGACGGCCTGTATTACCTGCCGCTGGGCGGCACCGACGAGATCGGCATGAACATGTATCTCTACGGCTACGGCCCCGAACGGGCCCAGCGGTGGATCATGGTCGATTGCGGCATCGGCTTTCCCGACGAGGCGCAGGCGCCCGGCGTGGAGACGATGACGCCCGATCCGAAATGGATCGCCGAGCGGGCCGACAAGCTGGACGCGGTGTTCATCACCCATGCCCACGAGGACCATATCGGCGCGGTCGGCACGCTGTACGACACGCTGAAGGCGCCCATCTACTGCACCGCCTTCTCGGCCGAGATCGCCCGCCGCAAGATGGAGGAGGCCGGGGCCAGCCCCAAGCACATCAAGACCGTCGAGCCGAACACGCCGGTAAATGTCGGCAAGTTCGAGGTCAGCTTCTTTCCCATGACCCATTCGGTGCCCGAGACGAGCGCGCTCGTCATCCGCACGCCGGCCGGGACCGTCTTCCATACGGCGGATTTCAAGATCGACCCCGATCCGGTCTACGGCAAGCCGATGGACAAGGACGCGCTCGCGAAGCTGGGCGAGGAGGGCGTCCTCGCCATGGTCTGCGATTCGACCAACGTGTTCGAGCCGGGCCGCGCCGGGGGCGAGAAGACGATCCAGGACAACCTGCGCAAGGTCATCGCGGGCTGCACCGGCAAGGTGGCCGCGACCACCTTCGCCTCGAACGTCGCGCGGCTCAAGAGCCTCGCCGACGCGGCGACGGCGAACGAGCGGGCCGTCTGCGTGGCCGGGCGGGCGATGAAGCGCATGATCGCCGCCGGCGAGCGGTCCGGTGCCGCCGCCAACTTCCCGGATACGGTGACGGAGGATCAGGCGCGCGAGATCCCGGACGAGAACCTCTTCTACCTCGTCACCGGCTCGCAGGGGGAGAACCGCGCGGCGGTGGCCCGCATCGCCGCCGACACCCATCCGGTCGTCTCGCTCGGCAAGGGCGATACGGTGATCTATTCCTCGCGCACCATCCCCGGCAACGAGGTCGAGGTCGCGCGCATCCAGAACAAGCTGGTCGAGCGCGGGATCGAGATCATCGACGCCGATTCGGCCCATATCCACGTCTCGGGCCACGCCTGCCGTGACGAGATGGAGGAACTCTACAAGCTGGTGAAGCCGAAATACGCCATTCCCATGCATGGCGAGCACCGGCACCTGCACGAGCACGCCGCCTCGGCGCTCGACTGGGGCGCGGCGCAGTCCTTCGTCGTGACCAACGGCCAGATGCTCCACGTCGCCGCCAACGGCCCGCGCGTCGTGGACGAGGTGCATGCGGGGCGTCTCTACCGCGACGGCAACATGGTCATCGGCTCGCAGGACGGCGTGGTCCGCGACCGCAAGCGCATGGCGATGAACGGCCATATCGCCGTCTCGGTCGTGATGGACGACGAGGGCGAACTGGTCGTGGAATCGGACGTGCGCACCACCGGCGCGCCGAAGCGCACGGGCCGAAAGGGCGGCACCTTCGAGGAGCGCATCGCCGAGGCCATCGACGACGCCATCGAGGACGCCCCGCGCAAGCGGCGCATGGATGACGATTCGCTGGAGGAACTGGTGAGTCAGGTCGCCCGGCGGACCGCGAACAAGCTCTGGGGCAAGAAGCCCGAGACGGTCGTCTTCATCACTCGGATCGAGGACGATTAGAGACCCCTCCGTCCCCGGTCTTCGCCGGGAACGGAGGTGAACTCGAACCGATTGGCAATGCAGCCTGATATTCGAGAATCAGCATGACCGAACGCTACGAGGACGGGATGCGGGTGCGGCGCTCCGTGCTGGGCGACGCGCATGTCGATCGCGCCGAAGCCGTCAAAACCGCCTTCGACGCGCCGTTCCAGACCCTCATCACGGAAGGCGCGTGGGGAAGCGTCTGGGCGCGGGAGGGGCTGACCCCGCGCGAGCGGTCGCTCGTCACGCTGGCGTTGCTGGCGGCGGGCGGGCATTGGGACGAGGTGGCCATGCACATCCGCGCCACCGCCAATACCGGCGCGACGCCGGCGGAGGTGCGCGAGGCGCTGCTGCATGTCGCCGTATACGCGGGCGTGCCGGCGGCGAACCGCGCGCTGAAGGTGGCGAAAGCGACCTACGCCGAGATGGGGGTCGAGCCGTGACCCCGCGCGACCGATCCCGCCATCCGCCCGCCCTGACGCCGGGATATTTCAGTTCCGTCCACCGCGCGCCGCGCGAGGCCCTCGTCCCGCTCGATCCGGAGGAGGCAGACCTGTCCGGTCCCGTCTTCGGCACGGCGGATATCGGGTCGCTGGACCACGACCTGATCCGCAATGCCGCCCGCCCCGGCGAGATGGCCATAGGCCCGCGCATCCTCGTCCACGGGCGGGTGCTGGACGAGGCGGGGCGCGGGGTGCCGGGCGCGCTGCTGGAGATCTGGCAGGCCAATGCGGGCGGACGCTACCGCCATGCGCGGGACGGCTATCTCGCGCCGCTCGATCCGAACTTCGCGGGATGCGGGCGGGTGCTGACGGACGGGGAGGGTGCCTACCGTTTCGACACGGTGATGCCGGGGGCCTACCCCTTCCCGAACGGGCCGAATGCCTGGCGGCCCGCGCATGTCCATTTCTCCGTCTTCGGATGGGCCTTCCCCCAGCGGCTGGTGACGCAGATGTATTTCGAGGGCGACCCGATGATCCGGCACTGTCCCATCGTCGCGACGCTGCCGGATGCGGGGGCGGTCGAGGCCCTGACCGCGCGGTACGATCCGGCGAACGACCGGCCCATGGACGCCCGCGCCTGGCGCTTCGACATCGTGCTGCGGGGGCGGCGGGCGACGCCGGTGGAGCCGTGAGCGCGCCGTTGCGGGAGACACCGTCCCAGACCGCCGGGCCGTTCCTGCACATCGGCATGATGCCGGACGGCGCGGCGATGCGCCCCCTGCATCGCGCCGCGCCCGCCGACGGGGTGCTGCTGGGCGGCGGCCTGTTCGATGCCGAGGGCGCGCCCGTCGCCGATGCGCTGATCGAGATGATGCAGGAGGGCGGCGTCTGGGCGCGCTGCGCCACCGACGGGGCCGGGGCCTGGTCCCTGCGCGCCGCGCGGCCCGGGGCGCGGCCCTTCGTCGATCTGTGGATCGTCGCCCGGGGCATCAATCTGGGCCTGCATACGCGGCTCTACTTTCCCGATGCCGACCGGAGCGCGGACAACGCCATGGCCCGCATCCCCGTCGAACGCCGCGAGACGCTGGTTGCGTCGAAGGGGGCGGACGGGGCATACCGCCTCGACATCCGCCTCGGCGGACCTCACGAGACGGTCTTCTTCGATGCCTGACGCCCCCGCGCTACGCCTTGCCTTGCCTTCCAAGGGCCGTCTGCTGGACGACACGCTCGCCTATTTCCGTGCGGCGGGCCTGCGCATCCGCAAGACCGGAAACGCGCGCGCCTATGCGGCGTCAGCCAGCGGGATCGACGGCATCGAGATCGCGTTCATGCAGGCCGGCGAGATACCCGGCGCGCTGGGGAGCGGGGCCGTCCATCTCGGCGTCACGGGCGAGGACCTCATCCGCGAGAAGCTGCCCGAGGGGCCGGACCGCACCGTTCTGGTGCGCGCGCTCGGCTATGGCCGGGCCGATCTGGTGGTCGCCGTGCCGCAGAGCTGGATCGACGTGGAGACGCTGGCCGACCTCGACGATGCGGCGGCGGCCTTTCGCGCGCGGCATGGCTTTCCGATGCGGGTCGCGACCAAGTATCTCAACCTTACCCGCCGCCATTTTCGCGAGCAGGGGCTGGCCAACTACCGCCTCGTCCCGAGTGACGGGGCGACCGAGGGGGCGCCGGCGGCGGGGGCGGCGGAGATCGTGGTGGATATCACGTCCTCGGGCGAGACGCTCCGGGCGAACCATCTGAAGATCATCGGCGCGGACCCCATCCTGCGCTCGGAGGCGCAGTTGCGCGCATCGGTCGCCGCACCATGGTCCGACGACACGCTCGCCCCCCTGCGCACCCTGATCGAGCAGGTCGAGGCGCGCGAGGCCGCCAAGGGGCGCGTGATCCTGCGCTGCGCGCTTCCCGGCGCGGAGCGGGAGGCACTGGCCCGTGCGCTGAAGGCGGCGGACGCGTCTCTCATCGCGCTGGAAGGGGATGCCGTGACCGCGGGTGCACCGAAATCCCGCGCCTACGCCGTCGCCGCCCTCCTGCGCGAACGGGGCGCGCCGCGCGTGGACAGCGTCTCCCCCGACATGCTCTACGGTGCCGGGGCGGCGGTATTCGAGCGGGTGCGCGGCGCGCTCGGCGCGTGAGCGGCGGACCGATCGGGGTCTTCGATTCGGGGCTGGGCGGTCTGACGGTGCTCGCCGCCCTGCGCCGGACGATGCCGGAGCAGGACTTCCTCTATCTCGGCGACAACGCCAACGCGCCCTATGGCGCGCGGTCGCCGGAGGAGGTGGTCGCCCTGACCCGCGCGGCGGTATCGACCCTGTTCGAACGGCGATGCGCCCTCGTCCTGATCGCCTGCAACACCGCCTCGGCCCTCGCGCTGCGCAGGCTGCAACGGGACTGGCTGCCCCGGACGGCACCGGCGCGGCGGATACTGGGCGTCTTCGTGCCGCTGATCGAGGCGGTGGCCGGTCATGGCTGGCGCGAACCGGGACGCAGCACGCGGCGCCGCGACATCCTCTTCTTCGCCACCCCCGCCACGGTGGCGAGCGGTGCCTTTAGCCGGGAGGCGCGACGCCTCGCCCCCGGCCTGCGCATCACCGAGCAGGGCTGCCCCGGTCTGGTCGAGGCGCTGGAGGCGGGCCGCGACCCGGCCGAACCCGTCCGCGAGGCGGTGGAGAGGGCGATGGCCCGGTGCGGTTCGCCGCCGGAGGCCGTCCTGCTCGGCTGCACCCACTATCCCTTCGCCGCCGACGCCTTTCGCGCCGCCCTGCCGCCCGGTACGCCGATCCTGTCGCAACCCGATATCGTCGCCGACAGCCTCGTCGCCTATCTCGGCCGCCATCCCGGCTTCGCGGGCGGAACGGGGCGGCTGGATTTCCTGACTACCGGCGACCCGGTCCCGGTAGGCCGGCGGGCGGATGCGTTGTGGCCGACGCCGTCCGGCCTGCGCTTCTCGGCGGTCTGAACCGGGAACCATTCCCGCTCTCGCGCTTTCCTCGCCCATGGATGGCGGCGCATATCCCCGGCTTTCGGGCCACGATCTCGCGATGGCGGTGCATCGGCGCCTGTGCCCGGTCTTCGGCTGCCCGATCCGCTATTTCAACCGGCTGAACCCGATGGAGGAGCTGGTTTCCTCCTACCTCAATCACCGGACGAAGAACCGCGACGCGCGCCATGCCTTCGACACGCTGCGCGCGGCATTGCCGACCTGGGAGGCGGTGCGCGACGCGCCGGTCGAGGCGGTCGAGCGCCTCATCGCTCGCTGCACCTGGCCCGAGGCCAAGGCGCCGGGATTGCAGAAGCTGCTGACCGCGGTCGAGGCACGGTCGGGGAGCTTCGATCTCGGCTTCCTCGCCGACATGCCCGTCCCCGATGCCCGCGCATGGCTGGAAGATCTGCCCGGCGTCGGGCCGAAGACGTCCGCCGCGACGCTGTCCTTCTCGACGCTGCGCCTGCCCGCGCTGCCCGTGGACAGCCACCATCACCGCGTCGCCCAGCGCATCGGCCTCATCCCGCCCAAGATGGGGGTCGGCCCGTCCCATGCCGTGCTCGAAGGCTTCGTGCCGGACGACTGGGACGCGCAGCAGGTCTACGATCATCATCAGGTCTTCATGCGCCTCGGCCAGAAGACGTGCCACTGGCGCAATCCCGCCTGCGAGGGGTGCCCGTTGCTCGATCTGTGCCCGACGGGGCAGGGGCGGATGGGCGAGACGGCGATGCCGCTATTCGAGCATCGGGCGGGCGGATAGCATCGCCCGACCTGCGCCGCCCCGGATGCAGTGCGGCTCGGAAAGCTGCGTCCGCTCGTCGAGGCCCCCGGTCGGGCCGGGGGGCGGGGCGAGGGAGCGCACTCCCTCGACCCCGATTGCACTCCGCCGTCCCTTGCCCTATGCCTCGGCCATCATCCGACGGAGGCGGGATCATGGGCGCGATCAGGACGGCGATACTCGGGGCGAGCGGCTATACGGGCGCGGAGCTGGTGCGCCTGCTCTCGGTCGTGCCCGAGTACCGCCTCGTCGCCCTCTCCGCCGACCGGAAGGCGGGACAGGGGATGGGCGCGGTCTTTCCGCACCTGTCGCATGTCGACCTGCCGACCCTCGCGCGGATCGAGGAGATCGACTTCGGCGCGGTGGACCATGTCTTCTGCGCGCTGCCCCATGCCACGACGCAGGGCGTGATCAAGGGCCTGCCCGACAGCGTGCGGATCGTGGATCTCTCCGCCGATTTCCGCCTGCGCGATCCGGCCGACTACGAGCGATGGTACGGCGGCGCGCACACCGCGACCGACCTTCAGAAAAGCGCCGTCTACGGCCTGCCGGAATTCTATCGGGACGACATCGCCGCTGCCCGCCTGGTGGCGAGCACGGGATGCTACGTCGCCACCGGCGTCACGCCGCTCGTCCCGCTGGTCGAGCAGGGATTGATCGACACGGACGACATCGTCGTGGATGCGAAATCGGGCGTGTCCGGCGCGGGGCGGGCGGCGAAGGAGGGGACGCTCTTCGCCGAGGTCTCCGAAGGCTTCCACGCCTACGGCGTCGGCAGTCACCGCCATACCGCCGAATACGATCAGGAACTCTCGAAAGCCGCCGGTCGCCCTGTCGAGGTGACCTTCACCCCGCACCTGATCCCCCAGAACCGCGGCATCCTCGCGACGATCTACGTGAAGGGCGAGGCGGAGGCCATCCATGCGGCCCTCGCCGCGCGGTTCGAGCCGGAGCCGTTCGTCGACGTCCTGCCCCTCGGCGCCCTGCCGCAGACGCGCCACGTGCGCGGCTCGAACTACCAGCGTATCGGCGTGGTGCCGGACCGGCGCGCGGGGCGGGCGATCCTCGTCTCCGTGCTCGACAACCTCGTCAAGGGCGCGTCGGGTCAGGCCATCCAGAACGCGAACATCATGCACGGGCTGCCCGAGACCACCGGCCTGTTGCAGCAGCCGCTCTTTCCCTGAGGCGCGATGCGGCGCGTCCTGCACATCTACGAGATCGTCAAGCGCGCCGTCTGGGGTTTCACCGCCAATGACGGGGCGGCGATCGCGGGGTACATGGCCTATACGGGCCTCCTGTCCCTGTTCCCCTTCCTCATCTTCACCGCCGAGCTGCTCGGCGCGGTGTTCGGGGAGGCGGGGGTCAACCCGACGATGGACTTCCTGTTCACGGTCCTGCCCTGGCACGTGGCTCAGACGCTGGAGCCGGCGGTCAAGGAGGTGCTCGACGCGGAGCCGCCCGGCCTCATCAGCATCTACGCCGTGATCGCGCTGTGGATCGCGTCCAACGCCTTCGAGGCGCTGCGCTCGGCGCTCGACCGGGCCTACGATCTGGTGGGACAGCGGAACTTCGTGGTCGGGCGGCTGATCTCCATCGCTTTCACCCTCGCCGGGGTGGCCGCCTTCATCGTCATCTCCTTCTTCGTGATCGTCGCGCCGACCATCCGCGCGCTCGCGCCGGATATCCCCTACGTCTCCATTCCGCTGGGGGCCGTGTCCCGCTGGGTGCTGCTCGGCATCGGGACGGGGGTGATGCTCCTGTTCCTGTTCGTGCTGCACTACTTCCTGCCCGCGCGCCGCCCGCGGGGGCCGCTGGTACCCGGCGTGCTGCTGACGGCGGCGCTGTGGATCGCGCTGGCGAGCCTGTTCTCTATCTATTTCCAGTACGTGCCGAGCTATTCGGTCACCTACGGCACCCTCGCGGGCGTGATCGTCTGCCTCTTGTTCTTTTACATCAGCGGCGCGATATTCATCTTCGGCGCGGAGGTCAACGCGGCCCTCGACCCGCGCATCCACGAGCCGGGTGAGGAGAGCGACGGCCCGCCACTCGTCTGACGCATTCCCGGCCTAGAAGGACCGCCATGGCACGCCTGCGCAAGAAACAACGGATCATGCTCCTCGTCTTCGGCGGGGTGGCGCTGGCCATGTCGACGGTGCTGGTCTCGCTGGCCATGCGCGATTCCATCGTCTTCTTCTTCGGCCCGACCGAGCTGATGGCCAAGGAGGCGGATGGCGAGATCGGCGCGGACCGCCGCCTGCGCGTGGGCGGCATGGTGGTCGAGGGGTCGGTCGACCGGGGCACGAGCGAGACCGTCACCTTCGCCGTGACCGACATGAACGAGACCGTCGAGGTCGCCTATCGCGGCGTCCTTCCCGACCTCTTCGCCGAAGGGCAGGGCGTCGTCGCCGAAGGCTACTACGCGGATGGCCGCTTCCGCGCCGAGACGGTCCTCGCCAAGCACGACGAGAAGTACATGCCCCGCGAGGTATCGAGCGCGATGGAGGCGGCCGCGACGGTGAAGGAATACGACTATGAGTGAGAGGCGGCCCTTTCAGCCGTTCTCCCGGACATGGAGAATGCGCCCGATGGTATTCAACAGCAGCTGCGCCGCGAGAATCTGCGTCGAGCCGCTGGGGTCGTAGTCGGGGGCGACCTCGACCAGGTCGATGCCGATGATGCGGTTGCGCTTCGCGATGCCGGCGACGAATTCCAGGATCTCGTAGTACAGGAACCCGCCATGCGACGGCGTACCCGTGCCCGGCGCGATGGAAGGGTCGAAGGCGTCGATGTCGATGGTCAGGTAGACCGGCGCGCCCTCGGGCACCCGCTCGACCATGCCCGCCGGGCCGATGGCGCGGAACTGGCGCACTGAATGGATGTCCGCCCCCATCTCCCGCGCGGCGACGTAGCCCTCGCGCGCCGTGGAGGAGACGTTGCGGATGCCGACCTGGGTCAGCCCCGTGACGTAGGGCTTTTCCGCCGCCCGGCGCATCGGGTTGCCGTGCCCGTGGCGCACGCCGTGGCGCTCGTCGACGAAGTCGAGATGCGCGTCGATCTGCACGATGTGGAACGGTTCGTGTTCCGAAAAGGCGTTGATGCAGGGGATATTGACCGAATGATCCCCCCCGATCACCACCGGCAGCGCCCCGGCGGCGAGGATGGCGCGCACGCCCGCCTCGATGTTGCGATGCGAGCCGTCCGTATCGGTGTGGATGATATCGGCATCCCCGATATCCACGATCCGCGCCCCGTCGAGATAGGTCGCATCGTCCTCGTGGTCGTAGGCCCCGGCATGGCCGAAGGCGAAGAGCGTCGAGGCCTCGCGCACCGACCGCGGCCCGAATCGGGCCCCGCTGCGCCATTGCGTGCCGAAGTCGAAGGGCGCGCCGAGCACGGCCACGTCGGCGTCGATGGCGGACCAGTCGGGGACGTAGGGGTACTTCCCGAACGTCGCGATCCCCACGAACGGCAGGTTCAGCCGCCCGCCCTCGTATCCGTGCGCCATGGCGAAACCCCTCCCCGCGCGTCCGTTTCCGTACCCGTCACGCTACAGCAAAACCCCGCGATTTCGATGGAAAACACACTGGACGGATCGAATCCGCTTCGCTATATCCTCCCCCACGTTCCGGAGTAGCTCAGCGGTAGAGCAAGCGACTGTTAATCGCTTGGCCGGGGGTTCGAATCCCTCCTCCGGAGCCATTCTTCAGGCTGATGCACTTCACCGTTGCATCGGCCTTTATTTTTGTCCTGAGGTCGGCGGTCGCATAACGGCTTGCGCCCTTGCGGCGAAATCCCTACACCCGCCTCCATGTTCACCGGACCGAGATATCCATGATTCCCTTCCGCCTCCCCGCAAGGGGCGCTGATGCGGTGATGGTTCGGGTGCGCTGACACCCCCTCCATCGCCTTCAGGTGCCCTTGACCCCTGAACGCCGATGGAGACTTCCCATGTTTCGCTGGTTCGAGACCCGCGTCGATCCCTTCCAGCCCTATGACGACAAGAGCGCGGTACCGCCTACGCTGACGAAATTCTTCGTCGCGATGATCTGGCCCGTTCGCTGGGTCGTCGCGATGGCGCTTGTCTTCGGGGCGGCGGTGGCCCTGCTGGAAATGCTGATGTTCCGCTACGTACAGCGGCTCGTCGACATGATGGAGAGCACGACCCCGGCGGAGATCTGGGCCGCGCACGGCACCGAGATCCTCGTCATGGCGGCGGTGGCGCTGCTGCTGCGCCCCATGGTCGACCTCATCGCCATCTGCCTCATCAATATCAGCTACCTCACCCCCGTCGCCGCGCTGGTGCGCTGGCGCACGCACCGGCACGTGCTGCGCCAGTCTGTCGGCTTCTTCCAGAACGATTTCGCGGGGCGCATCGCGCAGAAGATCATCCAGACCGGCCCGGCGGTCGGGGATGCGGTCTACACGGTGCTGGACGCGCTGTGGTATTCCTCGATCTTCACGCTCGGGGCGCTGCTGCTGCTGGCCGATGCCGACTGGCGGATGACGATCCCGTTCCTGCTGTGGCTCGCCGCCTACGTCGCGCTGGCCGTCTACATCGTGCCCCGTTCGGGCCGGGCGGCGAAGGAGATGTCGGAAGCACGCTCGGCGATGACGGGGCGGATCGTGGACAGCTACACGAACATCCAGACCGTCAAGCTCTTCGCCCATTCGGCGCGCGAGGACGCCTACGCCCGCGAGGCCATCGACGAGACCTACACGACCTTCCAGGCGCAGATGCGGCTCATCTCGATGATGGAGGCGGGGCTGCTGGTCATCAACACCCTGCTGATCGCGGGGGTGTGCGGCATGGGCTTGTGGCTGTGGTCGAACGGCGAGATCGGCGTCGGCGCGGTGGCGGCGAGCACCGCCGTCATGCTGCGCATCTCCGCTATGACGACCTGGATCATGTGGGCGCTGACGCAGCTGTTCCAGAATATCGGCGTCGCGATGGAGGGGTACGAGACCATCGCCCGCACGCGGGAGGTGGTCGACGCGCCGGAGGCGCCGGCCCTGACGGTCACGCGCGGCGAGATCGCCTTCCATAAGACGCGCTTCCTCTACGGCCGCGAGGTGGGCGGCGTGCGCCATGTCGACCTGACCATCGCGCCGGGCCAGCGCGTCGGTCTCATCGGGCGCTCGGGCGCGGGCAAGTCCTCGCTCGTCAACCTCCTGCTGCGCTTCTACGACGTGGAGGAGGGCCGGATCGAGATCGACGGGCAGGATATCGCGCGCGTCACGCAGGACAGCCTGCGCGCGAACATCTCCGTCGTGACGCAGGATACCGCGCTCCTGCACCGCTCGGTCATGGACAACATCCTCTACGGCCGCCCCGACGCCACGCCGGAACAGGCGCGGCAGGCGGCGGAGCGGGCGCGGGCGCACGACTTCATCGTCGACCTGTCCGACCCCGCCGGGCGCACGGGCTTCGAGGCCCATGTCGGCGAGCGGGGCGTGAAGCTCTCGGGTGGTCAGCGCCAGCGCATCGCCATCGCCCGGGCCATCCTCAAGGACGCGCCCATCCTCGTGCTGGACGAGGCCACCAGCGCGCTCGATTCGGAGGTCGAGGCGGAGATCCAGGAGGAGCTGGCCGACCTGATGGAAGGCAAGACGGTCATCGCCATCGCGCACCGCCTGTCGACCATCGCCCATCTCGACCGCATCGTCGTCATGGATGCGGGCCGGGTCGTCGAGGACGGCACCCATGCGGCGCTGCTGGAGAAGGGCGGTCTCTACGCCAGCTTCTGGAAGCGCCAGTCGGGCGGCTTCCTGGGCATGGCGGCGGAATGAGGACGTATCGGCTCTCGCTCCTTGCCGGGGGCGGGAGCCGACGATCAGGGGCGTCGGCTACGGCACGGGATGGGCGATCCTGTGTCGGAGCGGAGCGGGAATCCTGCCCATGATACCCGTCATCTGCCGCCAGAACGCCTGTTCTCCGTCATAGCCCACGATCCTCCCGATCTCGCGCCCACGGTCGACCAGCACGAAGGTCGGCGAGGCGCGCACCCCGCGCACCCATGTCAGATCGGGCGGGGTGGGCCGGTCGAGGCTGACGACCCGCAGGGGCGCGGCATGGCCCTCGCGGGTCAGGTGGTAATAATCGCCCACCTCGTCCTTCCATCTGTCGCACCAGTAGCACCCCCGCGCCTCGAACAGCAGCAGGTCGGCGGCAAAAGCGGGCAGGGGCGCGGCCGTCAGAAGCAGGACAAGGAACAGGGGTCGCATCGGATCGCCTTCATTGGGTGCGGATGCTCCCATGGAACACGGATAGGATGAACGAAACCCTCCCCGCGTCGCAGATCGTTCAGAACCCGACCGCGCAGCCGTCCTTGCGCGGGTCCGACCCGCCTGCGTACACCCCGCTATCCAGCCGATGGATCAACTGCGCCCCGCCGAAGCCGAAAGCCGAATCGGGCGGCTCGCGGACGATGCGATGGCCAAGCGCCGCCAGCGCATCGAGCGTCGCCCCGGGCATCGCGCTCTCGCAAGCGACGCCGAGACCCTCGGTCACGCGCCAGCGCGGGGCGTCGGCGGCGGCCTGCACGTCCTCGCCCCACAGGCGCGTGCGCAGGATCATCTGCACATGCCCCTGCGCCTGCATCGGCCCGCCCATGACGCCGAAAGCCATGCGCGGCGCGCCGTTCTCCATCAGGAAGCCGGGGATGATGGTGTGGAAGGGCCGCTTTCCCCCGGCCACGCGGTTCGGGTGACCCGGCTCCAGCACGAAGCCGCAGCCTCGATTCTGCATGTGGATGCCCGTCCCCAGCACCACGACGCCCGACCCGAAGCCGGCATAGTTCGACTGGATGAACGAGACCATCACCCCGTCCCGGTCGGCGGCGGCGAGGTAGACCGTCCCGCCCCGCGTCGGCGCGCCCGCCCCGAAATCCTGCGCCCGGGCGGGGTCGATCAGCGCGGCGCGGGCGCTCAGGTAAGCATCGTCCAGCAGGTCCGCGGCCCCGACCGCCGCCATCGCCGCCGGATCGGCCACGTACGCCTCCGCGTCGCGCAGGGCGAGCTTCGTCGCCTCCCACATCAGATGCAGCGCGGCGGGGTCGTCCGGGCCGTGATCGCGGATATCGGTATGGGAGAGCATCCCCAGCGCCATGAGCGCGGCGATGCCCTGGCCGTTGGGCGGGATCTCGTGCAGGTCGGCCCCGTCGAAGCCCGCGTGGATCGTTCCGCACCAGTCCGGCACGTTCGCGGCCATGTCGTCCGCCGTCAGCACCGCCCCGTGCCGCGCCGCCTCCGCCGCGATGCGCTCGGCCAGCGCGCCGCGGTAGAACGCCTCGCCCCCGCTGCGCGCGATGGCCGCCAGCGTCGCGGCGGTGTCGGGTGCGGCGAACCGCTCCCCCGCGACCGGCGCCCGCCCGTCCGGCATGAAATGCGCGGCGAAACCGGGCTGGTCGCCCAGCGTCCTCGCGCCGATCCCCCACAACCGCGCGATGACGGGCGAGACGGCGAAACCCTCGCGCGCGTAGCGGATCGCCGGCTGGAACAGATCGTCGAAGGGCAGCCGCCCGAACCGCTCCGACAGGGCAATCCAGCCGCCCACCGCGCCGGGCACCGTCACCGTCTCCCACCCCCGCTCCGGCATCGCGCCGCCGAAGCGCTCCGGCGTCCAGGCGGCGGGGCTACGGCCCGAGGCGTTCAGCCCGTGCAGCGCCGCGCCGTCCCACAGGATCGCGAAGGCGTCCGAGCCGAGGCCGTTGCCGGTCGGCTCCACGACCGTCAGCGCGATCGCCGTGGCCAGCGCCGCGTCCACCGCATTGCCCCCCTGCGCCAGCATGGTCAACCCGGCCTGCGCCGCCAACGGCTGCGAAGTCGCGACCATGCTCGTCGCCAGGACGGCCGAGCGGCGGGACGGGTGGGGCGACAGGGCGGGAAAGCGCATTGCGGGACTCCGGGGCTAAGGGCGGTGGAGGGCCATGATAGCTCCGCCATCGCTCCAAGCCCGATTTTTTCGCCCGGCCTGCCGCCCGCTCCCTTGCTCCCCCCCCGCCCGGCACGCTAGAACCCTTCCCGGTCGCCCTTGTAGCTCAGCTGGTAGAGCAGCGGTTTTGTAAACCGAAGGTCGGGGGTTCGAATCCCTCCGGGGGCACCATCTCCGTTCGTCCTGCCGCTCGACCGCGCTCGCTCCTTGAGGGCGTTGACGCGTTCGAAGGAAATCCTTCTCGGCGCACCATTCCCGTTTGCGCTACCGCTGCATATGAAAGGGCTCTATATGCAGCGGTTTTCCAGGGCTTCGGGAGTATGGAAGAGGCGGCCGTATCTCACGCGCACCCGGTGGCGAAGGGATATTGAGAATGGCGATACTATCGCTCATCAGCCCTTAGTCGCCGCTCCAGTCGCCGCACGAGGGCGGAGACGATGAGGATGAGGACGAGGTATTCGAGCACCAACACGGTATAGATCTCCAGCGGACGGTACTCCGTCACCACCAGCTCGTTGGCCCGGCGCGTCAGTTCCTGCATCCCGATGACCGAGACGAGGGACGACATCTTGAGCATGTAGACCAGCTGATTCCCCAGTGCCGGCAGGATGCGACGGATGGCCTGGGGCAGGATCACGTAGCGCATCGTATCGACGTAGCCGAGCGAGACCGACTGCGCCGCCTCGTACTGCCCCCGGTCCACCGACTGGATGCCCGCGCGGAAGATCTCCGCCTGGAACGCGCTGTCCGATAGGGCCAGCGCGATGACCCCGGCCCAGAAGACGCCGATGGTGATGTCCATGACCTGCGGCAATCCGTAGTAGACCCACAGGATCAGCACCAGGATCGGCACCGACCGCACCACCTCGACGTAGACGCGGTTGAAGGCGCGCAAGGCCCGGTACTGCGACAGGCCTGGCAGCGCGACGAGCAGCCCGACGACGACGGAGATGGCGATGGCGGTCAGCGAGAGCAGGATGGTGTAGTAGAGACCCCCGAGCAGGAACTTCAGGTTCGTCCACCCCGTCTGCGTCGAAGGATCGACCACGTACCAGCCCCAGTCTGCGGAGCAGCCGCCCAGGAGGAGGGCGAGGGCGGCAAGGAGGGCGGCGCGCATCATGCCGGGCGCCTTTTCGGTCCGTCATGGTCGGGCTTGTCCCGGCCATCCATGTCGCCGCCCGTGCGGACGCACCGGCCGAGGGATGGACCCTCGGAACGGGCCCGAGGGTGACGACAGTTCGAGGCCGGGCACTGCGCAGCGAGGAGGGCGATACGATCGGTCATGCGCTTCCTCAATGGTGCAGGATCTTCTGCAGGAAGTCGCGGCAGCGTTCCGTCTCCGGCGCGGCGAAGAAGCGCGCGGGCGGGGCCGTCTCGACGATGCGGCCCCGGTCCATGAAGACCATCGTGTCGGCCACCCCGCGCGCGAAGCCCATCTCGTGGGTCACGACGATCATCGTCATGCCCGTCCGGGCCAGTTCCGTCATCACGGCCAACACCTCGCCGATCATCTCCGGGTCGAGGGCCGAGGTCGGCTCGTCGAACAGCATGATCTCGGGTTCCATGCACAGCGACCGGGCGATGGCGACGCGCTGCTGCTGTCCGCCCGAGAGCTGGCGCGGATACTTGTCCGCCTGTTCGGGGATGCGCACGCGGGCCAGATAGCGCATTGCGATCTCGCGTGCCTCGTCCTCCGGCTTGCGCAGCGCCCGCATGGGGCCGAGGGTCAGGTTGTCGAGCACGGTGAGATGCGGGAACAGGTTGAACTGCTGGAACACCATCCCCACCGTCCCGCGCCGGGCCTCGCGGCTGCGGCGGCTGTCGTCCACCGGCACGCCGTTCACCGCGATGGTGCCGGCCTCGTGCCTCTCCAGCCGGTTGATGCAGCGGATGAGCGTCGACTTGCCCGACCCGGACGGGCCGCAGACAACGACGCGCTCGCCCCGCGCCACGTCGAGCGACACGGCGTCGAGGGCGCGGAAGTCGCCGAAGGACTTGATCACGTCGCGCGCCGAGATGATGGCGTCGGCCATCTAGCGCGTGGGCCTGAAGGGCAGGCCGAGCATGGCCGGGGCCGCGCCGCCCCGGCGCGCCGCCGAGATGACGACGAGGGCGAGGATGGTCGCGAGATAGGGCGTCATCGACAGGAACTGCGACGGGATCGAGAGGCCGAGCGCCCCGCCGTAGAACTGGGCCAGCGAGGCGGCGGCGAAGAGATAGGCGCCGAAGATCACGCGGATCGGTCCCCATCCGGCGAAGACCACCAGCGCCAGCGCAATCCAGCCGCGCCCCGCCGTCATGTTCTCGCCCCAGAGCGGGGTGTAGGCGAGCGAGAGATACGCCCCCGCCAGTCCGGCGCAGGCCCCGCCGAACAGCACGGCGGCGCACCGCGAGGGCAGGACCCTCAGCCCCACCGCATGGGCCGATTCCGCATCGTCGCCGATGGCGCGCAGCTTCAGCCCCGAGCGCGTGCGGGTCAGGTAGATCCAGACGGCGACCGCGATCCCGATCGCAACGTAGACCATCGCGTCGCGACCCAGCGCCACCCGGGCGAGCCAGTGGTCGGGCAGGGAGTCGGCGGCGACCAGCGGGCCGAGCGGGTCGATGGCGTTGCCGACGTAGCCCTGCCCGATCAGCCCCGAGACCCCGGTGCCGAAGATGGCGAGCGCCAGCCCCGTCGCCGCCTGGTTCGCCGTGAACCCCAGCGCCACCAGCGCGAACAGCGCCGCCGCCCCCGCGCCCGCGGCGGCCCCCGCGACGAAGCCGGCGGCGAGCGAGCCGGTCGACAGCGCGACCGCGAAGGCCGCCACCGCGCCGAGCAGCATCATCCCCTCGACCCCGAGGTTCAGAACGCCCGAACGTTCGGCGACCAGCTCCCCGGTGGCGGCGAGCAGCAGCGGGGTGGCGGCGACGATCATGGTGACGAGAAACGCTTCCATCTAGGCCCCCCCGGCCACGCGGCGCACCCGCACGCGGTAGTGGATCAGCGTATCGCAGGCGAGCAGGAAGAAGAGCAGCATCCCCTGGAAGACGAAGGCCGCGTTCTTCGGCAGCTTGAGCAGGATCTGCGCGTTCTCGCCGCCGATATAGGTGACCGCCAGCGCCAGCGCGGCGAGCAGCGAGCCGAGCGGGTTGAGCCGTCCGAGGAAGGCGACGATGATCGCGGCGAAGCCGTATCCGGCGGCAATATCGGGCTGGAGCTGCTTGATGGTCGAGGTCACCTCGACCGCCCCCGCGAGGCCCGCGAGGCCGCCCGAGACGAGCATGACGAAGGTGATCGTCCGCGCCTCCGAAAAGCCCGCGAAGGCTGCCGCCCTGGGCGCGAGGCCCATCGAGCGGATGCCGAAGCCGCGCCGGGTCCGCGCGAGCATCCACCACAGGATCAGCGCCGCGACCACCGCGAGCACCAGTCCCCAGTGCAGCCGCGTGCCCGCCACCAGATTGGGCATTAGGGCACCGTCGGGGAACCGCGCCGTCTTCGGGAAGCCGAAGGCGAGCGGGTCGGCCCACGGCCCGCGCACCAGCCAGTCGAGCAGAAGCTGCGCGACATAGGTGAGCATCAGGCTGACGAGGATGACGTTCGCCCCCGAAGTCACGCGCAGGAGGGCCGGTATCCAGCCCCAGAGCATCCCCCCGACGAATCCGGCGGCCATGCAGGCGGGCAGCAGCCAGACCATCGCCGCCCCCTCCGGCGCGTGGAGCGCGACGCCCCCGGCGAAGATCGCGCCGAGCGTATACTGCCCCGGCGCGCCGATGTTGAACACCCCCGCCCGGAAGCAGATCGCCAGCCCCGATCCGATCAGCGCGAGCGGGATGGCCTTCACCAGCAGTTCGGAGCGGTTGTACGCGTCCGTGAAGGGGGAGAGGAAATAGATGCGCATCGCCTCGACCGGGTCCTTGCCGAGCGCGGCGAAGAGCGCGAAGCCGGCAAGGACGGTCAGCGCCATGGCGATGACCGGCGAGAGGACGGCGAGGGCGGGGGAGGGCGAGACGCGGCGTTCGAGCATGTCGTCAGGCCCCCTCCGCCGTCGCGCCGTCCGGCATTGCACCGTCCGGTGCGGCACCGCCCATCAGCAGGCCTAGGCCCTCCGCCGTCGCCTCTCCGATGGGGCGC